>JANWVU010000079.1 GCA_025056465.1 Verrucomicrobiia bacterium | reverse complement strand
CTAGAGTTGACCCCCAACTTCGATCGCATGGCCGTTGAAGGGACTCATTGTTACCACGCGTTCACATGCCAACCCGTATGCATGCCGGCCCGCGCGGCGTTACAAACGGGCCGGTACCCGACACAGGTCGGATGCCCCACCAACGGCGGTTGCTTGCCGCCTGATGTCAAAACGTTGGGACACTGGTTTCGCGAGGGCGGTTACCACACCGGCTACATCGGCAAATGGCACCTATATTGGGCTAAACAATCGAGCGGACCGGTACCACCCGAGCACCGTAGCGGGTACGATGAGTGGCTCGCCAGTAACCTCTTGGAGTTTACCTCCGACGCGTACGATACGGTCCTTTTTGATCACGAAGGCAAACCGGTGAAACTTCCGGGTTATCGGGTCGACGCCATTGCCGATGCCGGTATCCGATTCATTGAACGCAACCAACATCGTCCGTTCTTCCTGATGATGTCATTTCTCGAGCCTCACCACCAAAACCACCGCGATGAATACGCCGCGCCCGAAGGCTACCGAGAACGATACGCGGGCCGATGGACGCCACCGGACTTGGCGTCGCTCGAGGGTTCCGCAGCGCATCAACTCGGCGGATACTGGGGGTGCATCAAGCGACTGGATGAGGCTCTCGGTCGTGTGCGCGACGCTCTTCGCAGCCTCGGTTTGCACCACAACACGATTGTGGTGTTCACGAGCGATCATGGCTGTCACTTCAAAACCCGCAACGACGAATACAAGCGGAGTTGTCACGAGAGTAGCATTCGTATTCCCATGGCACTGTGCGGACCCGGTTTCGACGGCGGAGGCCAGCGTCGCGAGTTGATCAGTTTGATTGATCTGCCACCCACCTTGTTGGAGGCGGCCGGATTACCCGTACCGACGGAGATGCAGGGAAAAAGTTTTTGGCCTTGCATCACGCGGCGTGGTTCGTTCGATCAGTCGGAGGTTTTTTTCCAAATCAGCGAGGCGGTCTGTGGTCGCGGCATCCGCACGCATCGCTGGAAATACGCCGTGCATGCTCCCAACGTAAACGCTTGGGTTCAGACACACGCCGAAGTCTATGAGGAACAATTTCTCTACGACCTGCTGGCCGACCCCTACGAACTGCAAAATCTCATCGAGGTGCCCGCGTTGGAGGAAGTGCGTGCGGAACTGAGGCATCGGCTGATTCACCGCATCCGGGAGGCCGAAGGCGTCGAGGTGCAAATCAAGCCGGCAACCTCCAAACCATCAGGCCAACTCTACGATCGCATGCGTCGGGCGGATGCGTTGGAATACCCATGAAAGGGTGGCCTCACGAGGCACCAACCAACCCTGTGCGAGCGGGATGTCTTCATTTGCGCCTTCCTTGACCCCACCGGGGCGATGGCCTACTCTGCCGTTTCGGCGATGAAGCCCCAGATCAAAATCTACGACACGACCCTGCGCGACGGTGCGCAGGGGGAAGGCATCTCGTTTTCAAGCCCCGACAAGGTGCGCATCGCGGAGCGTTTGGATGCCTTCGGCGTGCATTACATCGAGGGCGGCTGGCCGGGCTCCAACCCCAAAGACATGGAATTTTTCCATGCCGTTCGTGGCCGTCGGTTCAAAACCGCGCGCATCGCCGCGTTCGGTAGCACCCGCCGCGCACACACCAAATGCCGAGACGACTCTCAGATTGCCGCCTTGTTGGCCGCCGAAACACCGGTCGTGACCTTGGTGGGGAAAACGTGGCCGCTGCATGTCACCGAAGTGTTGCGCACCACGCGCGAAGAGAACCTCACCATGATTCGCGATTCGGTGCGCTATTTCAAAGAACACGGCAAAGAGGTCGTGTACGACGCGGAACATTTTTTTGACGCGTTCAAGGAGGACGCGCGATACGCGCTCGCCTGCCTGCAGACTGCACGCGACGCCGGTGCGGATTGGCTGGTACTATGCGATACCAACGGCGGCAGCATGATCAGCGAGGTGGCGCGAATCACCGCAGAAACTCGCCGTGCCCTTACCGGTGACATCGGCATCCATACCCACAACGATTGCGGGCTCGGCGTGGCCAACGCGCTGGTCGCTGTTGAAAACGGCGCCACGCAGGTCCAAGGCACCATCAACGGCTACGGGGAACGAACCGGTAACTGCAACCTAACCACCGTCATCGCGTGTCTGGCGCTCAAAATGGGCTACCCCTGCATCCCGCGGGATCACTTGCGGCACCTCCGTGAACTGTCCTTGTTTGTGGACGACTTGGCCAACGTGCGACCCGATATTCGCCAACCGTTCGTGGGCGCCACTGCCTTTGCACACAAAGGAGGCATCCACGTCAACGCCGTGGAAAAAGTCGCACGGAGTTATGAGCACATGGAACCGGAACTGGTCGGCAATCGCCGCCGCGTGCTCGTGAGCGAACTCAGTGGACGCAGCAACATCCTCATGAAAGCCCACGAGCTGGGCATGGATCTCGAGAAACACTCTGCCGAGCTCAAAGCCATCCTCGCCCAGCTCAAAGAACTAGAGCATCGCGGCTACGAATATGAAGCGGCCGACGGTAGTTTTCACATCCTCGTCCAAAAACTGCTCAAGAAACACAAGCCCTTCTTCAAACTCCACGCCTACCGGGTGGTCATGGACCGCCATGGCGTCAACGGTCACCAAATCGTCGAGGCCACCGTCAAACTCGAGGTCAATGGCGAAATCGTTCACACCGTCGCCGAGGGTGATGGCCCCGTCCATGCGCTCGACCGCGCGTTCCGTCTCGCGCTCAGTCGGTTCTATCCTCAAATCGCCGAAGTGCGCCTCGTGGATTACAAAGTCCGCATCCTCGACAGCCAATCCGGCACCGCTGCCAAAACCCGCGTCATTATCGAAAGCACGGATGGGCAGGAAACCTGGGGTACAGTGGGCGTCCACGACAATATCATCGAGGCCAGTTGGGAAGCGCTCGTCGACAGCGTCGAGTACAAATTGTTCAAGGAAGAGCAACGCCGCCGGTAAGACGGCTGCCGACTACATAAAGCCGTTGCGCGGTGACTCCAGCAATCGCCGCAATTCGCGCGTGAACTCCTGCATGTCGGCCTGCGTCGGTTTGCTGCTGCCCAACTCGGGTTCGATACCCAACCGTCCCAGTTCATCCACAAACCAATGAGCCTTAGCTCCCGATGCAAACCGCGCATAACCGCTGAGCAACGCACCCGGTGGCGGTGTCTGATCCACGCTGATGGAAAGCTGTCCGGCCGGCGTCCCAGCGCCCGACGTGCTACCGGCTTTCTTGTCAGCGACGGGTGCCGCGGCGGTGGTTGTTGACACCGCGCGTGGCGGCTCCTTTTCCGGTAGCTTTACATCCGGCATCTCCGACAACAACAACCGCAGCTCCATGTACGTGATCGTGTCGCCCTTCTCCCGTTGAAGGTAATCCTGCACCTGCGACAGCGTCCGTCCCTCCGCCAGAAGTTGTCGAATGATGGCTTTCCGTTCGTCGTTGGTCATGGCTTGCAGCCTATCAGAAAAACCCTCGCGCTCAAGCTTCCCTCCGACCCAGCGCCGATGCCCAGCGGCTAAAATTGCTCCAAAAACCGCACGTCGTTCTCCGTGAACAATCGAATATCCGGGATGCCGTATTGCACCATCGCCAACCGCTCGATGCCAAAGCCAAACGCCCAGCCGGTATACTCATCGGGCGGATACCCCACCGCCGAAAACACGTTCGGGTCCACCATCCCGCAACCCGCAATCTCAATCCATTCCTTACCGGCCGCCCGCAACCGTGGCGTGCTCAGATCAATCTCGAAACTCGGCTCCGTGTACGGGAAAAAATGGGGTCGAAACCTCACTTTGGTCGCGGGATCGAGTAGCTGCTTGAAGAAAAACTCCACCGTGCCTTTCAAATCCGCCACGGTCACGTTGCGATCCACATACAACCCTTCGATCTGATGAAACATCGGACTGTGGGTCGCGTCCGGATTATCTCGTCGAAACACCCGACCGGGCGCCACAATCCGCACCGGTGGTCGCTGTTTCAACATCGTGCGGATTTGCACCGGCGAGGTATGCGTGCGCAACAGATACCGGCCATGTTGCGGATGCGGCGGCAAATCCACATACAACGTATCCTGAATATCGCGTGCCGGGTGATTTGCCGGCGTATTCAACGCATCGAAACAATGCCATTCCGTCTCGATTTCGGGCCCGTCCTCCACCGCAAATCCCATTCGCCGAAAAATCCGCACCGTCTCATCGAAAATCTGCGTCAGCGGATGTAATCGCCCCAACCGATGCCGCCGGCCCGGCAGCGTTGGGTCCACCGCGACCGCTTGGGTCGCCGCCGTCTCCAACTCCGCGCGCTTCGCCGCCACGGCCTCTTCCAGTGCCCGTTTGACCTCATTGGCGAGGCGTCCGATCACTGGTTTTTGTTCCTTCGGCAACTGCCCCAACTGCTCAAGCACCAAAGAGACCGATCCCTGCCGGCCCAGATACCGGGCCTTCACTTGCGCCAATTGGGCGAGGTCGCCACAGGCGGCAATCGCCGCCAAACCCTCGCTACGCGCCTCATGCAATTTCGCTTCCAACTCGTTCATGGAATCACGCGGCTCCTATTACCGCATCGTCCCGCCGTGGGGAATTCCATTTTCCTCCATACGCGCCACCGGCATCATCGGCCGATACACCGAGTAGAACGGATACCGGCCCCGCTCGGGTGACAACCGATATCGCCAACGCCGATACGACCACATCCACCATTCGGGATGCTCGCGAATCACCGCTTCCGCCATGTCCATGTAACGTTGCGTCAACCCCACCACGTCCGCCTCCGAATCACCGCTCGGCTCGTAATCCACCCTCCCGAGAGATCGGATACGCACCCGTCCAGCCGACAGAGGTTCCGCAACAAACACCGCGACAACCGCCCCCGTTCGCAATGCCAGCGCCGCAACACTGGCTGTATTGAATACCGGTAGCCCGAAAAATTTCACCCAAACGCCCCCGCCTCGCATCCGGCCATTCAAGTCAGCAAGCATCGCCACCGTCCCCCCCGCCCGCAGAGTCTGATACAACTTGCGCACCGCACCGGCTTGGGGAATCACCCGATTCCCCGTCAACTCCCGTACCGCACGCAGCCGCTCAGCCAACGCCTCATTTCTCATCTCCCGCGCCACCACCGTCATGGGCAACCCGAACGCCGCCGCTGCCAAGCCCAACAACTCCCAATCGCCGTAATGCAACGTGAGCAAAATCCGACCCCGACCTTTCTCCTCCGTGCACGCCTGAGCAAACACCTCGCCATTCTCAACCCAACGACGCAAATCATCCCCTCTCAATCGCGGCGCCCAAAGCAATCCGGCGAGCGTCCCGTACACATTTCGAAACGATGCGCGCGCAATCCGCCGTCGCTGCGCCCCCGTGAACGCGTCGCCAAACGCCAGCTCCAAATTCGCCAACGCGATGCGTCGCTCGTTACGCAACAACAAAAACATCAGTGCTCCCAGCCACTCCCCGAGCCGACGTACCGCACCGCGCGACAACCGGCAGCCCAGCCAACCGGCCGCGTCCACCAAAACCACTTCGAAACGATGCCGCCATCGTTTCCAACGCGAAATGGGTTTAACTCGCCGTCGATGCATGCGCCGCTACCGGCTCAGAACCAAATGAACCGCTCGACGCGAATCCGCCGGATGCGCTCCTCGAGCACCTCGCGCATTTGCGGACACAACTCGAGTTGTCGCTGGTAAATCGTGATTGCCTCGCGCCACTGTTGTCGTTGCTCGCGCAACGCCGCCGCCGCCAGACCCGCCTTCCCCAACCAAAAACATTCCGGTGGCCGATTTGGCTCGGGCCATTCCTTCGTCTCATACAACACCCGCAGATACATATCGGCCGCTTCGTCGAGCTTACCGGCCTTCTCGAAACATTGCCCGATTTTGTAGATCGCTTGATTGCGAAACGCCAGGTCATCGGCGGGCGCGCATTCCAACGCCGCTCGGTACCCGTTGACCGCCTCGTCATACCGCTCGAGCGTGTAGAGACAATCCGCCCGCCGTCCCAGCGCCTCGCACCGCAAATAACAATCCGGAAACTCCCGCCCCACCGCCTCAAACACCAGCGCCGCATCCTGAAACTGACCCAACTCCGTCAACGCATCGCCCTGCGCCATGCGCGCGTCACAACGCCACGACGAATTGGTATAACTCTTGATCAACTGCTCAAACAACTGAATCGCTTGCCGGTAATCCTGCCGCGAAAATGCGGCCCGACCGGCCAAGAACAGCGCATCATCGGCTAACGCGCTTTCTGGATATTGTCGGTGCAGATTCCAAAACGCCTCCTGCGCTTTGACATAGTCGCGTTGGCGCGCGTAATAATCGGCAATCCAAAACGCCACCTCGGGCGCCAGGGGCGATTGCGGGTACCGGCTTAGAAAATCGCGGAACTCCTGCAATGTTTGCTCCGCGCGACCCAACGCCCACCAGCACCAACCCCGATTGTAAAACGCGCGCTGACCCAACGGCGAGTCTGGTTGCTCGGCGATCAGCCGGTCGTACTCCGCCGCCGCCGCTTCATATTGTCCCTCCCGATAAAACGACTCACCCAGTGCCAGCCTAGCCGAAGCGGCCAGCGAATGTTTCGGGAATTGCTCAATCAACTGCCGAAACGCCGCCCGCGCGTCCGCTTCCCGACCGCTGTTGGCGTGAATCGTGCCAATGTGTAGCCACGCCGCCGGCGCGTGTTCCCCGCGCGGAAATTTTTCCAACAAAACCGTCAACGTGTGTAGACTGGCGTCGGCATTCTGCATTCGTTGATACGTCAGCGCCAACTGCAATAGCGCGCGCTCCACGAGCGGACTGTCATCGTATGAACTAATCACCCGTTGATACGACGCCACCGCCTCCGCAAACCGACCGGCTTCAAACTGCGTGTCGGCCAACTTGAACCACGCTTCCGCGGCCAACGCCCAATTCGTACCGGCCGTCTCCGCTGCTTTTTGGAACAGCGTCTGGGCCTCTGCCGGGCGATTCAGTTTCATTGCGCACCAACCCGCCCGGTAGGCTGCTTCCGCAACCCGACCGCTTTGCGGATACGTCGTCAACAATCGCTGATACTCCGACAACGCCGCCGCATAATCCTGATGCGCATACCAGAGATCCGCGATCGCCAACTGCAAATCATCTGCGCCTCGTTGCTGCGGCGCTTCAGCGAGCAACGCACGCAACTGTGCGACGCCTTCCGCCACGCGATTGGCCCGCACCAACGCCTCTCCCAGTTTCAACAACACGTCGCGACGTAGGGGCGGTGGCGGATTCAAATCCAGTGCTTGCCGGTAGGCCGCCACGGCCTCGTCGAATTGCTGTTGGTCTAACAGCACGCGCCCTTGTCCCGCCCACGCTTCCGCCGCCAGCATCGGTTCCACCGGCCGACTTGGACTGGCCCGGTAGGCATCGGTAACCGCGCGAAATAATGCCAGTGCATCCGCACCACGACTTTGCCGCGCAAGCAGCTCCGCGCGCCATCGCATCGCCCGGTAGGCCCACAGACTCTCGCCCTCCCGCTTAATCAAATCATCGAGCAACTGCCCCGCTTCCTCGAATCGCTCTCGACCCAATGCCACTTGCGCCCGTAACAATTGCGCCTCATTCAGCAAACGCGCGCGGCGGGTCGTCTGCGGAATCTCATCGAGAAATTTCTCCGCCGCGTCCCACCGGTCGAGCTTGAGATTCGCCAACGCCCGACCCAGTAGCGCCCGGGGCCGGTAGGGGCTGGATGTCCGTTCCAGCACCTGCGCGTAAGCCGTGTCGGCATCCGCGAATCGCTCCGCGTGCAACAACGCCTCAGCGCGCCAAAACAAAAACGCATCCGAAAGCTGCTCCGGCGGCCGACCGCGTGTTGCGCGCTCCAACGTCTCCAGCGCGCCCACCGGATCGTGCAATCGCAACTGGGCTTGCGCCAACATCAGCGATGCTGTGTCGGCATATTCCGACTGCGGATATTTCTCCAGGAACTCGGTCAACTGCCGGGCAGCGAAATCGAACAACCGATCCTCAAACGCCGCCTGGGCCAGTCGAAACGACCGGGTTTCATCCGCCGTTGCGCCGAGCAGCAAGAGCAACCCCACCGGCCATAATCTCCGCCACCACTTCATGAATCGCCGGCAGCATAGGCGAGCCCAAGCCTCGCGCGCAAGCGAGCCGTCGCGCCGAGCGCGTGACGCTCACGGTATTTGGTACCGGTCGAGGTCGGGCGGCGGAGGCGGGTATTGAGGGTTGAGTTGCTCGAGATGATGACGAACGATCTCGGACACTGCGAGGTTGCGAAACCATTTTTTGTCGGCCGGTATGATGTACCACGGCGCCCAACGCGTGGAGCAACGCGACAGTGCATCCTCGTAGGCTGCGATGTATTGTGGCCACAACTCGCGTTCCGCTAGATCCCCGGGGTTGAATTTCCAGTTTTTTGCTGGGTCGGCCAGCCGCGCACGAAGTCGGGCGCGTTGTTCTTCGGGACTGATGTGCAGGAAAAACTTGATGACGGTGGTGCCGGCGTCGGTGAGCAGTCGTTCAAAGGCGTTGATGTGAGCGTGCCGACGGGACCAAACACGACGCGGCACGAGGTTGCGCACGCGCACGATGAGGACATCCTCGTAGTGGGAACGGTTGAACACCGCAATCTCACCATGAGCGGGCACAGCGGCATGGATGCGCCAGAGAAAATCATGGGCCAGCTCGGGCGGTGTGGGCGTTTTGAACGAGGTCACCCGGCAGCCTTGCGGGTTTAGCGGGCCGAAGACGTGTCGGATGGTGCCGTCCTTGCCGCTGGCGTCCATGCCCTGCAAAACCACAAGCAAGGCGCGTCGGTTCTCCGCATATAGCCGATTTTGTAATTCTGCGAGATGCGCGGTGTTCTCGGCCAATCGTTTCACCGCACGGTCTTTGGTCCAACCACACGTGTCGGCAGAATCACAGTCGGCCAGCCGAACACGGCGGCCGGTGGGAGCGCGAAATCGTTCCGCGAGGTTCACGGGCATCCGAAGTAGTGGCGTTGTTTGATCATCGCGGCCACCGGCGGCGGCACCAGAGATTCCCAGCGGGGGTCGCCGCGACGGATTTGCTCGAGCACGTCGCGCGAGTAAATGCGGAGCAGTTCCTCCGGCACAGAGACGGTCTCGATGAGTTGGTTTTCGATGAGATGCCCATACAGGTGCATGAGATGCCGGGGCGGTTCGTAACTTTCCGGGTTCACGATGAGTTTCGATTCGGGGTCAATGGCCGGGGTGACGTACAGTTTCACGTCGCCCTGAAAGAGTTGCCCAAGCGCTTGGAGGATGCCACCGGGCACGTCTGTATAAAACCGCTCGTCGAAGAGCTCTTTGAGATTGCGTAGTCCCATCGCAAACCCGATGCGATGAGAAGTCAACCGCCGCAGGAACGGTACCAAGCGGTGGTAGCGAAGGTAATTTGAGATCATCACCGTGTAACCCAACGTGCCTAACGTGTCCACGCGCGCGAGGAAATCCGTGTGGTCAATGCGGTCACCAGTTTGCAATTGGCGCAGCGTCATCTCGAGCAACACAATGGGCTCGTCGCTGACTCCGAATCGCGCACGGGCTGTCTCCACGATGGTGTGGGTGAGGTTTGTGATGGGACGGAAACTCCCCCGTTCGATGAGAATCGGGCGTTTGTATAGGAGATCGGCCGGTTGGACCACTTCCCCTTGGGCGGTGAACATCGTGGCATCGGTGAAACCCTGCTCGACCAGTTGGAGACTCATCAGGCGATTGTCCACACCGGCAAATGCGGGGCCATCGAATCGGATTAGATCAATCTCAATCCGCTCGCGCATCAGATTGTCGAGCAACCCGGCAATCAGGTCAGAGGGATTGGCGCGCCGGTAGAATGCGCCGTGCAGCAGGTTTACGCCCAACACGCCAATCGCCTCCTGCTCACGCACCGCCTCGGGGTCACGCATCCACACATGGAGAATGATCTCAGACGGCGCAGCCCCGGGCGCGTGCTGAAACCGCACACCCATCCAACCGTGGCCGTCGCTGCGTCGCGAGTAACTGCGCGTCGCCACCGTGTTGGCATACACGAAAAACTCCGTGCGATCGCCGCGCGTGGCTTGGAGGCGTTGCTGCAAGAGCGCAAACTCATAGTCCAACATCGCGAGCAAACGCTGCCGGCTGACGTAGCGCTCCGCGGG
>JANWVU010000078.1 GCA_025056465.1 Verrucomicrobiia bacterium | reverse complement strand
GTTCGATCGTCACGCACTCTTGTAAACGCCGGTAGGCTCGCCAACGATGAGGTGATTTACGGGGGCGGTGGCGAGCCTACCGGCGTTTACAAGAGTGCGTGACGATCGAACTGACCCATGGCTGTTTTTTTGGCCGCGCTTCAGATGCGATTTCTTTGACCGCCCAACCGGAGACAGCGAACGACCTCCAAAATCCCGGCCGCGCCAATCATCGCTACACCAAATCTCGCGCCGTGACGACATCAGCCGACGACACGCGACCGCGCCATTTGTATTCGATAAGTCCCGGGGTGCTCGCGGACCAAACCGCGCCGCTGGCTATGTCGCGTGCCACTCGTCGGGCCGTGGCGCGGTAATCGAACTCCAACACGTCCACGCGCACGTCGGGGGGCGTGCTGGGGGGTAATTGTCGGCTTCGTGCCAACCACACCCGCGTCCTACGGCACAGCTCCGTCATCGCTTTCGGCGCCGACTGTTGCAGTCCGCTGTAAAACAACGCATCCATCCAAATTACGCCGCCGTGTTCGACCTCCAACGTGCGCAGAAAATTCTCCGGGTTGTCGCCCCGCCAGACCATCGGCGTGACGCTGAAGGGGAACATGCGCAGCGCCTCCATGACCTGTTGGTCGGGCCGAGTTTCCGGCGCCATCGGCAAAATCACGCGTCGAATCCCGGCCGCTCGCCATTCCTCCAAACCGCGCCGCAACGCGGGTTGCCGGTCAATCCAGTACCCGGGAAACGATGGCAGAAGGGGTTTGTCCCGCGTCGCGAGCACGCGCAACCCGGCGTCCGATAACCGCAAGAGGGCTTGTTTGTCCGATTGCGGGTGCGGTTCGTGCCAAAACACCAAGTCGGGCCGGTGCGCTTTGATCCGGCGTATAAATGCAGGTTCCACCTCCTCGCCCTGCCGGTAAAAAATAAAATCAGCCACGGCGCCGTGTCGGCTAAACTCATCTTGCAACACGAGAAAGAACAAGCGCCAATCCGGTATGTGGATAAACCCGGGTATCCATAGGGGCACAGCAATCACCTGATGCGCATGGGTGCCTCGGTGACGTTGCGGGGCAACCACCGTGCCCGCGCCGCGCACCCGTACCAGCAATCCATCCGCCTCCAACCGCGCATACAAATCGGTTACGGTGGAAGGATGCAACCGGCACGCCGTCGCCAGGGTGCGTACCGAATAGAACGGCTGGGGCTGCGGACCCTGCACCTGCTCCAACGCCACCCGCAATCGCTCGTACAAATATTGAGAATAGTTTGCAGACGATGGTAATCGTTTGATTTCGGCGGCCAAGGTAGCCAGCGACGGAAGCGCACTCGTCTTTTCGGATTTAGTCATGCAAGCATAACTGTCGGGTGAGTGCCGGGTTTGCAAGCACAAATCGGATTTGAGGCTGGTCTCGGTAACCGGTGGGTCCCAAGGGTGCCGCGTGGCAGGTCCGTTTGAGCCGGGGCTTGCGGCAAGGCATGGACCGGCGCATTATCCGCGCGATTTTCAGAGGGGGATGAACATGACGACGTTGCAGGTAACGCTGGATCACCCGCAGACCAAGCCGTTGGATCAGCTTTGCATTCATACGATTCGGACGTTGGCGATGGATGCGGTGCAGAAAGCGCACTCGGGGCACCCGGGAGCGCCTATGGGCTTGGCGCCGGTCGCTTATTGGGTCTGGGAGAAATTTTTGCGGCACAACCCGGCCGATCCACAGTGGCCCAACCGCGACCGGTTTGTGTTGTCGGGCGGGCATGCTTCGATGTTGTTGTACAGCTTGCTGCACCTGACCGGTTACGATCTCCCGATGGACGAGCTGCAGAACTTTCGGCAATGGAAAAGCCGCACACCGGGTCATCCTGAATACGGACTGACGCCCGGAGTGGAAACCACGACCGGTCCTTTGGGGCAAGGGTTTGCCAACTCTGTCGGCATGGCCATCGCGGAACGATGGTTGGCGAGCTACTTCAATCGCGGCGGGCATGAAATCGTAAACTTCCGCGTCTACGCGCTCGGAGGCGATGGCGATATGATGGAGGGAGTTTGTGCCGAAGCAGCCTCGCTGGCCGGTCACCTTGGTCTGCATAAACTGGTATGGATTTACGACAACAATCACATCACGATCGAAGGGAAAACCGATCTTGCCTTCAGCGAGGATGTGGCGCGTCGGTTCCAAGCCTATGGCTGGTATGTACAGCACGTCACCGACGCCAACGACCTGCCGGCGATCAACCGCGCGTTGCGCAAGGCGCTGAGACAAACGGAGAGACCCTCACTGATCATCGTGGACAGTCACATCGCATACGGAGCCCCCACAAAACAAGATACCCACGGCGCGCACGGCGAACCGTTGGGCGAAGAGGAAATCGCGCGCACCAAGGAGCGGTACGGCTGGCCCAAAGACGCGAAATTTTTTGTGCCTGAGGAAGTCACCGCACACATGCGCAAGGCCGTGCGCCGCGGTCGCAAATGGCAGCGCGAGTGGGAAGAGCGATTTGAGGCGTACGCGAGTGCGTACCCCGACCTCGCCACGCAATGGCTCCAGATGCAAAAGGGTGAGTTGCCCGCCGGCTGGGATCGCGATCTACCGGTGTTTCCTCCCGATCCAAAAGGTGTGGCGACGCGCGACGCCGGTGGCAAGGTGCTCAACGCGATCGCGCGGCATGTGCCGTGGCTGATTGGCGGGTCGGCTGACCTCGCGCCCTCAACCAAAACGATTATTGCGGACGCAGGTCACTTCCAGCGGGGCAATCCGGCAGGACGAAACTTGCATTTCGGTGTGCGCGAGCACGCGATGACTGCGATCCTCAACGGGATGGCCTTGTGCAAACTGCGACCGTACGGGGCCACGTTTTTAGTGTTCCAAGATTACGCACGGGGGGCGGTGCGACTGAGCGCGTTGATGGAGCTACCGGTGATTCTGATTTACACGCATGATAGTGTGGGGGTAGGCGAAGACGGGCCAACGCACCAACCGATTGAGCAGTTGACCTCGTTGCGCGCCATTCCGCACATGGTGGTTTTGCGTCCCGCTGATGCTAACGAGGTCACGGAAGCGTGGCGTGTGGCGATGCAGCAGACGCGACGGCCCGTGGCTTTATGTCTTACGCGGCAGGCAGTGCCCACATTCGATCGCAGCCGGTATGCTGGTGCCGACGGGGTGCGGCGCGGTGCCTACGTTCTCAGCGATTGCGAGGGGACCCCCGAACTAATTTTGATCGGTACCGGCTCCGAGCTGCAATTTGCTGTGGGTGCCGCAGAGCGGTTGCGCAGCGAGGGAGTGCGCGTGCGCGTAGTCAGTATGCCATCATGCGAGCTATTTGACGAACAACCGCCTGACTATCGGGAGCACGTGTTACCGGCCGCGGTGCGCAAACGGGTGGTCGTTGAGGCCGGTGCGACGCTTGGTTGGTACAAGTATGTCGGCTTGGATGGGGCCATAGTGGGGCGCGATGCTTTCGGCGCCTCGGCACCATTCAAAGTCCTGTACGAGCAGTTTGGATTCACGACCGATCACGTGTATGCCGTAGCGCGGCAAGTGCTGAACCGGTAACGGCGCAAATCCGAAAAGCAGGCCCCAACCAGTTCCTACCGGCTCCGATGTGAATCAGCTCAGCCGCCGCCGAAGTTGGAGCAGGTCCTGACTGATTTTGTCGAGCCGCTGTTTGATCTCCTCCTGGTTTTTGAGGATCCGCTCGTTTTGTTCGAGCAGCTTGTCAATCCGTGGATCGAATGCCGGTCGGCTGACGTCGTGGGCTTGTGCAATGACTAGGCCGGTAAGCCCTAGTACGGCGACGAGGGCGAGGGTTTTGGTTTTCATGATGTTTTCCTCCGCAATAATTCGACGAGTTGTTGTTCACGGATAAAATGGCGGGCGATCTCTGTTCCATCCATCAGGATTACCGGGATGTCCTCGCCGTAGCGAGCAAGAAGATCGGGATCGGACGTGATATCCACTTCGAGCAGATCGAAGGCGAAACGTTGTCGGCATCGCTCGAGGACGTTTTTGGCTCGGTCACATAGATGGCAACCCGGTCGGGTGTAGATTGTCAGGCGGGTCATGGCCGGCGGCGTGCATCGAGAAAGAATAGTTGCCGATACAGCGTTTCGATGCGCGGCAACGTGACGCCGGCTCGTTGCGCGCGGCGCAGCGGTTCACCAAAAATGGCTTCAACTTCCAGCGGCCGACCGGCCTCGAAGTCCAGTTTCATACTGGGTTTGTAAGGTGTCATGCGATCACTGTATTGCATCATTTGCTCGATATCGGCATCGGTCAATCGCGCCCCGCATGCGTTGGCTCCATGGACAACCTCGCGCATGAGGTCAACAATCAACGCCCGGGTAGCAGTGTGCCGTAGCAACGCATCGGTTGAGGCATCGAGAATGACGGACAACCCGTTGAATGGAATGTTCCAAACCAATTTTCGCCAACGCACCATGCGCAAGTCAGGTTCGAGCCGAACCGGTATCCCCGCGCGTTCAAAGTCCGCACCGATTTGGCGAAGTCGTTCCGTGACGACCGAGGTGGAAAACTCGCCGAGGGTAACCTGGCCGTAGTCAAGGTGACGGATGTGTCCAGGCCCGACTTTGTGAGAGCAGAGAAACGCCACACCGCCCAGAACACGCTCGGGGCCGGTGACCGCCGCGATCGCCTCTTCATTGCCGAGACCGTTCTGCAACGTGAGCACCGCGCCCGTGGGTGGAAGCAATTCCGCGAGCAAATGATTGTGTGTGGTTTTCAGGGCGACAATGACCACGTCGCACGGCGGCAGGTCTCGCGCATGTTGATAGGCGTGGACGTGCGGCAGGTGAAAATCTCCATCTTTTGAATCGCACCGCAGACCGTGCTTGCGGACGTGTTCATAATCGCTGTGCAGCAAGAAATGGACTTCGCAACCGGCACGCTGAAGTCGCGCCCCGTAAAACCCACCCAACGCACCGCTGCCGATGATGGCGTAGCGTCGCTGCACAGCGGAACTGTAAGCCGGCAACCGCACTCATAGCAACCGGGTTCACAACGATCCTTACTCGGAGCGCGGGGACACCGGCAGGCACTAGGTATGGTGGGTTACCGGGGGACTACGTTTTTGAGTGCGAAGGCCGAGAAGACCAGTCCACCGCGCCCGTTGAGAGGTGAGCGCGTGAATTTACTTAGGCGAGCTCAAGCTAGATTGCGTCTCGCGTTGCGCGTGCGCGGAGACGAGATGCTTGTTTATGCCGTGGTTTTGGCCGACGAGGGTTCGGGTAGCACGTTAACGCGGCGGCCATGTTTGTCGAATTGGACACGACCATCGGCCAGGGCAAACAATGTCCAGTCGCGGCCGATTCCGACGTTGGCGCCGGCCAAAAAACGTGAGCCGCGCTGCCGGATCAGAATGCTACCGGCGGTGACAAACTCACCGCCAAACGCTTTTACGCCGAGTCGTTTGCTATGGCTGTCCCGACCGTTGCGAACGCTGCCTTGACCTTTCTTATGCGCCATGACGACGTCTCCTTGGAAAACGGTTACGCGGTGAGGATCTCTTTAATTCGCAAGATCGTGTGCCGTGCGCGCACGCCCCGTTTGCGATGGTAGCCTTTACGGCGACGAAACTTGAACGCAATCACTTTCTCCGCTTTAACCATCGGCTCTACGATTTCCGCAGTGACGCGTGCTCCAGGGACCGTGGGCCGCCCGACCGCTACCTTGTCGCCGTCGGCCACCAACAACACGTCGGTCAACGACACCTCCTGACCTTGCTGGCCATCCAACAATTCGACACGGAGGGTGTCCCCGGGCTGTACCCGGTATTGTTTGCCACCGGTTCGGATCACTGCGTACATGGAAATGACCTCTTCGGTTACGTTGCGAGCGCGGAAAGCTAGCGAAGCCGTCGGGCGACGTCAACGCCAAAGGCGATCTTACGCGAAACACCACAGGCCGCACGGATGATGACGAACCGACCTCACCAGAAACTTCATCATGTTTTTACCGACACGTCTTGCCCGCGCGGAGCTTGACCTTGCTGACGACAAGGGACGGCACAAAACTTCATCCCGTCGCTGTGCGTTTTCGCGGCTTGGTTTTCGATTGGGCGACGGCGGGTTGTAGGCGGCGACCTTGCCTCTGAACCACGGCGCGCAGACCCTCGTTCACGGCCCACGCAATCGGAAGCAGAACGACCGCGAGATAACGGAAATCCTGCGAGGTCGCGAAGGGTGCTCGCCTTACATAAAGCGCTTGGGCCGCGATTACGGTGATTAGCGCGAGCGCAACGGGTAGCGCGGTGTTTGGATTGCGCCACATCGCCAGAATGATTCCCCCGATTGCGAGGACGAGCACGACCAACCAAAGCGCCATCAACACGCTCGCCCAACCCGCCAACCACGAGAAACTAAACTCGCCAAATAATGCACTGCGGACCCAATATTCCCAAAGATGATCACGGGATGGCCCCGGTAGCAGTGGATTGACAAACGGCTCGCTCACGACGCGCCACGGATTGAACGTGAACCAGTTTGACCATTGCGGTTCGAGGCGGATACCAGGAGTCAACCATTGAACGTTCCCGGCAGTGAGTCCTGCCGGCAAGAGCAACAAAATGACGGTCAAGCCGACCAGCCACAACCACTGACGCTCGCGTGCGAGCATCATGGCCACGACCGGTACCGCCACCAAGCCGGTAGCCTTGGTCCAAAGCGCCGATGCGGCCGCCACAACCGCCAGCAGGCGCCAACGCAGTTGCGGCTGGGTCCAACCACGCCATGCGGCGGCCCAAGCCAGCGCCACCCAGAAGGTCACGGCCACGTCGTTGTTGATTCGCGCGCCGGTCAGCACCCAAGCCGGGTGCATTGCCAGCAACCACGCGCCCAAGCCTACCGGCACAACACATAAACCGACAACCAACGTGGCAACTGAGAATGCCAATCCGACTGTTTGCAGATTGCGTGGCACCGGCCCCGCCATTGTGGCGCCAAGGATGTAGTAAAGTGGCGGCTGGTAAAACTGAAAACCCGCCTCGGCAGCCGGTAGGCTGCGGTTCTGGTGAACATACCGCACGTATTCCAAGTGACCGTCCACATCATAAGCGAGGTAATCATGCGGAATCCCAGCCCACGTGATTACACGCACCAACGCACCGGCAACCAACGCGGCGAAGGCTGTCGTACCGGCGTTCTCGCGGCGAAGCAACCAAACCCCTCCACCGGCCACCAGACATACCACCACTGTGGCGACGAGCCACTCGGCTGGTTGCGGAGGGCGCCCTTTGGGGTGCACGACGTCGGAATAGTACAACCGCCATCGCACCGGGACTTGAGTCCGCCACTGCTCGCGAATTCTCTTTTCCTCCGCATCGCCGGGAGGGCGCCCGGCAAGCTCGCGATAGAGGTGGTAGTAATACAGTCCTTCGCGAAACGAGGCCGGTGCGGCTGCAGGTAGGCGCACCGCGTCGCGCTCGGCGTTTGCGCGTGCCCGCTTGCGCATCTCGTCGGTGGCAAGTTGTTCGCAAATGGCGTCGTCCACCTTTCGTTGCAGAACGGTCATGGCGTAGTTGAACTGTCGTTCGGGTGAGAGCGCGTCGAACGACTCGCCTTTCAACGCGGTTTGCTCGCGGACCGCCGCCAACAAAGCGGCCCGCGTGATCATTTGGGTCCCAACCCGCGCCACAATCTCGGGTTGCGCCGCAGCAGTCGCCGCCGCATGTGCCAAACATGCCGTTATCAACCACAACTTTCGCAACCCCGCCATGGGAATGCACGGTGTGCGCCGCTAGTCTCGGAGATGTGGCGAGTCAGTGACAGGCACGCGACAAACCTCGCAGTTTTGGGAACGTCATGGACTTGTAACCTAACCGAGACCGACACGTGACATTTGCCATGTAGCAGGCGCGCGCATGAATAAACGAGGATGGTGGATGGTCGGGGTGTTTTCGTTCGCGGCGGTAACCGCGCAGGCAGAGCAATCGGTGCTGACGGATACGCGCACTGCGTTGTCAAAATGGATTGAGACGCGGCAAATCATCTCCAAAGAACGCCAGCAATGGCAATTCGAGAAACAAATGCTAACGGAGCGTGCCGAGCTGTTGGAGCGCGAGATTGACAGCCTGCAACAACGCATTGCAGAAGCCCAGACCAGCATCGGCGAAGCGGATAAAAAACGGGGCGAGCTGTTGGCGGAAAACGATGCGTTGAAACAACACGGGCAGCAGTTGCAGGAGTTGGCCACGCGGTTGGAGGGGCGGCTGGGTGAGCTGCTGCCGCGCCTTCCACCGCCTTTGACGGAGCGCATCAAGCTGCTGACACAGCGGCTGCCGTCCAAACCGGGTGAGACGAAGTTGTCGGTGTCGGAGCGGTTCCAGAACATCATCGGGATTTTGAACGAGATCACGCGGTTTCAGCGCGAGATCACGGTGGCCACGGAAACGCGTGCGCTGGAAGAAGGACGGGTTGCGGAGGTAAAGACGGTTTATCTTGGGCTAGGACAAGCCTACTACGTCACGAATCGCGGAGATGCTGCCGGGGTTGGTCGGCCCGGCCCGACCGGGTGGCAGTGGCAACGCGCTGATGAACTGGCCGGTGAGATCCAACAGGCCATCGCCATTTTGCAAAACGAACGGGTGGCCACGTATCTGCCATTGCCGGTGGAGGTGCAATGATGAAACGATGGACATCGGTGATGGCGGCGTGGTTGCTCACAGTGATGCTCGCCCACGCCGCAGAATTTGACGAGGCGGCGCAGTCGGCTCAGCGCGATCTGGATGCAGCCTTGCGGGAATTGTCTGAGTTGCGCGAACAGATTGCGAACGAAAAGATCCCGCTGAGCCGGGAGTTGAGCGCGCGTGAGACGACCTTGCTCAACGTGCGTGCCGAGTATGATCGCGTGGCGCGATTGCTCGACTCGCGTAATCTCGACCTCAACAATCTCCGCACGGAAATCAAGGCGCGGCAGGAAGAACGCACCTACGTGTCGAATCTGCTCGCCGAGTACATCCGCAATTTTGAAACGCGCGTGCACATCGCCGAGTTGCAGCGATACCAGGCCGCGTTGGAAGCCGCACGGTTGGCGCCGGAGAAAACGGAACTTTCCCATGGCGAGATCCTCGCCAAACAAGCCGCCGTGGTTGAGGCGTCTTTGCAACGATTGCTGGACGCGTTGGGCGGCGACCGCTTTGAGGGACGAGCGGTCGGTGAGGATGGGTTGGTGCGATCGGGTAAATTTGTGGTGTTCGGGCCGGTAGCTGTGTTTGCATCGGACGATGGCCGCAGTATTGGTTTGGCGGAGCAACGGCTCGGCTCACTGGAGGCGGCAGTGGTGGCGTTACCGACTGCCGAACTAACCCGCGAAGTGCAGACGTTGGTGACCACCGGCCGCGGTCGGTTGCCAGTGGACCCAACGTTGGGCAACGCCCACAAAATCGCTCGCACACGAGAAACTCTCACGGAGCACATTCGGAAGGGTGGGCCGGTGATGGTGCCGATTCTTGGCTTGGCGGCGGCGGCATTGGTCGTTGCACTAATCAAATGGGTGCAGCTTGCCCAAATCCGTGCACCGTCGGCCCGGCTGGTGAACGCATTCCTTGATGCTGTCGAACGACGCGACTTTGAGGCCGCGCGTGCATCGGCACGTGAGCTGAGCGGTCCCGGTGGGGACATGATTCGAGCCGGCATGGAACACCTCGGCCAGCCATCGGAGCTGGTCGAAGAAGTGATGTATGAGCGAATGATGGTGACGCGGTTGAAGCTGCAAAGTTGGTTGCCTTTCGTGGGGTTGGCAGCGAGTGCGGCCCCGTTGTTGGGATTGCTCGGCACGGTGACCGGCATGATCAACACGTTCAAGATGATCACGGTGTTTGGCACGGGCGACGCCAAGACGTTGTCGGGGGGCATTTCGGAAGCGCTCATTACGACGGAGTTTGGTCTGATCGTGGCGATTCCCTCTTTGATTCTGTACGCGTTTTTGACGCGGAAAGCACGGGGTGTGATTGACGACATGGAGAAGTTGGCCGTGGCATTTCTCAACCGGCTGGCCAAAAGCAAACCGGCCGAACCGGCTGCCGAGGCCGTTGCGGCGGCTCGTTGACTCGCATGCTGGAACTGATTCAAGAGGCCATCGGGATTTGGCGTGCAGGGGGTTGGGCGATGTACGGTCTAACCCTCAATGCTATGTTGTTGTTCGGTTTGGCGACCGCCATCTGGCTGCGATT
>JANWVU010000077.1 GCA_025056465.1 Verrucomicrobiia bacterium | reverse complement strand
GGTCGAGGGCGAAGTTGTTGGTGAAGCCAAGGATGGGTTGCGGGCCGAGGATGAGGAACGCGTTGGTCTGCGACAATGTGCCGATGGGCACGCCGTTGGAGCCGAGCATGTCCACGCCGGCAACGTAGAAGCTCTGGGTATGGCCACCGGTTCCGTCAAAGATGAACTTGCCGTGGAGAGTATCGTATTGGTTGGACATGTAGCTGCGGTTGACGAAATTGCTCTTGAAGATGTTGACGTCGCCGCTGGTCATCGTGATGTAGCCGTTGGAGGAAACCACAAAGTCGCCAAAAAACACGTTCGTGCTGGGATCCATGATCCATGCGCCCTGGTTGACGACGCTGCCATGGAACGTCCCGACGCTGTTCAGGAACGTTACGGTACCGGCGTTGGTGAAGGCGGCTTGGACAATGAGCAACCCGTTGCTGGCCCCAAATACGCCACTGGGATTGTTGAGCGCCGAGCTGCCGATCAGGTGAAGCGGCGCGGACTGGGAGGTGGCAAGCAGTGTACCCGAGTTTTCCAATGGAGCGGTAATGGTGCCATGCCCACGAATCCACGCGGCGCTCAGGTTGGTGACGTAACCGCTGCGTAGCGTGCCGCCGCGCATGAGGATGGTGCCAAAGTTGGCAAGCACCGCATTGGACTGTGTTCCGAAGATCATCTCACTGCCACCTTCAACAATCAGCGTGCCTTGTTGACGAAGATTGAGCGGCGTGTTGTCGGTGATGAAATGCATGACGCCGTTACCGCCCGCCACCGTGTTGGTCGAGCGGATGGTGCCGAGGTTCACGAGTTGGTTGGTCAGAAAGATTTTACCAAAGCCCTCAATCAAACCCGGCAGGGCAGCGCTTTCAAAAACGTTGGTGATAGAGGTGTGGGAGATGAGCGTGCCGCCATGGATGAGGATGCGCCCGCTATTGTGGATGAAGTTGAGGTTGGTAACTGTGGCGGAGATTTCGGCGGTGCGACTCAACACGAGCGTGTCGTTGGTGGTGGCAACAACCATGAGTCCCTCGTTCGCCAAGCCGCGATTGGCGGTGGCCACTCCGGTATTCAGGATCAAGGTGCCACCACTAGCGATGATTGTGCCTTGGTTGAGGATGGATTTGTCAAAGCCAGGTCCACTCCCGCCAAATGCGCCACCGCCGATGATGGTGCCAAAGCCAACGATGTAGTTGAGGTTAGTGAAGGGTTCGCCGGGGAACGGGCCACCGGGTGGCGGAACGTTTGTCAGACCACCAGTGCGCAGGGTGCCACCGCGCATGTCGATCGTGCCGGCATTAACCCACGCGTTGGTGGCGTGCCAGGTCATCGTGGCACCCGCGGAGACTTGAAGCGTGCCGAGGTTGATTGGGTGAACGGCACTGCTCATGACCAACAATCCGTTGGTGGCGCGGATGGTTCCCTGGCTGAGATTGACGATCGGATGAGTAAGTGTGCCGTAGCCTTGGATGATGCCCCCGGTGGTGTTGGAGATGACACCGCTACCGGTTAGTGTGCCGTTCTGGATGGTGATGGTGCCCGTGTTGAGGATGGGCATGCCGGGCTGGCGATTCAATGCAAGGGTGTTGTTTGAGGAAATGATGATGTTGCCCACATTGTGAATCCCATCCTGTGCGAGGGCGGTGCCCGTGTCGATCGTGAGAGTAACGGCGGCGGCACCGAGCGGGTTGGTGACAACGATTGTGCCGAGGTTTGCGATTGATTTATCAAATCCACTGCCGCTCCCGCCAAAAGCCCCACCACCTAAGATGGTGCCAAACCCATTGACGTTGCCCGTGTTGGTCCACACCGCAGCCGTGGGCACGTTGGTGAATCCGCCCGTTCGCAGTGTGCCGCCGCGCATGTCGATGGTGCCGGCGTTGGCCCACGCGTTGGAGCTGTTCGACTGGAGGGTACCGGTTGCGGTGATGGTAATGGTCGCCGTGTTCGCGAGACCGTTTTCGTGGGAAAACGCGATGACGCCGTTCGTGACGCGAATCAGATTCTCGTTCTGAACGAAAGCCGTGAAATTGAGCGACGCGCCCGCGGCAAACCCGGCGTTGCGCGTGATGTTGCCACGGTTGACGATGGTGCCGTTGTTCAACACGGCGATCGTGCCGCCGTCCGCGCCGTCAGGAGCGATGGTACCGAAATTCATCACGGTTTGGTTAGACAGCAACAACGTGGCCCCGAGACCGGCACGGAGATGACCACTGGAGGTGTTTGTGCCACCCAGCAACGGTACCTGCAAAACGGCACCGCCGTCGCCGACTTGAGCGATGATGGTACCGACGTTGTGCACAAACGGTGACAGGCTGCCGGTGCCGGTAATCCATGCTTGGTTGGTTATGACACCCGGCGCACCGCCAGCGATAACGAGACCACCGCCGCGCATCGAGATGGAGCCTGCATTGATGAAGCTTTGACCAGACCCGGCGGTGATGGTGGCCCGCAGGATCGCGCTGTTGCTGGCACCGATCGTCCCGGTGGAGATTTCCGGTAGTCCAACCGAAAAAACATTCAGCGACCCAATCGGGTTGGCCGCTAAAATCAGCCCTTGATTGACCACCGTGTGCGTGACAGTCCCCACCCCGACAATTGTGCCGGTCGGCTCATTGGTGATCACGCCGGTGGCCGTGCCGTTCAACGTAATGGTTCCGCCACGAACGCTGATCGTGCCTTGGTTGATGAGCGGTTGACCGCTACCGCCGGGCATATTCACCGCCAACGTCGTGTTGGTTCCCAAAACCCCCAGCGTCGCCACGTCGGGATTGACGAAGCTGGAGAGATTCACCGTGAGCGTAGCCGGGTTGGCTGTGAGGTTGCTGGCCAAAACCAGCGAGCGGTTCACGACGCCGGCCCCGCCAATCAATCCGTAGCCGACGATTGTACCGACGTTGGTGATGTTGCCACCGATTACCGTACCATCAATCACGCGGATGGTACCGGCGTTGGTGAAGTTCAAGCTCGTCCCGGCCGGCAGGTTGGTGAGGATCAGACGCGAACCGTCCCGCACCTCAATGGTCCCGCCGCTTGCATTGGCCGAGGCAGTGCCCGTGCCCGCAAACCGCAACTCGCTGAGTGCGTTGGTGAGAGCAATCAAGCCAAAGTTTTGAACGGACGTCCTCAGCGTGTTGGTGCTTTGCGCCTCGGTTGAAATAGTGCCCAAGTTGCGAATCATGCGTGTCGCGTCCGCGCCGCCGCCATCCGCTGTGACGAGGGTGCCGTCGTTGAGGATGATCCGGCCGGCGGTCACAACCACATCGCCGCCATTCCACGCAGAAGCGTCACGTCGGATTACCATGTCAGAGTTATTGCTAATAATGATGACACCGGCGGATGTGTTGCTAAATCCGATCACGAAAGCGTTGGCCGAGTTGAACACCAACGTACCACCGCTGCCCACGACGATCGTACCGCTATTGACGAATCCGTAGTTATTCTGTCCACTGCCAAAACCGCTTTGGAAAGTTGCAGAGCCGGTGGCGGCTCCCGTAAGCACAAACGCACCCACGTTGGTGAACGCGGCTAGGCCCGATGCGTTGGGTATGTAAATGAACGTTTGGGCATTCGCCCCTGGATTGAGCTGGAAGGTGCCCTGCTGGCCCAAGGTAGGCCCACCGGCCGTAGAGCTCGCCAGCGTCATTGCCCCACCGCTGTTGACCAAAAGCGTACCATTGAGTTGGGATGCGGGCATAAACGCGGCACCAAGATCCACAGTGACCCCGGAGCTCACCTCCAACGTTCCCCCGCTGTCCACTTGCCAGGAACCGCCCATGCCGCTGGCGACGTTGCCGTTGATGCGCAGGGTTCCGCCGCTGACCGCGCGGAAGGTACCGAAGCCGCCACCTTCCGAGGTGAATGTTTGTTGGTTGCCGGCCACCGTTTGGAAAATGTTGAGCACGCCGTTACTGGCAATCGTCACCCCGGTCGGAGATTGACGTACGCGCAAGGCGAGCGTGCCGGACCCCACGATGGTGCCAAAGTTTTGAATGCCACGGTCCGACGCCTGGCTGCCATCGAACTGAACGGTGAGCGTACCACCCGCCAGTTCAATCACGCCAAAGTTGTCGGGGTCGGAGTCATTGTTCCACGCGTTGGCGGTGCGGTTGATGACGAAGTTCGCACCGCTGCCGATTCGCACCCGTCCGCTGACGGCATTGCTGAATCCATCCGCCGCGAACGCATCGCGCGGGTCGAAAATCATGGTGCCGGAGTTAACGAGGATCGTGCCGGTGTTGACGAAGGCAAAGTTGTTCCCACCAAAATTCCCCGTAAATCGTCCGGTACCCGCACCATCCTTGATGATGATTCCGCTGCTGCGGTTGGTGAAATCCCCGCCGTTTTGCGCATAGTTCAAGTCCGCGGTCTGTGAGCTGCCGGCCACGAATTGTATCGTGCCGTCATTGCCCGATGCCGCGTTGAAGTTCAGGAACACTGAGGCATTCGACAAAACCAACCGACCCCCGCTCAGGTCGAAAGATTGGTTGAGGTTGCTGCCGAACGTCGCGGTGTTGGCGATAATCAACGTGGCCTTATTACCCAAGCGCAGTCCGTACGTGGAAGACAGCGCACCGCTGGTAATCACCGTGACGTTCGAAGTGCCGGCGATGCCATTGCCAGAGATAATGCGCAGGTAAGTCAACCCCGTACCGCTTGCGTTCGTGATGGTGGTATCGCGCAGAAAAATGTTGGTGATGTTGATGTCGCCCTGCCCGCTGGCGGGCGGTGTGCCGAGGCTCCACAAACCACCAAAGCCCCAGTTCGTCGTCACAGGCGGGTCACCGGCTGCGCCGAACGTGTTATTGTTATTGAAGTTGTTCTGCGCAAAGAGCGGATACACCAACGCCCATGCGAAAGCCCACACGAGCGCCGCGCGACGCAGCTTGGCTTGCGCTACACTCATTCCCTTCTTTGCCTTGATGTGACTCGCCTTTCCCCTGTGTCGCTAACCGTTTTACAAATCGGCAGTAACCTCTCAAAGTTGGCAAGGTCTGTCAACAAAGAAATTGGGCACCCGTGGGAAAACCCCCGAGTGCCCAAATCTGCGAATCGCCCTGAAAATCAACGGCGTCGGCGCAAGAACCCCGCCGCTGCCAAACCGAGTGCGCTCATCGCGAACGTGCTCGGTTCCGGGATTACCGTCAGAACGAAATACTCCTCGATCGTGTCAATCTCATCCAGCCGACCCACGATGTTGTAGTCGTTGTTAATGTGCTCGTTTAGGTAACCCGGCACCACGTAGTTCGAGCCGGGGTAGCTGCCGTCTGGCACATTCGGGTCGTCCGCAGCGTTCCCCGCGTCCAACCGGTCCAACGAGTCGTAATCCCCCGGGTGATCACCAATTTGCTCGAACGGTTCAGACCCACCGGGTAAACGATTGCCGATGCCAGGCGCGCTGTCATAGGCATCCCAATTCTCCCCATTCTGCGTCATGTAAGCGGCAATTTTCAATTCCACGCCGAAGGGGAAACCGGAGAAGCCCAACGCCGACCATTCGATTGCAAACTCATAATGACCAAAACCGCTAACGACCTGCGCGTCCCACCGGAACGGCCCCGACGTGCCGCCCTTCGATAGTTGGGGGTTGCCACCCGTAACCACATGCGTGATTGTCTTCTCGACATTTGCCGCGCCGTTGCCGCCGCCTCCATTGTCAACGAACAACACGCCCACGATGTAATCTGGCTGCCAACCTTTGAAATCCACCGCTTTCCGCAGGTAGCTGGTGTGGGCACTGTTAGCGTTCAACTCGGTACCCTGCCCGTCCGTTTCAATCGCGATGTAGAGATTGCCCTGATCACCATTGCCCGCCGTTCCAAACTCGATCCAGTTGTTGAACGGAGCGGTTCCGCCCAGCACGGCGAGGTACAGATGCGTGGGGTCCACAGCCCAATAAATATTGTTCAACCCACCCCGCGGACTGTCTTTGAAATAGCGGTCTTTCATCGCAATGCCGTCCCACCAGTGGTATTGCGAGGTTTCCAACGTGTCGTCTGACCCGGTAGTCGAGCCACCGAGGTATGGCCGCGCGTCGGGATTTTCCCGAAACAAGGTCCAGCCCTCGCCCGCGTTAATAACACCATCAATCGTTGGGGCCGCAAACCCTCGTCCGATGGCTGCCACCACCAACCCCAACACGATAACTCCCACGATATTCATCTTCATTTTCCCTACCCCTTTCCGTGCCGCTATTACCACAAATTTCCCTTTAGTCAAGCGGTAAACCTACAACGTGCCGCTAAGCTAGACTCTCACCAGCTAGCGACCCCTTATGCAAGCAACATATTCTCGCGGCTTCATTCTGCTTGCCATTTTCCAAGCCCAAGTTTATGAACCGAACGAGTGTTTGTCAACCAAGCGAAGTCATGATGCTTCGCCATGGAGGTTCCCATGACCGGATTTTCTCGATGCGTTGCAAGTCTTGCGACCGCGGCTCTCACAGCCTGTTTCCCATTCCACCAGTTACTCGCCATGAGCAATTCCGTTTCCTTGGTTGGCGTCTACAACGGCCCCATAAGCAATTACACCGGCATCGGCATTCGCATCGGCCAGGTCGAACCCGGTGTGCCCGCCACCAATCATCTCTTCCTCGGCGGCCAGGTTGCCTTTACCACCAACATCCATACCGGCACCTCGGGCATTGTGGACGCCCACGCAACGCAGGTCGCTGGCGTGCTCGTCAGCACCGACACCGTTTTTCGTGGTATCGCACCGGGCGCCAAACTGTACTCCGCTGGTCATCAAGGCTACGCCACCGATCTCGACCTCGCTCAATCTGTGTTTCTCCTCGCCACCAACTTCAACACGCGCGTGATGAACCAAAGTTTCTCCCTGCCCGGTACCCAAGGCAATGCCACCGGCACCAGTGTTTGGGAACGCGCCATTGACCGACTCGTTTCCCAGACCACCAACATCTTCGTCCAAACCCCCGGCAACATCCCCGGCGTTAACAACCTCCGCATCCCTGCCGGCTCCTACAACGCGATCGTCGTCGGCGCCGTCAGCAACATCACCGGCACCACCGCCGTGACCGACTTCAGTCCCAGTGGCCCGCTTGCTGATGGCCGATCCAAACCCGACATCGTGGCCCCCGGCGCACCCGTTGTTGTGCCCACCTTTCCGGTCGGCCCCGACGGAACCAACCGCACCGTCAACAGCGGTACCAGCTTCGCTGCGCCGCTCGTCGCCGGCACCGCCGCGCGTCTCTTGCAAGTCGGCACCACCACATTTACCGGCTCAACGCGCGACAACTCACAAGACCCGCGTGTCATCAAAGCCACGCTGATGAACTCCGCCACCAAGCTGGCCGGCTGGAACGGCAACGTCACCTACCCCGGCGGAGTTCACACCACCACTCAACCGCTCGACCCCGCGCAAGGCGCCGGTATGCTGAACGCGCCTGCCGCCTACAACAACTACGCCGCCGGTGAGTTCAACCCCGGTAATGTCGCCCCTACCGGCTGGGACCTGCACAGCGTCAGCTTCGGACTCACCAACCTCTACCGCGTCACACCGCCCGTCGCCGGCGAAATTCGACTCACGCTCACCTGGTATCGCAACGTCGGCCCCGGCCCCACATTCTCCGTAACATCCTACAACGACCTCGACCTCCTCCTGTGGCGCAGCGACGATCCCGGTTTTTCCACGCGCACGCTCGTCGCCCGATCCATCAGCACCGTCAACAACGTCGAGCACCTGTACCTCACCAACGCACCCTTCGGTTACTACGAGTTCGGAGTTCACTTCAAAGCGCGGGTGACCGGCACCGATGCCAGTGAGTTCTACGGCATCGCGTGGAATCTCAGCGCCGTGCCCGAACCCAGCATCCTGCTGCTACTGACCTCAAGCACGGCGATCGTGCTGTGGTGGCGCCGCTGCCGGCTCAAGAGCCGGTAGCCTCGGGCAACCAACCGCCAACGAGAAAGCGTCCCGATTTGGCGAGGTTCGCTCACGGGCAACGACCACGGCACCGACTTCTGAAGTTTAGTTTCCGAGCAGTCGCTGAAGTTTCTGTTGCAGGTCGGCGTTTTGCGGGTCCGCCGCCACCGCACGCCGCAGATATTGGAGCGCTTCGTCCTTGCGACCCAGTTTTTCCAACACCTCCGCCACGTGGTCCAATACGGTTGGGTCGGTTGGTTCCAGCTCCGCTGCACGCAACAAGTACGGCAACGCTTCCTCGACCCGTCCCAGCCGGTAAAGTACCCAACCGAGACTGTCCAGATACGCCCCGTTGTTTGGACTGCGTTCGTTGGCAATTTTGATCAGCCGGTAGGCTTCATCCAGATGGATGCCCTTGTCGGCCCACATGTAACCAAGATAGTTGTGCGCCAGATGATCGTTGGGATCCAACTCGATCACCTTCCGAAACAACCGCGCTGCCGTCTCCAAATCCCCCGACCGCTCCGCTGCCGCCCCATAGGCAAAATAAAACTGGGCGTTGAGTTTGATTTCACGCGGTGATTCCGCCGCCAACGTCTCGGCATCGCGAAACGCGGCGAAAGCCTCCGCGTATTTTTTTTCATCCGACAAAATCAACCCGGTCAGATACGGCACCCG
This sequence comes from Verrucomicrobiia bacterium, assembly GCA_025056465.1. Lineage (GTDB taxonomy): Bacteria > Verrucomicrobiota > Verrucomicrobiia > Palsa-1439 > Palsa-1439 > JANWVU01. The sequence goes on along the minus strand of JANWVU010000077.1, from coordinate 1,913 downwards.
AAAATCGGTCGGGAACCGCTCACGCCACCGGCTCAACGTTACACGCGCTTCCTCGTGCCGCTTTCGCCCCAATAACAACATCGTCAGGTTCAAATACACATCGGGCTGTTGCGGATTGATCGTCAGTGACTGCTGATAATTACTGATCGCTTTCTCGGGCTGATCCAACTCCTCGTATAGCACCCCCAACTGGTTGTAAAATTCCGGCCGCAACGGTTCACGCCGAATAATCTCCTCCAACTGCCGCACGGCATTCGTTTTGTCCTCCGCCCGCAGATAGAGCGTCAGCGCCTTCACTCGCATCGGGACATCGTCGGGCCGACGCCGAATCACCTCCTCCATCAAAACCGCCGCGCGACCGTACTCTCCCTGCATCTCGTGCCAACCAGCCAACCGCAACGTCGCCTCGGCCTCCCCGCCCGACAATCCACGCGCTTTCTCGTAGCTTTCCTCCACCCGACTGGTCTTCACCAGGTTCGTCATGGCCGGTATCTGTCGGAAAGCCGACGCGTAAAGGTCGCCCAACCGCATCCAGTACGACGCATCCTCACTTTTCTGCCGGTAGGCTCGATCCAACACTTTCGCCAAATCGGTTGTGTTGGTTTGTTGCAGGTAAATCTCGCTGAGCAGGTGAATCGCGTTGATGTGCCGCGGATCAAGCTGCAGCGCGCGTTGTAAAGCGGCGGCGGCGTCGCCGGGCTCGTTGGCGGTTTTGTGCACCACCGCGAGCCAGAACAACGGTTCCGCCGCGCGCGGATGCGCCCGCATTGTCGTCTGCAAAATGCGGCGCGCTTCGTCGAACTTCTGCCGACTCATGTAAGCGCGTGCGATGTTGACCCCCAGCTCCAGATTCGCCGGGTCGGTCTCGAACGCGCGTTGGTAGTACTCCAACGCGGCCTCCAATCCCCGCCGCATTTCCACTGACACACCCGTCGCAAACAACGCCAGCGACTCCACGCGACGGGCCTGTGGATCCTGAGTGCCAGCCGAAGTCACCGTGGGTTTGGCATTGCGGTCGGCTTGGGTTGTTGTGGGTGCCGTTGCTCGCGATGCACAACCGCTACCCACAAGCAGAATCAATCCCACCGCCGCTCCCAGCGAGGGCGTGAGCCACTTACGGAAAATCATGACCTGCGAACTACCGCTTCTTGTGGCGCATGGCCTTCATGCGTTTACGCCGTTTGTGCTTGTTGATTTTGGCCTTGCGCCGCTTCTTCAGCGAACCCATTCACCAACCTCCTAATACACCACTTTGTTCAGCGGATACTCGATGATGCCCTCCGCCCCGGCCGCTTTCAACTGCGGGATAATTTCTCGTACCACCCGCTCATCGGCCACAGTCTCCACCGCCACCCAACCGGCTTGTGCCAGCGGCGACACCGTTGGGTTGCGCAACGCCGGCAACATGCGCAACAACCCCTCCAGCTTTTCCGACGGCAGGTTCATCTTCAATCCCACCTTCTCCTCTGCCGCCAACGCACCCCGCAGCAACATCGCCAGATTCTCGATCTTACGTCGTTTCCACTCAACGGCCCACGAACGCCGATTGGCAATCATCTGCGGGTAACTCGTGCACAGGGTCTCCACAATCCGCAGATTGTTCGCGCGCAACGACGAGCCGGTTTCGGTGATGTCCACAATCGCATCCACCAGCTCGGGCGCTTTCACCTCCGTCGCGCCCCACGAAAATTCCACCTCCGCTTGCACACCCCGCTCCGCCAACCACCGCCGCGTAAACCCAACCAGCTCCGTCGCGATCCGTTTGCCCTGCAAATCCTGCACGGAGCGAATCGGCGAATCCTCCGGCACCGCCAACACCCAACGTGCCGGGTTCGTCGTCTGTTTGCTGTACCCAATCTCGCACACGATGTGCACATCGCTGTTGTTCTCAGTGATCCAGTCCGCACCGGTAA
>JANWVU010000076.1 GCA_025056465.1 Verrucomicrobiia bacterium | reverse complement strand
TCGAAACAAGTCAAATCTTGCTTCGGACCCACTCCAACTCGCGACAGATGTTCTCCACGATTTGATCCGGTTGGGGTTCCTGCTGCGGCCACGTGTATGTTTCGATAATCAGCGGTACGGTTGCCGGTAGCACCGGGCGCACGTCGCGCAAAAATTGCTCAACGGCGGACAACGTGCTCGGCAGCGTTGATGGAAACACCGGTAGGTGATAATGTACCCGGTAGCGCGCGACCCCGGTTGGCTTGGTATCCGGCCAATCCAGCGAGAAAAATACTCGCCGACCGCGTTCGTCCACGCCGGTGGTTTGGTGAAAATAAATCGAGTCGCGGTAAAACGGAGCCAACTGCGATAGCTCGGCCGCGTTTGAGACATGCACTTTTGCCACGACAATGCCAGCGCGCGAAAGCTGGCGCACCGACTCAATTGGCTCCTCGAATTCCACCAACTGATGTCCGAGATCGAAGTTCACACCGAGATAGGGCCGTAAGGCGGTGGGCACATGGTTCTCAAAAAATTCCACCGCTTCCGCGGTGGTCTCAACGGTGAGTCCCGGCTCCGGCTCCAGCGCAACGATGAATCTTCGTCCGGATCGCTCCGACAACCGCCGCGCATGCTCGCCACAAGCCAAGATGTTCGGTGCGATGGCCGACATGGATACCGGCTTCAATGCGCCGAACGGAACGCTCACCGACCAAAAATCTAGAGTGTGATGGTCGCCCTCGGTGAGCCGCGCCAAGACGTCCAACGACGCACACGTGAAATCACGTCGGGCGCTGCTCTCGTGCCAAGCCGGTAAGTAAACCCGTTCTTTGACGCGCTCCCCGTGGAAACGGGGCAGCACGAATGCGTTGGCCGTCACCAACCACAGGCCACCGGTGAGAAGCTCGTCACGCAGCCGCTCACATGCGCGCTCGTCTTGCTGCAATGCAGTTACCAGCGGCTTTGAAAACCGCAGCTCGATGGGAAATCGCTCTCGGGGAAAGGCGCGGTTCTTGATGAGCGCAACTGGGCCTCGTAGAACAGGCCACAATTCCTCCAAGGTGTGGCACGGAAACGCGTTCAGGGCGTAGCCGACGATGAGGCCGGCGGCGCCGTGAGAGGGGGAAGTTTCTGACATGTCTCGCGCAAAAACTCCAGCGACCGCCGGCACACTTCGGGTGCCCGGTGGCTGTCGCGGGACAACTCCACGTTGATCAAGCCAGTGTATTTGTTATCGCGAATCGCGCGCAGGATGGACACAAAATCCAGCTCGCCTTCGCCAAACATCAAATGCTCGTGACGGCGTCCGCGAATATCTTCGATGTGCACGTTGCGAATCAGGGAGGCAAATTTGCCGAACACCTGCCGGAACGGTGCCGTCTCGGTGCAAAACACGTGTCCAACGTCCAGCGTTAGCCCGAACCGTGCGGTGGTGATGTGTTTTTTCAGTACTTCAAACTTGGCCATGTCATCCACGAGCATGCCGGGTTCTGGCTCAAAGGCCAGTTGCACGCCGCGTCGTTTGGCGTGTTCCGTGAGTTGTAGGCAACCGGTTACCAGCCAATCCCAAGCCTGATGCTCGGGCACGTTTGGGTCCGGTACCCCCGACCAAAAACTCACGCATTCCGCGCCCAACTCCGCGGCAATGTCCACCGCGCGCCGTAAAAATTCGAGCCGCACGTTTCGCCCCTCACCGCTGATCAGACTGGGATAATGCTTGCGGCGAGGGTCGAGAAGGTACCGGGCACCGGTTTCGATCACGCATCGCAGCCGCAAGCGTTGGAGCAATTGCCGCATGCGGGGAACGTCGCTTTCCACCAACGTGAATGGGTTGAGGTGATACACATCGAGCGACAACGCCACGCCGTCGTACCCACATTCCGCGATGATCTCTAGCGCATCTTCCAAACGATGGTGAGCAAAACCGTTCGTGTTGTATCCGAAAGCCAGATTCATCTCGCGCCGACGAAAAATATCGGCAGTCTGGTAAATTGACCAGCCAAATGAAGGTCACCGACCAGCAAGACAGAGCGCGCGGCCGGTGGGTTTTCGCTGGCCGGTGGCTCGCGCTTGTTACGTGCATCACCGGCTTCACCACGGCAGTGGCCGTGACATCTACCGGGCCAGCATTCGACGACCCTGTGCTTCGCCAACGGATCGAGCCGGTCTTGGAACGCGACCCCGCTCGCGCGGTGTTGTATCTGGGACGTGCCAACGACCTCGCCAAAGCCGGTAAGTTCGAGGCGGCTGTTGACCAATACCGGCGCGCCGCTGCGTATGACCCGCAAAATCCCACCATTTTTATTAACTTGGGTTATGTGCTCGACCAGCTCGGACGGTATGAAGAGGCTTTGGCTGAGTTGCAGCGAGCGCGCGAGTTGGCTCCCGACAATGATGCCGGTTGGCTCAACTATGGCAACACATTGATCAATCTGAATCGTCACGAGGAGGCAATCGCGGCGCTTCAACGTTGCGTGCAATTGAATCCGCGCAACATGCAAGCCTTCATCAACCTTGCGGTCGCTTACAACAAACTTCAACGGTTCCGCGAAGCGGCTGCGCAGTTCGCGGCTGCTGCGGAGTTGGAGCCCGAAATACTCGCCCACCGGATCAATCAAGCTGTGGCACTAAGCGCAGCCGGGGATCTCGAAGCGGCCCTCGCCGTGTATCGGGAACTAATCAAGCGCGCACCCTCGTTCCTCTCTGCATACATCAATGCTGCGGTGCTACTAGAGCGGCTCAACCGACCCGCCGAAGCGGCCGCACTGATTCGTGCAGCGCTTGAGCATGCCCCAAATGAGCCCTTGCTGCGGGAACTGCTCAAACGATTGGAAGGCGCTGAATCATCGGCTCCCTGACATGACCTCCGCTCGTTCGGCGCATCGGTAATAGCGAACGCCATCGCGCGGTATGCATCTGCCGCGAGCGGTTACCAAGCGCGGCGAAGGATCTCGTGCAGTTCGGTGTCGGTGAGCTCGACCGGATTGCCTTTCATGCTGCTGGCGGCCCGGGCTTTTTCCACGATGATCGGGAAGTCCTCGGTGCGCACTCCAAACGCGCGTAGTCCCGGTATGCTCAAGTCGCGCGGCCATGAGCCGGGGTCGCCGATGAGTGCGCGCACTTCAGCGAATCGTACCGGTAGGTCTGTGTTACCGGCGCGCTCGCGCACCGCGCGTTCGTTGATCTCCCACACGGCCGACAGCAGTGCGGCGCACAGTGCGCCATGCGGCGCGTTGTACATCCCACCCAACGGGCCGGCAAACCCATGCACCGCACCCAGACCGGCGTTGGCGAGTGCCATGCCCGACCACATTGCGGCCAGCGCCATTTCGGCTCGCGCGTCCGCGTCACCGTCAATGGCAGCACGCAGCGATTTTCGCACACGACGCATCCCCTCACGGCATAGCGCGTCGGTCATGGGATTCGCTTTGCGTGATACGAACGGCTCGATCAGTTGCGTCAATGCATCCAACCCACACGCGGGTGTCACGACGCATACGTCAGGGTCAAGCAACGCCAACCGCGGCAACATCAGAGCGCTGCGCAGACTGACCTTCACGCGATGTTGTGGCGCACCCAAGACCGCGTTGCGGGTGACCTCGGAGCCGGTGCCCGCGGTGGTGGGGATGGCGATGAAAGGTTTGGGTGGTTGTTGCAGAGGACGGCCGCGTCCGATGACCTCGACGTAATCGAGCGGGTCGCCATCGTTGGTCATCAATGCAGCGATGGCTTTGCCGGCATCCAAGACACTGCCGCCGCCAAAAGCAATAACCATGTTTACCGACGGATAAGGTCCGCGCACAGAGTCCACGGTTGGCTCTCCGTGCACGGTGCGGTGTATCGTTTGGATACCGGTGTCCTGCAACGAGCGGAGCAATGGCTCTGCCGCGGTGCGTGCGCGCGGTGAATCGCCCGTGAGCACGAGCGCGGTGTGACCGAACGGACGAACCAACTCCGGTAGCTCGCGGAGTTTTCCTCTGCCGAAAACGATGCGGGTAGCCGTGGCGAATTCAAATTGCACGCCGGTAGTAAAGGCGGTTGCGCCGAGTGTGTCGAGTGCAACCAGTGGGCACGTCTCGCTGCGCGGGTGGCCGCCGCCAGAAAACAGACGGTCACGTGCCTCGGACCTCGATCGGGATGAGTATCGAGGAAGGGTCTAAAACATCTGGTTTTCCGATGCATTTTGGAGGTTTTTGCCTCGACATTCCGGCAGGGTTGCCGTAGGACTTACAAGCAAAGGAGGTGGGTGGTTTTCATGAAAAAGGCTTTGGGCCGGGGACTGGACGAGCTTATCCAAGGGGGGCTCGCGTCCACGGAGGTTCACGATGGAGCCGCCGTAACGGTTATTCCATCGGTGTCGGCATCGCCAAGCGCTGCAACGGTGTCGGCGCCGGTATCTCCGTTACGTCCTGCCGGCACGTTGGTGCAGCAGATTGCATTGGATCGAATCGAGCCCAACCGGCTGCAACCGCGGATGACTTTCGACGAGACGTCGCTGCGTGAGTTGGCCGACTCGATTCGGCAACGAGGTGTGATGCAGCCGGTGCTTGTGCGCCCGCTCGACGGTGTGGCAGGCCGGTATGAGTTGATTGCCGGCGAGCGGCGTTGGCGCGCGGCGCGAGAAGCGGGGTTGACGATGGTGCCGGCACTGGTGCGGATTGTGAGCGATGAAGAGGCGTTGGAGTTGGCGTTGATTGAAAATCTTCAACGCGAGGATCTCAATCCCATCGAAGAAGCGCGCGCCTACCGGCAGCTCACGACGCAATTTCGGCTCACGCAAGAACAGGTGGCGGAAAAAGTAGGGCGAAGTCGGGCGGCCGTAGCCAACGCCATGCGATTGCTGGAGTTGCCCGAGGAAGTGCAAAGCTGGGTTGCCAACGGCCAGCTCAGTGTGGGGCATGCGAAGGCGATTTTGGGGTTGAGCATCGCAGAGGAGCAACGATTGGTGGCGCAGCGAGTGTTGCGGGAGGGGTTGACGGTTCGGGAAACGGAGCGGCTGGTTGAGCAGTTGAAAGGACAGACGAGCCGACCAGGGCGGCTCGGAGCGGTTACGGTGGCGGACCCGCATGTGAAGGCCATCGAAGAGCGGTTGCGCGACCGGCTGAGCACGGCAGTGCGGGTGCGACACACCAAGGCCGGCAAGGGACGCATCGTTATCGAGTACTACAACAACGAGGATTTGGCGCGGTTGCTGAGTTTGCTCGGCGTGGATAATCTGTGAGCGTGAGTGACACGCCACGATCCACAGTGCCAGTCTCCGAGCCAGCCACGCCGGTAGGGATGACAGAGCAACGCCGCGCCCGCGCGAAACAGTACGAGCGCATTCACAATTGGCTCTATCTCGGCGACATCATTTTGACCTTGGGGATTTTGGTCGTCTTGTTGTGGACGGGGGCATCAGCAACGATCGCGCAGTGGGCGCGCACAGTGGTATCCAATCCTTGGTTGCATGTGCCGCTATATGTAACGGTGTTGGTCATTGGGTTAAAACTGGTGTTTTTGCCGTTGAGTTACGTGGTGGACTACCGGCTCGAACACCGTTTTGGGCTCTCCACGGAAACGTTGGCCGGTTGGCTCAAGGATCAGGCGAAGTCGTTGGCGTTGAATCTCGGGTTGGGCGTGGTGGTGGTGGACATTGTTTATTTTCTGCTGCGTCAGCTTGGCGAGTGGTGGTGGCTGGCGGCGGGGACGTTTCTGCTGGTGTTTGGTGTGGTGTTATCGGCGTTGTATCCCGTGGCGATTTTGCCGTGGTTTTACAAACTGACGCCGGTGGAGGACGAATCGCTGCGCGCGAAACTGACGGCGTTAGCCCAGCAGGTCAACGTGCGTCTGCTGGGGATCTATCGCATGCAACTCAGCGACAAAACGCGGAAAGCCAACGCGGCGTTTGCCGGTTTGGGTCGCACGCGGCGCATCCTTCTCGGGGACACGTTACTCGACCGGTTTGCGCCCGACGAAATCGAGGTGGTGCTGGCGCATGAGATTGCGCACTACAAACATCGGGACGTGTCGCGGTTGCTGGCGTGGAACGCGCTGACCATCTTTGGCGGGTTGTGGGTCACGGAACAGATATTGACTCGTGCACTGGCGTGGTTTGGATTTGCGGATCGGGCGGACATCGGCGCGTTGCCGTTGCTGGCGTTGTGTCTGGTGGTGTTCGGGTTGGTGGTGATGCCCCTGAACAATGCGTTCTCGCGCTGGCGTGAATGGGAGGCCGATCGCGCCGCCTTGGCGATGACCGGCAACGCCGACGCCATGGTGCGGGCATTGGAAAAACTGGCCGACCAAAATCTGGCCGACCCCGAACCGCATCCGTGGATTGAGTTTTTGCTGCACGATCATCCCTCGCTCGGACGACGGATTGCGTTTGCGAAACGATGGGCGGGGGCATAATCGCGTGGGCGGTGCTGGTGGGGTTGTTGGTGGGATGCCGACCGGCCTCACCCCCGTGGCCCAGCCCCGCGACGTTTGATGCCACCAATGCCTACCGACATGTAATAGAGCTCGTGGCGTTCGGACCGCGTCCCAGCGGGAGCGAAGCCGCGCGCCGCACGGCAGACTATCTGGCGGCGGAGTTGGGGGCGGTCGGGTTAGAGGTGGAAGTACAGGAGTTTCATGCCGCTACGCCGCGCGGGCCGATGGTGTTTCGCAACGTGATCGGACGCACGCGGGCGGCGCGCGGGCCGGTGCTGTTGGTAGGTTCGCACTACGACACAAAATGGCTGCCGCAAATTCATTTTGTGGGTGCAAACGACAGTGGATCGTCCACGGGTGTGGCGTTGGAGCTGGCGCGGGTGTTGCGCGAACAGCGAAACCTGTGGTTTGTGTTTTTCGACGGGGAAGAGGCGATTTACGACTACGGTCCGCAGGATGGCTTGTGGGGCAGCCGGTATTTCGTGGAGCAACTTAGGGCGACCGGGCGTGTGCGGGACGTGCAGGCGTTGGTGTTGCTAGACATGGTGGGCGATGCGGACCTAACGATCACCCTGGCGCCCAACAACACTCCGGCGTTGCTGGATCAAGTGTTTCGCGCCGCCGAGGCGTTGGGTTACCGGCGCTATTTCCAGTTTGTGCCGCATGAGATCCTCGATGATCACGTGCCGTTTTTGCTGGCCGGAATCCCGGCGGTAAACCTGATTGATTTCCAATTTGGCAGCGCCCCCGGTCGGAATGATTACTGGCACACCGCGGAGGACACGCTCGACAAGCTGAGCGTGCGCAGCCTGGAGATTGTCGGGCAAACCACGATTCAACTCTTGGGTCAGCTTCGATCCGCCGTGCGTCGGTAAACGCGCGCGGCGCGCATCAGCCACATTGACGGGTGAGCACAGGGAACTGACGTCGGAACTCACGGGGTGATTTGCCGGTGACGGCTTTGAAAGCACGGGAGAAATGAAACTCATCGCAAAACCCGAGCGTGGCGGCGATTTCCTTGTCGCGCAGCGTGCCGTGGCGCATCAGTTCGCAGGCACGCTCGATGAGACGTTGCCGCCGATACTGCGCCGGTGGCACGCCGACGATGCGTGTGAATCGTTTGCGGAAACTATCGGGTGAGGTGCCGAGTTGGCGGGCCAATTCGTTCAAGCTCAGGTCGCGCCGCAGATCGCTTTCGAGCAGGGCACATGCGCGGTCCACGAGTTGGCGATCGGCGGCGGAATGTTGGCCGCCGCAACGGGCTTCGGCGAGCACCAGTTGCAACCGGGCGACTTCGAGCAACGGTGGAACGTGACCGGGTTTGCGAGGGGCGCCGAGCACGGACTCAAATTTTTGGAGCCAGTAGGGAATCGGCTCCAAATGCCAGATGGGCTGGCGTGGGTCGAGCAAGCCGCACTGGCGCCAGAGATCGAACACGGGGCCGTCAAATACGAGGAAAAACTCCGTCCAGTCCCGCCCCTGGCGGTTCTCGTAGGCATGAGCTAATTCGGGAAAAATGACGATGAGGTCACCGGGCGTGAGCGTGCGGTGCAGGCCGTTGGCATCGGCATACTCGGCGTTGCCATCCACGACATACACCACGGCGTAATGCCCCAGCACACGCGGGTGGTCAAAGGAAACCCCGTGATTCTTGCTAAGGAAGCCCGCCAAGGTGATGCGTCCGAAAGGGTGCGACCCGGTATGCCGAAGCTGCAGGGTGGATTTGCGCATGGCCAAATAATACAAGAAATTGGCCAGCCGTGCCATTGGCTCCACGCGCAGCAGGCCTAAGATTGAGGCATGGTCGCTTCCACATTTGTCATTCGGTCCCTGGGTATGGAGTTGGACACATCACCGGCGGCATTTGGTGAGCTGCGGGACTCCTCGGCCATCGTTCATGATGCCGAGGCGTTGCGTCGCCGGATGCGTGAGGACGGTTACGTTTTTTTGCGCGGGTATTTGCATCGCGATGAGGTCAAGGCGGCGCGCATGGAGATCATCCGTCGGCTGGATGCGGAGGGGTATATAGACCGGAATTTTCCGCTCGAGCAGGCGGTGACCGCACCCGGCAAACAGCATGCGTTCTCCGAGGAGTATGGGAACAACAATCCGCCGCTGGCGCGTGTGTTGTATGCGGGGCCGATGATGGCGTTTTACGAACGATTGTTTGGCGAGCCGGTACGGCATTATGATTTCACGTGGTTACGGTGCATCTCGGGACACCGGTCGGGCACCGCACCGCACGCGGATGTCGTGTACATGGGACGGGGGACGAAAGAGCTGTACACCTCGTGGACACCGCTGGGAGATATTGATCTCGAGATGGGCGGGTTGATGATCTTGGAAGGTTCGATCCATCAAACCCACCGGCTGCGGAAGTATTTGGAATCCGATGTGGACACCTACTGCGTGAACTACCCCGATGCAGCCGACATCGCGAGCGGGCGAAAACTATGGCATTGGGGTGGATGGCTGACCAACAACCCGGTCACACTGCGCCGGCATCTGGGTGGGCGGTGGTTGACGACGGAGTTTCGGATGGGTGATGTGTTGATCTTCACCGTGGCGACGATTCATGCGAGTCTCGACAACCAGACCGACCGGTTTCGGTTGTCGTCGGACAGCCGGTACCAGCGCGCGCGCGATCCGATTGACGAGCGCTGGATCAGTATCAACGGTCAACCGCCCATCGGACACGGCGTCGCCGGTAAGCGGGGCCGCATTTGTTGAATCATCAGGCAGGGCTTCGTCGGTTGCATTCTGCCGGGGTGACGATCGTTGGGTTGCGTAGGCTGATTTTGGGTTGAAGGATGATCGCAGCGATGGCCGTGGGTGGTTGCGATTGACTCGTGTCGGTGGTCACCCTACCGTGCGCACATGCGCCTGAAGCTGATCTCGTGCAACGTGTTTCAGCGCGAGGTGTGTTTGTGCCTGAGCACCACGCCGCACGTGGTGGATGTGGAATTTACCGAGCTGGGCGAACACGCCAACAGCGCCGGACTGCGCCGCTTGTTGCAGGGAAAGATTGACGCCACCGAAGCCAGTGGGAAGCACTACGACGCGGTGTTGCTGTTGTTTGGACTATGTGGGAATTCCACGGCGGGCTTGCGGGCGCGGAGCCGACCGTTAGTGCTGCCGCGCGCGCATGATTGTTGCACGATTTTGCTGGGGTCGAAAGAGCGCTTCGCGGAGTATTTCAAGGACGCACCGAGCACGCCGTTTTCGTCGGTGGGATACATGGAGCGGGGCGAGTATTTTTTGCGCACGGATGATGGCGTGCCGAAGGTGGAGAACGGGGATGCGTATGCTGAGTTGGTCGCACGCTATGGGGAAGAGGACGCGCGGTATGTGTGGGAGCAAATGCACCCGCCGATGCTGGACTCAGGGACCAGTCGGGCAGTGTTTATTGATATTCCCGAGACAACACCACGCCCGGTGGTGGAGGCCTTTCGGGAGAAGGCAGCGGCAGCCGGTAAGGAATGCGTGCATCTAACCGGTAGCCTGCGCTTGATTCGCAAGCTGGTAGATGGGCAGTGGGAGTCGTCGGAGTTTCTGGTGGTACCACCCGGTCATGTGATTCGGGGTGTGTACGATTGGGACGAAGTCGTGCGCGCGGAACCCGCGGATTAGCGCGGAGATGAGGTATTCGGGAGCGATTCGCTGAGGGTCTGTGGTCAGCGTGACGGTGCTGTGTTGGTGCCTAACCACGGCGTCAGGCTGGCTCGAATTATTTCAGGACGAGTCGGAGGAGATAGCCGGTGGCGTAGATCAGGAGCCAACAGGGAATGGCAAAGACCAAGATGGCTACCAAGGAGTCCTGCGTCCACGGCACCAGGCGGGCTTGCATGGGGTAGAGCGTGATGAGGAAGTAACCCGAGAACCGCATGTGACCGAGGAGCTGGGCGAGGCGTTTGTCTTTGCGACGCAGGCCGAGGATCATGGTGAAAGCGCCGACACCGATGCAGCATGCCGTGACCAACCAGGGTAATTTCATCTCGGTAAAAATGTAGGCCAGGTTGCCGGCTTTTGAGAGATGCCAAGCCCAATCCGCACCGACCAACAACATCATCGCACCGTTGATCACTGCGCGGCCGTAGTCCATGCGCGTTTCATAAACCTCGGCGAGGATCACCGCGACGTACACCGGCAGGATGCCCCAGACGGTGTCGAGGTTTTGGAAGGGGACAACGAGCAAGTGCACAAATCGCACGAGATAACCTTCGATGGGCACGGCGACCTCCTTGCGCTTGGTTCTACCACAGCGA
>JANWVU010000075.1 GCA_025056465.1 Verrucomicrobiia bacterium | reverse complement strand
TACGAGGACCCATCAAGAAAGGAGAACCGCTCATGCCACAGAGAACATGCAGTCATATCGTCGCAGGGATCGTGCTGGCGCTCGCGTGCGGGCCGGTGGCCCTCGGCCAAGGCACATTGACGCCGCCGGGACCGCCCGCGCCAACGATGAAAACGTTGGAACAATTGTGGACCGTGCTGACCAACCTTCAGGTTACGGTGGAGAAATCCCACCGGTTGATCGAAAGCGCATTTAGCTGGCGAATTAGCCTCGTGGACACTAATGGCGTCGTCGGTCAGTACACCTCGCTGGCGTTTGGGCCGGATGGTCAGCCCGCCATCGCGTACTACGACGAAACCAACGGCGACCTGAAGTTCGCCCGACGCGGCCTGTTCGCCCCCGCGCCCTGAAGCGCCATACCTTCACCGTCATGAAAGGAAATAATCCCATGAAACCGAAATTGATCCTGCTGACTCTCATCATCGGAGCCGCCACCTCCCCAGGGGCTTCGAATGTTGACCCCGCCAATCCCTACGCCTACGGCGCCAACATCGGTTGGATCAATGCCTACGCCAACGGCGCCAACGGCGCGGTGGTCGGCGAGTTTGTTTGCCGCAACTATCTGTATGGTGCCAATGTCGGCTGGATTCACCTCGGCAACGGCGCGCCCACCAATGGGGTGCGCTACACCAATGCCGGGGCCAACGATTACGGCGTCAATCACCTCGGCGACGGTCGGCTGCGCGGCTTCGCGTACGGCGCCAACATCGGCTGGATCCACTTCGAGGATACCGGCAACCCCCGCGTGGATTTTCGAACCGGTAACCTTCACGGCTTTGTCTGGAGCGCCAACTGCGGCTGGATTTCTCTCAGCAACGCGGTGGCGCGGGTTCGGATTCTGAACCTCGACCCGGCCACCGATACCGATGGCGACGGCATGGCCGATGCCTGGGAACGACTTTTCGCCGGTAACCTCACGACCTTGGGAGCCGGCAGGGACAGCGATGGCGACGGAGTCCCGGATGTGGATGAGTATCGGGCCGACACCAACCCGTTGGATCCCGACGACCGGCTGCGGATCGTGGCCATCAGCACCGCATCGGCGGGCAATAGCTCAACCTTGACCTGGACCAGCAAGCCGAGCCGCATGTACGGCATCGAAACACGCACCGACTTGCTGGCCGGTAGCTGGGCGGACGTCGGTTTGGGCCCGATCCCACCGGATCCGGGCCCGACCACACTGCGCGGGTTCGCACACAGCGTCACCAGCAACCGGTTTTTCCGCGTGCGAGCGTTCCGTCCCCTGTCGCCATGACCATACCGTAGAGAATCGCGACCCAACTCGCGCTGCGGTGCCCCTCGCAGGCATGCGGCCGCGAAATCGAACAAGGGTTCGCGAGCAGCGATGTTGCGGCGCAGCACGCACTCGGTAGCTCGGGGTGTTGGTGCGATCAGGTCGGATTGGGGATCAAGGCGGGGCCGCCGCGGCAGCGTTTCAGGTAATGCAACGCGTGCACCTGGCCGGTCATCTCCAGATCGCCCCGATACACGGGGTCATGCCATCCTTCGATGTCAATGCACCCTTTCCAGTTGTTCATGCGGAGGATGGTGATGACGTCCGTCCAATTGGTGTCGCCAAAGCCCGGCGTGCGGTGAAACACCCATTGCCGACCGCCCCGCAATCCGGTCGTGCGTAACACGTCCCACATGACTGTGGCGTCTTTCCCGTGAATGTGGAAAATCTTGTGCACCCACTTGCGCAATTGTGGAATGGGATCAATCAGACTGACCAGTTGGTGACACGGTTCCCATTGCAGCCCCACGTTGTCGGCCGGTAGCTCATTGAACATCATCTCCCACGCGGTGGGCGCGTGCGCGATGTTCCAATCGCCGCTCTCCCACGTGCCGCCCATATCGCAATTCTCGAAAGCGAGTTTGACACCGCGATCGGCGGCGCGTTTCGCAAGCGGCCCGAACACTTCCTTGAATCGTTTTAGTGATTCGGTGACGGGCTTGCCAATCAACCGCCCCGCAAAACCCGCTACCACCGTCGCGCCAAACAACTCCGCATGATCAATCAACGCCGCCCACGCCTCCCGTGTTTTCTCATCCGTGGGCCGGTACTCCAGCGGGTTGCCGTACACACCGAGGCATTGAATCTGGATGTCATCGTCGCCGATGGCATCCTTCACTTGCCGGGCCAGCTCCTTGAGGTTGACCTCGCCAATCTCCAGCCAAAATGTGATCGAAAAACTCTCAAAACCGTGTCCTTTGATTTGCCGGATGTACGACGCGGTATTGTTCTTGGCTGGCACCAACGTGCCTATGCGAATGTCCAACAACGGATTGGGTTTCATTCTGGTTTGATCTCCACAGGCCGACCGGTTTCGGCGCTTTCCACGGCGCCGAACACCATCGCCAAACTTTTGATGTTGTCGCTGCAAATCGTCTCGGGCACCTGCCCGTTCCGCACACACTCCACAAATTCACGAATCAACCCGGTATGCCCACCGTCTTTGTCGTCCGCACGCGCTTCCCACGTCAGTGGACCCATCTTATCACCGCCGTGCACCTGCTCGATGAGGCGTTCCGCGCGAAACGTGTCGCCGCCGTCCCACCACGCCGACCCCTCGGCACCTAGAAACCGCCACTCACCGTTCCACCCCGTGCTCAACCCGCGCGCACACCAACTGCCGCGGAACGTAAACACCAGCCCGTTGCGCATCTCGAACACCGCCACGGCCGACGCCCCATGCGCATACCAGGAGCCGGCCGGATTCCACGATTTGCACCACACCCGCGTGGCGTCCGAGCCGGTCAGGTATCGCGCCATGTCGAACAAGTGGATGGCCATGTCCACCAACAACACGTGCCGCATCTGCTCGCGAAACCCGCCGAAATGCGGTCCCAAAAAGAAATCACAATGCACCGTGGTCAATTGCCCCAGCCCACCGGCTTCAATCAGCCGCCGAATGCGACGGATCGGCGCTCCGTAGCGGCGATTTTGTATCACGGCGTAAATCCGACCGGCCTTTTGCGCCGCCGCTACCATGGCTCGCGCACGCTCCATCGAGTCCGCCATCGGTTTTTCGCCAAGCACATGACACCCGTGCGCCAGCGCCGTCAACGTCACCTCGTAGTGCGCTTCCGGTACGGTGCAGTCGAAAACCGCATCGGGTCGGGTCGCGCGCAACACGGTTTCCAACTTCGTGCCCACCACCGGGTTGCGCGCGCCGGACTCTGCGGCGCGCCGCCGCGCGGCCTCTTCCCGCAAATCCACAAAACCGACCCACTCCACCCCACCGGCCTGTCGCGCCGCATCCAGCCAACAACCGGCCATGCCACCGCACCCGACCAACACCACGCGCAACGGATTCAGGCTTTGGCTCATAACTAATGAGCGGCGCATTTACGCCCGTGCCGTATCCGAGTCAAGACCATCACAGACCCACCCCAATCCTGCGATCCGCTGCGCGACACGTGACCCGAGCGGGCTTTTCGTCGGGTGCAGAAATTTGGGGAGCTTATTTTGGTTTTTTGGCGGCCGGTGGCTTGGGCACCGTCACCAGCAGATCGCATTTCGGACAAGGGATCAGCTTGCCGGCATTGGCCGCGGCGGTGGTGATGGGTTCTTTGCACCAACGACACGGAAAGGTCAGTTGATCGCCGCTGGCTTGAACATCGGCGGATGATCTCGAGACCAACAACGAGGGTCGGGCGGGCGCGGTTTTCTCGGCCGGTGGTTTCGGCGGGCGCGCCACCGGGCGGGGAGTAGGCGGTGCTTTGGTTGTGGCGGCGGTTGGTTCGGGAACCGGCTGACGCGGTGGCGGCGCGGCGTCTTCGCCCCAACGCGCGCGCTCCGCGGCGCGACCAAGGTCTTCGTAGTAATCGGCCAACCGGTTGCGTTCCTCGGCGGTTTCCTGAGCAAATGGACCCCGGTATTCGCGCAGCACCTCGGCGGCGGAGTAGAACATTTTGAGTGCCGCTTTGCGTTCGGCTTGCGCTTTGAGCTCGTCCAACACCGCCTGCGGCTTCATAACCGAGCGGTAAATACCCCAATTGCGTTCGGGTTGCAATCCCGGTAGGATGCCGGTGTGCAAGTGGTGCAACAGCCGTATCCGAACTGGCACCCGTCGCCGCCCGTGGATCAGGTGGGCGTGGAAGAGCGCGTGGCGCGGTTGGCCGCCCGCAGCATCAAGAAAGAATCCAAAGTGGCCGCGCTGAAGTTGGCGCTGAGTATGATTGACCTGACCACGCTGGAGGGTAGTGACTCGCCCGGCAAGGTGCGGCAACTGTGTTACAAGGCGAAACATCTGCACGATGCACTACCGGATTTGCCGCACGTCGCGGCGGTGTGCGTGTATCCGACGTTGGTGCGGGTGGCGCGCGAAGAGTTGGCCGGTAGCGGCATCAAAGTGGCCGCCGTGGCCACGGCGTTCCCTAGTGGTCAGGCCGACCGGGAAACGAAGATTCGCGATACGCGCTACGCGATTGATGAGGGCGCCGAGGAAATTGACATGGTCATCTCGCGGGGCGCGTTTCTGCGAGGCGAGTACGGGTACGTGTATGACGAGATTGCGGAGATCAAATCGCTGTGCGGCGATGCAGTGCATTTGAAAGTGATCCTGGAGACCGGTGAGCTGGGCACACTGGATCGCGTCCGTCAGGCCAGTGACCTGGCGTTGGCGGCGGGCGCCGATTTCATCAAGACCTCAACCGGTAAGATTCAGCCGGCGGCCACCCTGCCGGTTACGCTGGTGATGTTGGAGGCGATTCGCGATTTCCATCTGCGCACCGGCCAGAAACGCGGGATGAAACCCGCCGGCGGCATCAAGACCGCCAAGACCGCCATCCAGTATTTGGTGATGGTCAATGAAACGCTCGGCCCCGAGTGGCTTACCCCGTCGTTGTTCCGCATCGGAGCCAGCACGCTGGCCAACGACATCCTGATGCAGTTGGCCAAGGAAACCACCGGCGTGTATCAATGCGCCGATTATTTCTCGCAGGCGTAACCCATGAGCACAACCTCTGTTGCCAGTTCCACCGGTTTGAATTGGACCTATGCCCCGGCACCGGAAACGGCCGACCCCAAAATCCGCAGCCGGTATGAGTTGTTCATTGACGGGCGGTTCGTCCCGCCCGCAGAAGGGCAGTATCGGACGATCCTCAACCCGGCCACTGCCGAACCGTTGACCGAAGTGGCCGAGGCCGGCGCCGCCGATATTGACCGCGCGGTGAAAGCGGCGCGCCGCGCATACGAGAAGGTTTGGTCACGCATGCCGGGACGCGAACGCGGCAAATACATCTATCGCATCGCACGGTTGCTGCAGGAGCGCGCGCGCGAGTTCGCCGTGGCCGAGAGCAAGAACGGCGGCAAACCCATCCGCGAAAGCCGCGACACCGACATCCCGCTGTCGGTTGCACACTTTTTCTACTACGCCGGTTGGGCCGACAAACTGAACTACGCGTTCCCCGGCGCCCGCGCGCGGCCGGTCGGGGTGTGCGGGCAGGTGATTCCGTGGAATTTTCCGTTGTTGATGGCAGCGTGGAAAATCGCGCCGGCGTTGGCGACCGGCAACACCGTGGTGTTGAAACCGGCCGAGACCACGCCGGTAACCTCGTTGAAACTGGCCGAGTTGATTCAGGAGGCCGACCTGCCGCCTGGCGTCGTCAACATCGTACCGGGCGGCCGACCCACCGGCGCGGCTCTCGTGCAGCATCCCGGTGTGGACAAGATTGCGTTTACCGGGTCCACGGCCGTCGGCAAATGGATCATGAAAGCGTTGGCCGGTACCCGCAAGAAATACACGTTGGAGCTGGGCGGGAAAGCGGCCAACATCATCTTCGAGGACGCCGCGATTGATCAGGCGGTTGAGGGCATCATCAACGCCATCTTTTTCAACCAAGGCCATGTGTGTTGTGCGGGTTCGCGCTTGCTGGTGCAGGAAGGCGTTGCGGAGATTCTCATCACGAAATTGAAACAACGCATCCGTACGTTGATCATCGGTGACCCGCTCGACAAAAACACCGACATCGGCGCCATCAACTCGCGCGAACAACTCAACCGCATCGAAAGCCTGGTCGCCAGTGGCCGCGAAGAGGGCGCCGAAATCTGGCAGCCCGATTGTCCGTTGCCGGAAAAAGGGTTCTGGTACCGGCCCACGCTGTTCACCAACGTCAGCCAGGCGCATCGCATCGCACAGGAGGAGATTTTCGGGCCGGTGCTGACGATTCAGACGTTTCGGACACCTGAGGAAGCCATCGAGCGCGCCAACAACACCCCGTACGGACTCAGCGATGGGGTGTGGACTGACAAAGGCGCAAAGATTTTCAAGGTCACCCGGCAACTGCGGGCCGGCGTGATTTGGGCCAACACATTCAACAAGTTCGATCCGACCAGCCCGTTTGGCGGGTACAAGGAAAGCGGCATGGGACGCGAGGGCGGTTGGCATGGGTTGCTGCCATATGTTGAGCTGGAGGAAACCGCATGAGCTCGCGCGTGCCGGTGCTGAAAACGTACAAGCTGTACATTGGCGGCGAATTTCCCCGCAGCGAGTCGGGGCGCAGTTTTGATTATGATGACGCGCGCGGCCGCCACATTGCCAACGTGGCGCTCGCTTCGCGGAAGGATTTCCGCAACGCAGTGGTGGCCGCCCGGTCGGCGTTCCCCAAATGGGCGGCGCGATCGGGTTATAATCGTGGCCAAATTTTGTATCGCGTGGGTGAAATGTTGGAGGGGCGGCGGGAACAATTCATCGCCGAGTTGCGTCAGCAAGGCGCGGGCATCGCCGAGGCGCGACGTGAGGTGGAACAAACGATCGATCGCGTGGTGTATTTTGCGGGGTGGGCCGACAAATATCAGCAGTTGTTTAGCACGGTAAATCCGGTGGCCAGCTCGCACTTTGTGTTTTCGGTGCCCGAGCCGACCGGCGTGGTGGCGGTCATTGCGCCGCAAGAATCGGCCCTGCTGGGTTTGGTGAATCTGTTGATGCCGGTCATTCTGGGCGGGAACACCGCCGTGGCGTTGGCTTCGGAGAAAAAGCCTCTCAGCGCCATCACATTTGCCGAAGTACTCGCCACCAGTGACCTGCCGGCTGGGGTGGTCAATATTCTTACCGGCTCGCGCAAAGAATTGCTGCCGCACATTGCCGGGCACATGGATGTCAATGCCATCGTGTACGGCGACGAAGACGGAGCCGAGGAGAAACTCATTCAAGAGCAGGCCTCGTTGAATCTGAAACGCGTGGTGCGTCCGCGAGCCAACCCCGAATCGCCCTACCTGATTCTCGACACGCAGGAAATCAAAACCACATGGCACCCGGTAGGGCTTTGAGGCGCGGGCCACAGCGTCCGCACTCACATCGCCGCTGGCTCGCATGACGAGCAGTTGGACCAAATTTCGGTTGCTGACTTACAACGTCCACCGGTGCCAGGGCACCGACCGGCGCGTGTCGCCCTACCGGATCGCCGAGGTCATCGCTGAGACCGGCGCCGATATTGTGGCGTTGCAGGAACTGGATGTGAACCGACCGCGTACCGGTCACGTGGATCAGGCGGAATTGATTGCGGCGTTGTTGGAGATGGAATTTCATTTTCATCCCGCCTGGCAGATGGCCGAGGAACGATTTGGCGACGCAGTGCTGTCGCGTTGGCCGTTGCGACTGGTGCATGCCGCCAAGCTACCGGGCCACCCGCGCGGTTGGAAAGAACGACGTGGTGCAATCTGGGTGGCGGTGCAAATTGGCGGCCACACGGTGCAGGTAATCAACACGCATCTTGGGTTGGTCCGCCACGAGCGACACACGCAGACGACCGCGTTGCTGGGGTCACACTGGCTGGGGCATCCCGCCTGCCGGCCGCCGGTGATTCTGTGCGGCGATTTCAATGCGATTCCCGGCTCGCGCGTTCACGAACGTTACCGGGCCGTGCTGCGTGACGTGTGCGACTGTGTGCGCACGTTGCGCCGACAGCGAACCTATCCGACCCGGTTGCCGGTGGCGCGGATTGACCACGTGTTTGTCAGCCCCGACATTCACGTCCGCCACGTCGAGGTGGTGCGCACGCGCCTTTCCCGCGTCGCCTCCGACCACTACCCGGTCCTCGTCGAACTCGCCCTGCACTCGACGGCGAGCTGAGCGCACGACGAGGCGGGCAGAGAATGCGCGCGGGCTGGTTGGGGCAAAAACCGCTTGCATGGGTGGGTGGTTTTGTTAGCTTGCAAGTGAAATTTGTCACAAAGTCCGCAGGCGGCTGACGTCGGACTCACGACAGGCATGAGCGATCAATTGCAGCAGTATATACCGGTCGGGTTGTTGGTCCTGGTGGCAGTGGGGTTTGCAGTGACCAACCTCATGTTGCCGACGTTGCTCGGTAAGAAACGGGTGCACGCACCCGTGAAAGATGAGCCGTATGAGTGCGGGTTGCCTCCGCTGACGGAGGGACAGCCACGGTTCAGCGTGAAGTTTTACCAGGTGGCGATGTTGTTCATCCTGTTCGACATTGAAGTGGTGTTCATGATTGGGTGGGGAGCGGTGTTTCGGGAACTGATTCGGCCCGTTGAGGCCGGTGGGATTGGGTGGGCGATGTTGGGCGGCGGGGCGTTGTTTTTGGCGATTTTGGAGGTGGGTCACGTGTATGCGTGGCGCAAGGGCGCGTTGGATTGGGCACCGCGTCGCGCAGCAGTGCGGGACCGGGTCGCAGCCATCCGAAATGGAACCGCCGTGCCTGTGGAGGCATCGGTTGTTGGTGGAGGGAGAGCATGAACCGCGCGGTGGAGATAGGTTGGGACCCGAAGGTTGAGGGACGCGATGTCATCGTCACGCGGTTGGATGCGGCGATTGATTGGGTGCGGCGCAATTCGTGTTGGCCGATGCCGATGGGGCTGGCGTGTTGCGGGATTGAGTTGATGGCGGTGGGGGCGAGTCGGTTCGACATCGCGCGTTTTGGTGCGGAGGTGATGCGATTTTCACCGCGGCAGGCCGATTTGATGATCGTGGCCGGTACGTGCGTGTACAAGATGGCCGGTGTGGTGAAGCGCGTGTGGGATCAGATGCCGAACCCGAAGTGGTGCATGGCCATGGGCGCGTGCGCGAGCACGGGGGGGATGTATCGGAGTTACGCGGTGGTGCAAGGGGTGGATCGGTTTCTGCCGGTGGATGTTTACGTATCGGGCTGTCCGCCACGACCCGAGGCGGTTTTGGAAGGGTTGATGGCGATTCAACGGAAGATCGAGAGGGAACGGGCGCTGGCGGGGATGAAGACCGGGGATGCGAAAGCGCCGCTATATGAGTTGCCGCGTGGACCGATCATTGTGCGCGGGGAGTACGCGCCGAAGTTTCGGGACTCATGAAGCCGGTCAAGGCAGTGGAAAAATTGCGGGCGCAGTTCGGAGAGGCCATCGGGCCGATGACGGAGTTTCGCGGCGAGACAACGGTGCGCGTGGCTCGCGAACAGATTTTGGAGGTGTGCCGGTATCTCCGCGATGAGTGCGGCTTCAACATGCTGACGGACGTGGCCGGCGTGGACAATTACGGTGAGGACCCACGCTATGAGGTGGTTTATCACCTCTACAGCATGGCCGATAAGCAGATGTTGCGGTTGAAGGTGGGCGTGCCCGAGGATGATCTGGTGGTGGATTCCGTGGTGAGTGTGTGGCGCACAGCGGATTGGCATGAGCGGGAAGCGTATGACATGTTCGGGATTCGATTTCGCGGACATCCGAATTTAAAGCGCATTCTAATGTGGGAAGGGTATCCGTACCATCCGTTGCGAAAGGATTTCCCGCTGGCTGGATTGCCGGCGGAGCTACCGGAGACGGCGGTGGAGGCCGGTCGGGTCGAAGCGGCGCCGATGTTGGGCGGGCCGTTTGTGCCGGCCATTGGGACGCGGAGTTCGGTTTTGCGCGAGCCACGGCAGGTGGACACAGTGGTTGAGAATATTGAGCGGGTGAAAAATCCCACCAAGAAGGAATTGGTCTAGGGAGCGCGCATGGCGGAGCGGTACGAGCTGGAGATGATTGACTCGGCGGCGCGGGCGCAGCAGGCGTTTGAGGAGGAGCTGCGCGGTGAGAAGCTGGTGTTGAATATGGGCCCGCAACATCCCAGCACGCACGGGGTGTTGCGTTTGGTGGTGGAGTTGGACGGCGAGGAAATCGTGGATGTGCAGCCGGACATCGGCTACCTCCACCGAGGCGATGAGAAAATCGCCGAGAACATGACCTACACGCAGTTCATCCCCTACACGGATCGGTTGGATTACTTGTCGCCGCTGGCGAACAACGTGGCGTACGCCTATGCGGTGGAAAAGTTGCTGGGGATTGATGTGCCCGAGCGGTGCAAATACATCCGCGTGATTTGCGCGGAGCTGGCGCGAATCAGCTCGCATTTGTTGGGGATCGGCGCGTGGAGCATGGACGTGGGAGCGATGACGGTGTTTTTGTACTGCTTCCGCGAGCGGGAGAAGATCTACGATTTGTGCGAGTTGATCTGTGGTGCGCGCTTCACCACGAGCTACACGCGGATTGGTGGCCTGGCGAATGATTTGCCTGAGGATTTCGTGCCGATGTGTCGCGCCTTTATTCGGGATTTGCCCAAGACGGTGGACGAGGTGGACAAGCTGTTGACGCGAAATCGGATTTTTCTGGAGCGGAACAAGGGCATTGCGGTGTTGTCGGCGGAAGACGCAATCAATTACGGGGCGACCGGCCCGGTGCTACGGGGCAGCGGGGTGGAGCATGATTTGCGCAAAGCCAACCCGTACGGGGGCTACGAAAATTTTGAAT
>JANWVU010000074.1 GCA_025056465.1 Verrucomicrobiia bacterium | reverse complement strand
AAGCGAGATCGTGTTCACGAGCGGCGGTACCGAATCGGATAACACGGTGATTTTTGGGGTGCCGGCCGGGCACATCATCACCAGCGCCATCGAACATCACGCCGTGCTGCATGCCTGCCGGGCACGCACGGATTGCGAAGTGACTTACTTGCCGGTGGACGGTGATGGGTTGGTCAATCCCGATGATTTACGACGCGCCATTCGTCCGAACACGCGCCTAGTCTCCATCATGTCGGCTAACAACGAAACTGGCACCGTTCAACCCGTGCGCGAGTTAGCGGCGATTTGCCGCGAATATGGCGTGTGGTTTCATACCGACGCGGTGCAGTCGTTTGGCAAAGTACCGGTCAACGTGCGGGAGTGGGGCGTGGATCTGCTGAGTTTGACGGCCCACAAATTTTACGGACCGAAAGGAGTGGGGGCACTGTTCATCCGACGCGGTGTGAAACTGCGCCCGCTGCTATTTGGGGGCTCTCACGAAAATGAGCGGCGTGCCGGTACAGAAAACGTGGCCGGCATTGTGGGTTTGGCCAAGGCGGCCGAGTTGGCGGTCGCTAAACTGGAAAAAGAATCCGCGCGGTTGTTTCAACTAACAGAGCGATTGGCGACCGGTATCACCGAGACCATTTCAGGCGCCCATCGCAATGGTCATCCGCGCTTGCGCGTGCCCAACACGGTCAACTTCAGTTTCGAGGGCTGCCGTTTCGAGGGCTTGCTGTTGGGACTGGATTTGGAAGGCGTCGCCGTCAGCAGTGGCAGTGCCTGTGCCGTGGGCACGTTGGAGCCGTCGCACGTGCTTGTGGCCATGGGACGCAGCCCCGCGCTGGCGCGTGGCGCAGTTCGCTACAGTTTGGGGACCGGCAACACTGACGAAGACGTGGAAGCCATCCTAGCCGCCACGGCGCGAGTTGTGGCGCGTTTGCGCCAACTGGCCCCTGCCTGACCGCGAGGGCGACGGCACTGTCGGATATGCTCTGCGAACCTCTGGTCATCAGAGAGCGAAGCAGTTATTATTTTCGGCGGCAAGCTACCGGCCTCTGCCGGGGTTGTGAGGAGAAATCGAGACCATGAAACCAAGTGAGAAAGAAGAACAATTTTTTCGCGAACAGGAACTAAAACGACGTCTGGAGCAGGCACGAAAAGAGCAGGAAGCAATGGCCGCGGCGGAGCGGGCGCGGCTGAAAGAGTTGCATTACATGCACTGTCCGAAGTGCGGACAGAAACTCATGCCCCAGAAGTACGGTGAGATCGAAATTGACGTCTGCGGTAGTTGCCACGGCCTGTGGCTCGACGCGCAGGAGCTGGATCAAATCCTCGCCAGCCAGACTCGGCGCGGCCCATTCCGAAAATTTTTGGAAGTGCTGGGCGGCTAGGGTGCCGTGTTTCTCACCCGGTCGCGCAGTTGACGGAGCGTCGCGCCGAACATTTCCGGCACGAAGTCCGGTCGGGATTGGGCCTGCCGGAAAAGCCGTTCCAGCTCGGGCCATGGTTGCCCACCGCTCAATCGGTCCAACGCGAGAACCAATCGTTCGGCGCGCCGTGCCAGCACGTCGCGGGGCGCGGTGGGTTGCTCAAACTGATCCGCCGTTTGCAGCAACCGATCGAGAACGTTTGCCGTGTGCGCGTCCGACCACGATTCGGCTGCGACGCGACGAGCGATCGCATCGGGTTCTTCGGGATTTTCGCCGAGGACTTGTAACAACCATTCCAGTACGGCCCGCTGCGGTTCGAGTTCACGGGTGGGTTGCGCCGCCAGCTCGCGCAACGCGACCGCCTGGCCCACGAGCCATTGTTGGCCAGCCGGTTGATCGAGCGATTTTCGCCAGTGTCGTTTCATGCCGGCCAATTGGCCGTCCAACTCGAACATCAGTTCGGGGTGACCGGCCCGCAGCAACTCGGGTTCAATCCACTGGTGACAGGCGACGCAAGCGTTGGCGCGGTGATAGGCGCCGCGCAGGTTGCGCATACCGGCACGGACTCGTTCCTCATGAGTGTAGTCAGCGCGAGTGTGGGTGCGGAGCCAAAACTCGGCTGCGCCATGGCAGTTTTCGCATGAGACGCCCTCGCGAATCTGGGTGGGGTGGGGCGCGTGGCAGGTGGTGCAACGAGGCTCGCGTGTTGGATCACCCAGGCCCAGCGCCTCGGTCATGCGCCAGGACCGTCCCATCGTCAACGTGGCATAGGCGCGTGCGTGGGGGTCGAACTCCTGCCAGATGACAAATTGCCGGCTTTGGTCGGCGGCTCCGCCATGGCAACCCGAGGTACTGCAGCTACCGGCACCGAGAAAACGCCCATTCTGCGCGTGAGCAAGCATCGTTGCGAACAAAAAAACCAGCGCGCCGCGAGAAGCCAGTTTACTTGCCACGTGGCGTTTGATAATCAAGCGACTCGGGCAACGCAACACAGGAATCTCACATGACGTTTTCGGCGGCAGTGGTTGGCGGTGTCTTGATCGCGTTGGTGCTGGGGCAATCCGCTGCCGCGTTTTGGATTGCGTGGCGCCGCTGGGTTGATCAACGGGTGGCGGCGCGTCTTCGTCAGGAGCGATTGGCCTGGGAAGTGCGCGCCGCGCGGGCGCGTTGTGAACAAGCCGAGCAGGCGCGGTTGGTCTGGAATGGATACCGCAAATTCGTCATTACACAGAAACGACGGGAGTGTGAGGGCGTGTGGTCGTTTCGGCTGGAGCCGCATGATCGCAAGCCGCTGCCGCCATTCATACCGGGGCAGTATCTGACATTCCAGTTGCGAGTGCCGGGTCGCGACAAACCGGTAGTGCGTTGTTATTCGTTGTCGGATGCGCCGCGACCCGATTCCTATCGGGTAACGATCAAACGAGAAGGCCCGCCGCCCGACCGGCCCGAATTGCCGCCTGGTGTTGCCTCATCGTTTTTCTGTGATGTGTTGAAGGAGGGCGACATCGTGGATGCGAAGGCACCGGCAGGCCACTTCACGCTCGACCTCGAAAAAGACACGCCGGTCGTGTTGATTTCAGCCGGAGTGGGCGTGACGCCGTTGCTGTGCATGGCCAATTCGTTGGTGGCGCGCGGATCGAAACGGGAGTGCTGGTTTTTGTTTGGCGCGCGCAACGGGGCGGAGTTCATCCATCGCGACGAGATCGAACGGTTGCGGCAGTTCGCTAACTTTCAGGTGCATGTTTGGTTCAGCCGACCACGACCCGATGATCGCAAAGGCGTGGACTTCCAACATGAAGGGCGCGTCACGCCGGATGCGTTGCGGCAGTTGTTACCGTCGAATAACTACGAGTTTTTCCTGTGCGGGCCGGGGCCGTTCATGAATGCGATCACGGATGGCCTGCGCGCGTGGGGCGTGCCGGATAGCGCGGTGCATTTTGAGGCATTTGGGCCGGCAACGGTAAAAAAGGCAGCACCGGCGAGCGTTGTGGCCCCGCCGCCGGGGCAACCCACACCGCGCGTGCGGTTCGCCAGGTCCGGCAGGGAGTGTGTGTGGCAGGCGGGTTTGTCGGTGTTGGAGCTGGCGGAATCGTTGGGGATTCGCATTGATGCCGGGTGCCGGGCCGGTAGCTGTGGTTCCTGTCTGGTGGCGATCAAGGAGGGCAGTGTCGAGTATTTGCAAAAACCCGAGGCTCAACCCGAGGAAGGTTCCTGCCTGACATGCATTTGTCGGCCGAAGACCGATCTGGTGCTGGATGCCTAGTTTTGCTGCGATTGTAGAACGACCGCGTCGGTGGGATGTGCCGTTCGATGCCGGCATGACCGACGAGGTGGTGGCGCGCGTGCTGACGGTGCCGCCGTTTTCAGCGATGAATCCGGCGCGTTTCCCCCGCACGGTGGCCTTGGCGGACATCATTCGCAACGACACGGCCCTGCGCCGGTATCGCGCGGGCGAAATTGTGGTGCGCGAGAGTGATTACGGAACCTCGGCATTTTTGATTCTCAGCGGTCAGGTGCGCGTGGTGCTGGCACCGGGCTTACCGGAAGCGATGTTGGGTCGGCGTTCACGGCGGCGGCGGACGTTTTGGCAAATTCTGTCGCAAGCGTGGGCCAACTCAAAGTATCCCGAAATTCGCCGCGGGGGCGCCGCCAGTCCGGATCCGCGGTTGGGCCAACGCGCATTGAGCGATCAAACCGTGCGCGTGTTTCTTCAGGACATCCCGCGCGTGCTGAACGAGCACCGCACCGTGACGCTTGGGGCGGGAGAAATTTTTGGTGAGATGGCCGCGCTGAGTCGCATGCCACGCACCGCGACGGTGTTTGCGGAAACGGAGGCCGAGTTGTTGGAGATCCGGTGGCAGGGCTTCCGTGATTTGATGCGGTATGACGAGGCGCTGCGGCGGCACGTGGAGCAATTGTACCGGGAACGTGCGCTGGAAACGTATCTGCGAAGTTTACCGTTGTTTGCCAAGCTCGACGATCGCGCGTTGCAGGCGGTGATGGCGGCGACGGAGTTTGCAACGTTTGGTGAGTATGATTGGTCGGGTGAGTACAAAAAATTGGCGGCGCAGGGTCGCGCGGTCAACGAACCGATCATCGCCGCCGAAGGCGATTATCCGAACGGAATCGTTTTGATTCGTGCCGGGTTTGCGCGGGTAACGCAGCGGTTCGGGGACGGTGAGCGAACACTGAACTACCTTGGAGCCGGTGGGATGTTTGGACTGGCCGAAGTGGCGCATAACTGGCGTCATCCTGATCAAACGCGGCCGTTGCAGTTTTCGTTGCGGGCGTTGGGCTACACGCATGTGTTGTTGGTTCCCACGCGGGTGCTGGAGCAGGTGGTATTGCCCGCGGTGCCGGCGTCAAGTCTGCCCGCGCTGGTGGAAGAACCGCAGCCGGTCGGCGGTGATGGTGCCTGGTTGGATTTTCTGGCCGACAACCGGTTTTTGAATGGCACCGCGGCCATGGTAATTGATTTGGACCGCTGCACGCGCTGTGACGATTGTGTGCGGGCCTGTGCCGCGACGCATGACAACAATCCGCGCTTTCTGCGGCACGGGCCCATCCACGGCCGATGGATGATTGCCAACGCCTGCATGCATTGCGCCGACCCGGTCTGCATGATTGGATGTCCGACCGGTGCAATTCATCGCAATGCGTTCGGCGGTCAGGTGGTGATTAATCAGGCCACGTGTATTGGATGCCAAATCTGTGCGCTGAATTGTCCGTACGACGCAATTCGCATGGTGGAGATTCGGGATGAACAGGGACGGATCATGGTAGACGCGGAGTTCAAACCCATCTTGAAGGCTACCAAGTGCGACTTGTGCGCCACGCAGTACGTCAGCCCGGCCTGCGAGCGAGCCTGTCCGCACGATGCGCTGGTGCGGATCAATCTCAACCGTCCCGAGCCGCTGTTGGAGTGGACGCATCGCCATCATCGGTTCGCGCCATGATGAGCTATTTGACCGGTTGGGTATTGCTGGCGGTGATGCTGGTGTTGACGTTGTTCAACGCGCGCAAAAAGCTGCCGTTTCTGCCGATGCTCTCAGCGCGAGTGTGGTTGGTTTCGCACATTGCCCTTGGATTTTTTTCCGCGGCAATTTTTGTCTGGCATGCCGGTTGGCCACACGGTTGGTTCAACTGGTTGCTAACCGCCGTCTATGCGGCCGTGATGATCAGCGGTGTGGTGGGCTGGATTTGGTCGCGCACCATCCCACGTCAACTCACTGCGCTCGGTGAGGAAGTCATTTGGGAAACGATCCCGGCGCGGCGGGCGCAATTGCGCGCGCAAGCGGAAGCGATGGCGATAACTTCGCCGGTGGTGGGGCGGTTTTATCTGGAAAACCTGAGCGGTTCGTGGACGGACGCGGAGCGAAACCTGCGCGTGTTGCGGGATACGTTGGGCGAAACGGAACGCGCACTGGCCGACCGGCTGGCGGCAATTTTGCGAGAGGATGCTTTGTTGGCGACGCACTACCGGTTGCAGGGTCGGCTGAAAGGGTGGTTGTTTGTGCACATTCCGCTGACGTACGCGTTGCTGGTGTTGACGGCGGCGCACGTGATTGTCGTGTACGCGTTCTCGCGAGGCGCACCGTGAACGGCTACGAGCGACCCAATGATCGGTGGATTTGTGGTCATGCCGCAGAGGGTCGGCCGTGTCGCATCGGGCCGAGCCGGTGGGGTCGTTGTCGCGCCACGTTTGAATGCGATCCGGTAAAAAAGGGCGATCGGTGGCAGTGTACACGACCCAAACACGCCGGTGGGCCGTGCGCGGAGGGGCCGCGTCCTGACGGCACATGCGCGCATCCGATTGAGCGATGCGTCCCGCAACGCAGTCTGCGCGCGAAACGCGGCCTGGTCACCTGGGCGACGGTGGCGTTGACGTTGGGCGTGGTGCTGGTGTTGTTGGACAGCCGATGGCGTGAATGGTGGTTGAACCCCGGACCGGTATCTCTGGCACACCGCAGCGAGGCGTTTGTGCAGCAAGCGGCCGCGGCGGGGCTGCCGGGCCAGTGCGCCGGCTGTCACAGCGCGGCGGCGCAATCCTTGGCGGCCTGGCCGGGTGCGGCGGTGCGTGCAGAACCGGGACTGTGGGATTTTGCGGCGTTGTTGCATCCGCCGTCGGCTACACCGGTGGCGATGGATCAATCCTGCCAGCGGTGTCATACCGGGTTTGATTTCCATGCGGAGCGCATGACGGAGGACGTTTCTTGCACAGAGTGTCATCGGGAACATGCCGGTAGCGATGCGTTGCGCGCGCCTTCGGTTGCGCATTGCGTGTCATGTCACGGCGATCGCGAGCGGATGCCTTCGGACACGTCCATTGCGAAGGCGTTTGGCGTGGCGCACCCGGAATTTCGTCCCGTACGCGAGCGGTGGCGCGATGCCAACACGTTGAAGTTTAATCACGCGCGTCATTTTGCGGCGGACATCCCGCCAGTGAACGGCGCGGCGTTGACCTGCGCCAGTTGTCACGAGCTGGACGATAGCGGGCTGCGGCACAAGCCGATTTCGTTCGAGCAACACTGCCGGGCCTGTCACACGTTGCAGTTTGATGTGCGCAATCCTGACTTGGAGTTGCCTCATGGCAGCGTGGCGAGCGTGCGTGCGTTCCTGAACAGCCTGCCGGTGCAATATGCGGACTTGGCGCGACGGCGCGGGCTCATAACGACGGAGGCTGTAGAGACGTTTGTGATGGACCAGTTGCGCGCGTTGTACGAGGAACGGCGCGAGCTGGAGCGGGACGTGTTGTTCACGAGCGATTGGGAGGCACCGGCAGGTGTAGCCGGTGTGACCGATGCACCACGGGCCCGGTACCCGGGTTGTGCCAAGTGTCACGAGGTGCGTGAGGGCGAGTCGCCCGTGGTTATGCCGGTAGTACAAACAAGCCGGTGGTTCCGTGACAGTCTGTTCAGCCACACGACGCATCGGGACATTTCGTGTGCGGAGTGTCACGCGGCCACGACGAGTCGCGACACGGCCGATGTGTTGGTGCCGTCGCAAGCCTCGTGTGTTCGGTGTCACGGGCCGCAAAACACAGCGTTGAACCAGTGCACGGTGTGCCACGTGTTTCATCGGGAGGCGATGCGATGAAGGGTGGGGGGCGCGTTTTGATTTGCGTGGCCATCGCGCTGTCGGTTGCGGGGGCGTCTGTTGGTTGGGCGGGAGGTGGGGCGCCGAAGAAGGCGCCGCCGCAACGCATTAGTCCCGGCGAACCGCCGTTGGCGCCGACGGAGTTCGATCCTGACCCGAATCCGTTGCTGTGGCCACCTAATGACTTGAACCGGCCGAAATGGCGGTGGGACTTTGAGCGCACGTTTGCGCCCCGTGCGGCGCAGTTCAATCCTGACCCTGGTGCGATGTTGCGGGCGCCCGCGCCGCGTCGGTCGGTATTAGACGTGAATTTTGGGCGGTTGCCCCGGTATGGTGAGGAACCGGTCGCAGTGCCGGACGGTGTGGTGCGTCGGGCACAATGGCGCTTGGAGGTGGATTGGCCCGGTGATTATGGATGGGAACCTTTGCCGGCAGAGTTGGCGTTGCCGCGAGAGGAAGTGCGCGCCAACGAGCCGATAGAGATTAATTTTCACAATCCGCATTATCCGAAGTTTGAGAAAACGTGGCCCTGATGAGAAGGATACTGCGAGCAACTTTGGGGTGGGCGGCGGGAATGCTGGCCGCGGCGTGGTGT
Source organism: Verrucomicrobiia bacterium (assembly GCA_025056465.1). GTDB lineage: Bacteria > Verrucomicrobiota > Verrucomicrobiia > Palsa-1439 > Palsa-1439 > JANWVU01. The sequence continues at coordinate 2,815 of JANWVU010000074.1, read as the reverse complement.
TGGGCGTCGCCGTATGGGCCGAGGACGTCGGTGCCGAACTGGCCGGTGGAGCAACCGGTGTTGTCGAAGCCGCGCAATCTGATTGATCAGACGCGTGAGGAGGCGTTCCACAAAAGCCGCGGGTGTCTGGAATGTCATGCCGGGATCGAAGACATGCACGCCTCACCGCATGTGGTGTTGGGTTGCGTGGATTGTCACGGCGGCGATCCAACACCCGGGCTAACGATGCGGCAGGCACATGTCGCGCCACAAAATCCGGTGTTTTGGCAAAGTTCCGCAAACCCGGCGGATTCGTCGGTGTTGCTGAATCATGAGTCGCCGGAGTTCATTCGGTTCGTCAACCCGGGTGACCTGCGTGTGGCGGAGCAGGCGTGCGGGCAGTGTCATCAGCCAATCATCAACAACGTGTGGCATAGCATGATGAACCACGGCGCCATGTTGTGGGGTGCCGCGGCGTATAACAACGGTGCGGCGCCGTTGAAGAACTACCGGTTTGGTCAGGTGTATGGGCCATACGGAGTGCCGTTGAAGTTGGTCAGCCCGATCGAGGTGACGCCCGAGATGGAACGCAAGCACGGGATTTTGCCGTTCATCATTCCGTTGCCGCGATTCCATGTGGGGCATCCCGGAAACATCTTTCGGATTTTTGAAAAGGGCGGGACGCGCCTTCTGGAGTTGGGGATACCGGATCCGTTTGAGCCACCGGGACGACCGTTGCGGCGGCTGAGCGAGCGGGGGCTTGGCACGTTGAACCGGATCGATCCGGTAATTCTGAATGCGCAGAAGACGCGGCTGAACGATCCGTTGTTGGGGTTCATGGGATCGAACGATCACCCGGGCGATTACCGGTCGAGTGGCTGCACGGCGTGTCATGTGGTGTATGCCAACGATCGGTCGCCAACGCATTCGGGGTGGTGGAGCAAGTACGGACATCAAGGGTTGAGTTTTAGCGGGGATGCCGCCATCCCAAAAAACGAGCGCGGCCACCCGATCGTGCACCAATTCACGCGTTCGATCCCGAGCAGCCAGTGCATGATTTGTCACATGCATCAGGGAAATCTCTTCGTGAACCCGTATCTCGGCTACACGTGGTGGGACCAAGAGAGCGACGGCGAGTTTATGTATCCGGCAGAGCAGAAGGATCCCACGGAGGAGGAGATCGCGGCGTTGATTCGTCGCACGCCGGAAGCGGCAGCGGCCCGAGGCTTATGGGGTGATCCCGATTTTTTGGAGAAGGTCGCTGAGCTGAATCCCAAGCTGAAACACACGCAGTTTGCCGACTACCACGGGCATGGCTGGGTGTTCCGCGCCGTGTTTAAGAAAGACCGGCAGGGCAACTTCCTCGACGCCGAAGGTCGGCCCATTGACCACGATGACCCGCAGAAATTCGCGAAAGCGGTCCATCTCAAGGACGCACACTTGGCGAAGGGGATGCACTGCGTGGACTGCCACTTCGACGTGGACGTGCACGGCAACGGTTTGTTGTACGGGGAGCCGCGGGCTGCCACGAGCATCGAGTGCATCGACTGTCATGGCACAATCACTGCCCGGCCTACGCTGATCACTTCCGGAAACTCAGGGATTTTCAACCGCCAGACCGGCAAGGTCGAGCCGGTGGACTTGAGCAAGACCACCACACCATGGGGGCCGCGTTTTTTCTGGCGGGGCAATCGGCTGTTCCAACGCTCGATGCTCAGTCCCGATGTGATTTGGGAAATCCCGCAGACCATTGATACGATCAATCCCGACTCGCCTCATTACAACGAGAAATCACGGTACGCGAAAACGCTGCGGCGTGACGGCCAAACGTGGGGCGATGTGCCGCCGAAGGAGGAATGTGCGCGCGAGTTGGCGCATGACGATTCCAATATCGGCTGCGCCATCTGCCACACGTCGTGGGCCACCAGTTGTTTCGGATGCCATCTACCAATGCGCGCCAACAAACGCGTCCCCACCAACAAATATGAGGGCACGATGAGTCGCAACTATACCACCTACAATCCGCAGGTGGTCCGCGACGACGTCTTCCAGCTTGGCATTGATGCGACGTACAAGAACCATCGGCTGGCCGTGATTCGATCTTCCAGTGCGGTGGTGGTCAGTTCCCAGAATGCCAACCGCGAATGGGTCTATTCGCAACAGCAAACTGTTTCCTGGGAGGGTTACAGCGGTCAGGCGTACAACCCACACTTCGCACACACCACCAGCGGCAAGGGCACCACCAAAACATGCACGGACTGTCACTTGTCGGCCGCCAACGACAACAACGCGTGGATGGCGTCGCTTCTTGGATTCGGCACCGGCACGGTCAATTTCTTTGGACGCTATGCGTATGTTGGCGCGGGGCGAGGGGGTTTTTATGCGATCGTATGGACGGAGCAGGAAGAACCTCAAGCGGCCATCGGAAGTTACCTCCATCGTCTCGCCTACCCTCGCAACTACCGGCAGCATGAGGAGGCCGGACGCGTTCTAAGCACGGCCTACCACCATCACGCCACCGACATTCAGGACGTCGTGCTGCGCGGCGAGTATTTATATACGGCTAATGGGCCGGATGGGTTTCAGGTTTTCGATGTGGCCAACGTGGACAACAAAGGCTTCTCCGAGCGCATCGTGACCTCGCCGGTTTCGCCGCTCGGGCAGCGCACCTACGTAAAAACCCGGTACGCCACCAGTGTGGCGTTGCCGAGCACGCTGCTGAACGATCCGATGCGCGTGCGGTTGCCTGAAAATGAGGAGCAGCCGATTCACCCGCTCTACAACTACGCTTTCATCACCGACCTTGAGGAGGGCTTGGTCATCGTCAATGTCGCCA
>JANWVU010000073.1 GCA_025056465.1 Verrucomicrobiia bacterium | reverse complement strand
GTCAGGGTTGCGCGCCACCCACTCGGGATGGGTGTTCGCGGCGTACTCGTCCACCTGAACGCTGAGGTAGATGGGCGCACGAATGTTTTCGCGGTGCAACGCCTCAATCTGCGTTGCGAGCAGGTCAAATCCCTGTTTTAAGCCCGGATGTCGCTCGGGCCGGCGGGTGTTGTAGTAAAGATGACCGTGATGACATTTTGCAAACACCGTCACCGAGGTCACGTGGGCACGCTTTAGCGTCCGAGCGAATTCGTGTGCGTCGAAATCGACACCCACATCGCGGAGGTGCGGACTGGTGTGAAAATCGAGGTGAACCTGGCGGGGTGAAATGGACGCGTTGGGCATGGCGGCTTGATGAGAAAAATCGCCGTGTAGGTCAAAAGAAAAATAATTCGACGGAGCTGCGCGGGTTCAGCGTTCCGGAGCGGGCACGTTGGAAGTCGGCTCGTTGGCCGAACCCTCGGACGGCTTGGATTTGCGCTCTAGTTGGGGCTCGGGTAGCTGTTGGTCACGCCAGCGCGTGCGATCGGCAAACAGGAATTGATCGTTACCTGGCGGTAGGGTGGTGGCGGCGCGCAACGGGAACCGTTCGGGCATACGCCCGCGCACCACGGTGCTCCAGCCCCTGTATTCACCCTTGAACAACTGGGTGGTCAGCGGCCGGTCGAGCATGTAAGGCGTGAGCATCAGGAAGGCGAACCCTTTGCGCTCGCGCGGGATGATGAAGTCGTGGATTTCGTAAAACTCCTCAATTGTGGCCGGTAGCCAGACGCAGCGCCGGTCGCCATACCAAGCCATCGCCCACGGGAGGTCGCTGCAACCGATTTCATGGCGATCGAACCACTCAGCCACCGCCCGGGTCACCGGCGGCATGTAGGGCGGATACTCGTAGTTGCCCTTGCGCGGCGGCAGCAACGTGTAAATCAGCGGGAGCACGTTGAGAAATGCAAACGTCGCAATCGCCAGTCCTCGTGTCAGGGGGTAACGAAACGGAATTCGGTCGAGCAAAAGATAGAAAAACGCCACCGCATATACGGTGATCAACGGGACGAATAACCACATCAGGTTATCACCAGTAAGATCACCGGCGAGATCCCGCTCGCTACATGACCCACTTAGACTCACGGTCACAATCAAGGCGGCACACGCCCCAATCAAGACGTGCCGAAGCCGCACCACATCGTCTCGCCGGAAGCGATACATGACACCAGTGGCGAACAATCCTAATAACAACCACGGTCCCACAGTGGGCAACCAGGCGAAAATCTGGCGACGTGTGTCGGTTAGAAATCGCGACGCTACTTTCCGTAGGGACCAGGCCTCCGCGAGCTGGTCATCCTCCACGGGATCGAGGCTGCGAGGCAGAAGATCCGCGTTGAAAACGCCCGTATTTCGCGCAATGTCATAGTGCGCAATTCCAAAGGGATTCCCGCTAAGCTTCCAATTTCGCACAAGCCAAGGTGACAAAATCATGAGCGCGACCAAAACGTATAAGGTTGCACCCAAGGCCGCGCCACGACCGCGCAGGATGCGCGTTACATACCAAGTGAAGGGGAGCAGGAACGCGATGGCAGCATAACGGGTCAAAAAGCACAGGCCCAAGGTTACTGCACTGAGACCCAACCATATCCAGACCGCAATCGCTGGCGGTTGCGATAACTGATTGTTTTGGTTGTTGGTGTCGCGGTCCGCTCGGTGCAGGCAATACAGCGAAAAGAGAAACAACAACAACAGCAAATTGGTGTTCAGTCCGGTAATGCTGAATCGCCACAGCGCATCGGCACCCAGGAGCAGCAGCCCAGCCGTCAGAGCTACCCGTCCATCGAAAAGTTGTTTGGCCCAGAAATAAACCAATACCAGACTTAACAGCATACAGAGTTGACCAAATGGCACGATGACCCACCGCTCGGGTGCGTACACTTGGTCGCCGGCCTTAAATTCGAACAATGACTCCGGAAATAGCCGGAACAAGCCAGCGAGTAGGGCTGGATACAAGGGCCCGTGGTAGAGGTCGGGATGTTGCTCCACGCGCGGGTTACCATCCTTGGAAAAGTTTTTCAGCCGCCAAATGCTGAGCGGTCGAATAACGGACGTGGTGAACCCCTCGCCGCGGGCCAAGTTTCGCGCGATTTGGGCTTGGTCCATGGCTTCGCGCCGATGCAGGCCGCGAAATTCGGTGGCGGTGTATACAAGCGCGAGCCCGAGCGCCAGCAGAACGACCAGGAACCAGTAGACAAAAACCTTCCCGCGCCCCAACTCGATTTGCCACACGGCCGTCTGAATCGTGGTTTCGGTAGCCATATAATGAGTTTCTTGGACGGCAATCGCCGTGCCGAAGTGCACCGACTAGACACGAAGTCATGGGTCGTTGTCAATGCCTGTGCACCGGACATTTTTGCGCCACGAGTGCGCCGAATTCGTCCTAGCGCTCCTTGCCCGGTCGTTTGCGTGCGGCTACAACTGGAACGTGCACCGACTGCTGCGATGGTTGGGGCGGTTGATTGGCGTGCTGGTAGTCGTCATGGTTGCCAGTGTAGCCTATCTGCATGCCGTTGGTTTGCCCGCGTTCCTCAAGCATCGGCTCGAAGCCGAAATTCGTCGTACCGGCATCGTCCTGGAGTTTGGTGCCATTCGACTCGATCTTTTTCGCGGACTGGTTGCGCAAGATTTCCGTTTGGCTGATGCTCGGGATCCCGACGACACCTGGGTGCGTGTGGATGAATTGCTGATTGAACCGAACTGGCAAGGCTTGATGCAACGGCGCCAGCCCTTACGCGCGTTGCGAATTGTCAACGCCAACGTTGCCGTGCCCACGCCGCCGGATGATCGCGGTTCTGCGTTATTCACGGCGAAGGAGGCATACGCCACGGTGTTGTTCCGTGATGATGGCATCATCGAATTGGACCGCCTCACGGGGTACTATTGTGGCATCCAACTTTATGTCACCGGCTTGCTTCGGCCGGTCCCCCTCACCGAAACAGTGCACCAACCCAAAACCCCCTCGCCGTTTCGATTTATCACGCCAATTGTGCGGGAGCTGAATCGCATCCAGGTTTCTCAACCACCCGAACTCGACTTGCGCTTCGACGTGGACATGGCCCGCCCGCTCGAAACCGAAGCCCAAGTCCGGTTCCATGGCAAGCAACTCGCGTTGCGCGGCGTGCAGGTGGATGAATGGTTGCTCTTGGCTTCCATGAATGATGGTGCGGTAACCATCGAAGAATTCCTCGTCAAACTCTACCGAGGCGAAGTCCGTTTGCGTGGGCGCTACGACGTAGCGGCGGCCACTTTTGACCTCACACTCACCAGCTCAACCGACCCGACCGCTCTGGCGGCCTTTGGGCCGGCGGAGGTGGCGGAGTTTGTTCGCCGCGACGTGCGCGTGCAGGATAACCCCCGGCTCACTGCCCGGTACCGTCTGACCGCTGAGACCGGCAGCCTGCCCGAATTGACGGGTCATCTGATGACGGGCGGTTTACAAATCCGCGGGGTGGACTTCTCGAGCATTGAATTTCAATTCCGCCAGCATGCTGATTCCCTTCGCATCTCCGACGCGCGTGTCGTGACCCCCGAAGGTCAACTCACCGGCCAGGGCGAGATCAACCTCGACACCACCGATTTCCAATATGAGTTTCACAGCACGCTGGATCCGGTACGACTGCTTCCGCTGATGCCGCCCGGTATTCGTCCTGTTGTCGAGCCGGCACAATTTGAAACACCGCCAACCATCACCGCCACGGTTCGCGGCGATTTTGTTGACCCGGACGCCTTTGCCTATCAGGCGCGGGTCGTGGCCGGTCGCTGTGCCTACCGGGGTGTCGCGCTCGATGCGGCGTCGGCCACCGTGCAGCTCGCGGAGAGCCAACTCCACACCGATGACCTCCGCCTGGTGCGCCCCGAAGGGGAAATCACCGGCACCGTCCTCGCCGACTTCAACGAACAACGCGTCCAATTCAGTTTCACTTCAACCGCCAATCCGAATGTCACCGCCGCCCTGCTTGGTCCCGCTGCCGCCGCCGCCATCGCACCCTACCGGTTTGGCCCGCAGACCCTCATCCGCGCGCAGGGCCGAGTGGACTTTGCCCAGCCCACCGCCACTCTTTGGAGCGCCCTCGTGCAAACCGATCGCTTTCAATACTGGAAACTCACTGCCAACCGCGCGCGTGCTTCGCTCACGTACACGAATCTCTCGCTCGCCATCCGCGATTTCGCAGCCGATTTTTACAGCGGCGGTCTTACCGGCTCGGCCACTTTCGATTTCCAACAACCCGATGTTCGTTACCAGTTCGACCTCACTGTCCGGCGTGCTGACGTGAACAGTCTTCTCCTCGACATTGGTGGCGCGTCCAATGTGACCGGATTCCTGACCGGTGAACTGCACCTCAACGGTGTCGGCGCTACGACCACTAACCTCACCGGCCATGGTCACCTCACTGTCAACGATGGTGTGCTCTGGGAGGCGCCGTTATTCGGCATCTTTTCCGAAATTCTTGGAAAAACACGCGCGACGGCTGCAGAAGCCGACTTCGAAATCCGTCGCAACGCGTGGCGCACCGAAAACCTCACTGTTCACGCGGGTGCCTTTACAGCCACCGCCCGCGGCCGCATCCATTTCGATGGCCGACTTGATTTTCGCGTCCAAGCCCAATTTCTGCGTCAGGTCCCCGGGCTCAACATCCTGACGAAGCTCATCGGCATCCTGCTCGAGTACGATGTGGGCGGCACCCTTCGCGACCCGACCTACCGGGCCGCGAACCTGCCCAAAGAACTTCTGCCTCACACCGCGAGGAAACGTGAGAATCGAACTGATTAACACCGGCAGCGAGCTGCTGCTCGGCTTCACCACCAACACCCACCTCAATTACATCGCCCAAAAACTTGGCGAGCGCGGCCTGCGGCTCGCCCGACAAACCACTGTCGGGGATGATCGCGATGAAATGCGCGCGGTTGTCAACGAAGCCCTGCATCGCGCCGATGTGTTGCTGGTTACCGGTGGCCTCGGCCCAACAAGCGACGATTTCACTCGCGATGTCGTGGCCGAGCTGTGCGGTCGCCCGCTCCAGCGTGATGAAACCGTCGCGGCGTTCATCGCGGAGCGGTTTCGCCGCCGTGGTCTCACGATGCCGGCGTCCGTCGAAGTGCAAGCCCTCGTGCCACAAGGCGCCACGGTGTTGCCGAACCCCAACGGCACGGCACCCGGCCTGTTTCTCACGCACCAGAATTGCCGCGTCTTCTTACTGCCGGGACCGCCGCGTGAGTTGCGTCCAATGTTCGAAGAACATGTCCTGCCGCGCTTACCGGTAATCCCGGACAAGACCTGCAGAATCCTGCGCACGACCGGCCTGCCGGAATCGCTCGTCGAACAACGTGTCGCCCCCGCGCTCGCCAACCTCACCGGCCTCGAACTTGGTTACTGTGCGCGTCCCGGTGAAGTGGACGTTCGACTGATTGGCTCACCGACGATTGTTGCCGACGCGGAGCAACGCGCCCGCACCGCTCTTGCCGGGTTCATTTACGGCACGGGAGACGACCGCTTGGAAGCGGTCATCGTTCGCGAACTCACCGCGCGCGGTCACACCCTGGCCGTTGCCGAATCCTGCACCGGTGGGCTGCTGGCGCATCGCATCACCAACATCAGCGGCAGCAGTCGCGTGTTCCTTGCCGGTTACGTCACTTACTCCAACGCCGCCAAAATCCAAATGCTCGGCGTGCGCGAGGCCACTCTCCAGCACCATGGCGCGGTGAGCGAGCCGACCTGCCGCGAGATGGCGGAGGGTGCGCGCCTCCGATCCGGCACCGATTACGCACTGGCCATTACCGGCATCGCCGGTCCTACCGGCGGCACAGCGGAAAAACCGGTCGGTTTGGTATTCATCGGTCTGGCTTCGGCGCGCACCACTGAAGTGGTCCGACACCAACTCAGTTTCGATCGCGAAACCTTCAAACACGTTGCCACCCAACTCGCTCTCGATCTGCTCCGTCGTCATCTCACGTCCTCGACGACCTAATACATACCGGTCTGGGCCTCCGACGCCTTTTCGTTCGATCTATTGAGAAAAACCGCGTGGCCTCTTAGCAATTGACGATAAGCAACGACACCGGCAAGCTGCCAACACATGACGACCAAGCCCGCACCGTCGTTCATGGAATTCCGATTCCGCCCAAGCGGGGCGGGCCGGTTTGCGACCGCGGGCTTTCTACTTTTCTGGCTGTGCGGCTGGTTGTTGGGCGAACTGATCGCGCTTGCGGTGTTGGTTACCGGCTTGTACTCGCTGATCACAGGCCAACCGCCCCCCGGAAAAACAGAGCCGCTTGAACTTGCACCCGCTTTGGTGGGCGGCGGGTTCTTGCTAATCTGGTTGGCGATCTGGACCATCGGCGGTTGGGCGGCGGCGCGCGAATTTCTGCGTCAGGTCTGGGCCGAAGACCACATCATGATCCAACCGGACGGATTGCTCCTGGTGCGACGGCTGGGTCCGTTCGTCAAACACCAGCAAATTCCACGACGCGATATTCGACGCATCTACGTTCAGCCGCCTCGCGGTGAACTCCTCGCGCAAGTCATCGGTTCGCCCGTCATACTCAGCGACCTCGGCACCACGGAGGAACGTGCCACTGCTGCGCAACAGTTGGAAAGCGCGTTGCGGTTGACGGAGACGCGCGAAGCCGACGACGGTGCGCTACCGGCTGACTGGCAGGAATACCACGAGCTGCGTGGTGGTGTGGTCATCGCGCCCGCCGGTGCAACGAGACGCACTCAGGCAAAGATACTGGCCGGCGTCACCGCGGCGGGATGGAGCGTGGTTATGCTTCTTATCAACAGCAGCCTGCGCGAACCCACGATGTGGGGACTGACGGCCATGGTCGGCGCGCTGGCGGTGTGGTTGACCCGGCAAACCCTCTGGTTATTTCGCGGACGGAAAGAATGGCGGATTGAACGCGGCCGCATCATCCACCAACGCCGCTACGCCGACGAGGTTACTGAACTGGGCGAAGCACGCGCGATCGAACTGACCGAATCCGTGGATAGTGACCACGATCATTGGTATGAGCTGGTAGCGATTCTGACCGATCAACCCGGCAAAAAACCTGGCCGAAAAATCACGCTCCACAAAACCCTTCACGACCCCACCGAACCCCGAAGCTTCGGCCGGTGGCTCGCACGGCGCGCCGCGATTCCTTTCCACGACCGCGTACCCACAGACGCCCAAAAACAAGCTGAATTGGCCGAACTTCTCACCACCCTCTCCCAGACCGGCAAGGTTGGCGGGTGGTTGGCCGACCGGCTCAAAAAATATGCCCGCCGCCGCTCGCCCAATAATCACTGAGCGGCACTTTCCGAGGATTTCTCGACGGGATGACCTTTGCTGCCTCCGTCGCGCGTTGGGGCCGGTTGGCTGGCGGCACAGCGCGATCGCCGGTGAGCACAATCCTTCGCTCAGACGACGGGACGGCGTGTCCATTGCATGCCGCGTTTTTCCCAGTTGCGCAGTTTGAATTCGAGGTGTTGGACTTCAGGGAGCATGCGAATCTGCTTCTCGATGTGCCAGAGCGCGCGCGCCGTCTCCAGGTCGCGCTCGACCTGATCTTTTTTGCGTTGGCTGGAGTGGTACTCGAAAATTTCCAGTTCGCCCTCGATGTACACGGAGTTGCCGATGACCTCGACTTCGAGTTTTTGGGTGTTGACGTAGTTGCGCACCAAGATGCCCTGCACCATCCGGTGCAATCGCAGTTCGTCCAATGTCATGACCCATCACTCCCATCGGAGGGCATGGCGTTGCCCACCACGCCGACCTTCACCGCGGCGTAAGCCGCTCAATCATTGAAATGCGTCCCGCGGCTGGCCGTTGGACGGACGGGATCACAGCGGGCAGGTTGAGGACGCAACCCCAGTTCGGCAAACAACTCCAAATCATCGTCACGGGCAGGGTTGGCAGCCGTCAGCAATTTGTTCCCGAAGAAAATGGAATTGGCTCCTGCGTAAAAACACCATGCTTGCGCCTCGCGCGAAAGTTGCGTGCGGCCGGCCGACAATCGCACTTTCGCACGCGGCAGAGCAATCCGCGTCGTGGCAATCAAACGAATCAACTCAAACACGTCCACCGGTGGTTGGTCGGCCAAAGGAGTACCGGGAATGGGAATCAGGCAGTTGATCGGCACGCTTTCCGGAGGCGGTTCCAAGCTCGTCAACACCTCCAACATTCGCAGTCGGTCCTCCTCCGATTCGCCCATGCCGATGATTCCTCCGCAACAAATCGCTAAACCGGCTGCCTGTGCGTTCCGAATCGTCGCCAACCGATCTTCAAACCGGTGGGTGGTCACGATGCGGGGATAAAATTCCGGACTCGTGTCCAAATTGTGGTTGTACGCCGTAACGCCTGCCGCTTTGAGTTGCCGGGCTGCCTCCGCCGACAACAGCCCCAGCGTTACACACACCTCCAAACCCAACCGGCTAACCTGCCGGCACATCTCCAGCACCGCGTCGAACTGAGCCGTTCCCTCCCGCACCCCGCGCCACGCCGCGCCCATGCAAAAGCGTGTCGCACCCCGTGCTTTCGCCTCTTGTGCTGCAGCGAGAACCGTGGGCAAATCTTTTAGCGGTTCCGCCCCAACCCCGGTCGCGTATCGGGCGCTCTGCGCGCAATACGCGCAATCTTCGCTGCACCCACCGGTCTTGATGCTGAGCAACTCGCACAACTGCACCTCATCTTCCGACCAATGTTGCCGGTAGACACGCCGCGCCGCCTCAACCAGCTCAAAAAAAGGCTGGTGATAAATCTGTCGCAATTGCGTCAAGGTCATTTTCATACGGAGCGAGTCCAAGTGCCCAGCACGCGAGGCGCCTCGAATCATACACACCATTGTAACCTTGCTTGCCACAACGTTGCAAGCCATCCCCGCTTTTGTTAGCCTGCTGGTCAAATTGATGGACAAGCAACTCCAGCGCATTGTCGCTCTTCTCCAAAGCCCCGATGGCATGCGACGATGTGCTGCCGCGATCGTACTGGCCGAGCTGGCGCCCAAAGACCCCGCCATCGTGCGTGCATTGGCCGGTGCGTTGCCGCAGGCGAACCAATTACTTACCCGTTACATTTTGGAAGCCTTTGAGGCCATCGGCACGCGCGACGTCGTTCCGCACGTGCTGCCGCTGCTCGAATCCACCGAACTCGAATTTCAACTGCGCGCCGCCGGCATCCTCGCCCGTGCCGGTGGCCAAACCATCGGCGAATTGCGCCGTCTCTTTCAAAAAGCCAGCCCCGTCCAAAAGCGTGTCCTTGTGGATGTCCTCGCGCGAATCCATTCCCCCGACGCCTTCTCTCTCATCCTCGAAGCCCTCTTCGACCCCGACGTCGAACTGGCCCGCGAAGCCATCCAAGCCATCCGCCGTCATCTCACCGACACCCCACCGGCCGAACGCCAGCGCCTCCACCGACTCGCCCAACAATTCATCCGCAACCCGCGCGTCCGCCGTGACGAACGCGTATTGGCCTCCGCCCTCCAACTCATAGGCGCCCTTGAAGCGCCCGCCGCCGCCGACCTTCTCGTCCAATACATCCGGCCGCGTCTCTCCACCACCGTCCGCCGTCACGCTCTGCTCGGCCTGAAAAACCTGAACCTCACCGGCCCTGCCGCCGCCAAACTCGGTCGCCAACTGCTCCCGCTGCTCGACGACCCCGATTTCGTCAACATCGTCCAAAACGCCCTCGACCTGCTCGAAAAACTACCGGCACCCGGTGGCGCCGACAAACTCTGGACACGCTACCTTCGCAGCAAGCACCCCAGCGTTCGCACATTTGCTGCCCGGCAGCTTGCCGCCCTCGATACGCCCGCCGCCAACGACCAACTGCTCAAACTCCTCACCAGCGACGAACCCTATCTCACGGAGATTGCCGCCAGCGCCCTCGCCCGTCACCCCGGTGCCACGCGCCGGCTGCTCCAACAATTTCTCCGCGCGGCCAATCCCGATCACGCAATGCGCCTCGCGCGCATCCTTGCATCCCACCGCGACTGGATTGCCAAGCCGACCCGACGCAAACTCGCCCAACTCACCACCCGCGAGCTGCTCCACAATCGCCCGCGGTCGGACGCCCTGCTCTACCTTCTCCGCCAGATTGATTCCCAACTGGCCGACACCGTTCTGCGCGACGTGGGTTTGCGCTTCAAAAAAGCTGGTCAGTGGGCTCGCGCCATTCAGTGCCTCAAACAACTCCAACGCACCGACGCGTTCGACGACGACCTACGATTCCAACTCGCCGTTTGCGACCTCAAACAATCCCCCAAAGACCTCGCCCCTCACCTGCGCACCAACGATTTTGCATTGCGCGGCTTTCAACCGCTGGCCCAAACCGCACCGGCCCGCTGGATCAAACTCCTCCAAAAAGAACGCGCTCTCGACCCAGCCGACTGGTTCTATCTTGGATTTCATTTCAGCGAGTCGACCGGTTCCGAACGAGAGTTTGGCCGGCTTGCGCTCCAACACCTCATCAAACGCTGGCCGCGCTCTCGCGAAGCCAAAACCGCCCGCGACAAACTCCAATCCCTTGCCGCCGCCACACCCCCACCGGCCACCACGCCGGCACCGAAACAATAAACCTACCGGTTCCTCGGCCCGCCTTCGAGCCCACGTGATCCGGCCGAGCTCGTTCGCTGCGCGCTGGAGAATCCGCTTGCAATCCGACCACCGATTTTTGACCTTCCCGCCATGGCAACCGAGACATCGGCGTTGCGATTTTCTCCGCCTCTCTTGAGAGTGCCGTCTCTCACCGAGTTGCCCACCGGCAACGCCGCCAAAACCTACCGGGCGCTCGACGGCGCCGCGCAGTGCGTCCTCCAACAAGGTTGGCGCGACCAACCCGAGCCACGGTTCCGTCCCGGCACCGTCCGCGTGGCTGCGCATCACTCACACCTCGTCGTGGCGGCTGAGCTGGTGGACGACGACATTTTCAACCCCATCACCAAATTCAACGAG
>JANWVU010000072.1 GCA_025056465.1 Verrucomicrobiia bacterium | reverse complement strand
GAGAGCGGTCAGTTGTGCTGGGCGTGTGCGGGGCATCCGGCACCGGTGTGGATTCGGCGGACACTGGGCGAATTGCGTTTGCTCAACGGTGAGGGTCAGCCGGGCAACCCGGCGTTAGGTTTGTTTGCGGATGTGGAGATTCGGGCACGATGCGATCAGATGCGGCCGGGTGACGGCGTGGTGTTGTTTACGGATGGCTTGACGGATGCGAGCGGAGCCGATGGAGAGACGTTTGGCGTGGAACGGGTGCGCGCGATTTTGAAACGCGAGATCGGCGGCGACGCGGAGAGATGGATGCGGCAATTGATGAGCGGCGCGCAACAGTTTGCGGCGGGTGGCGAGTTTGGCGACGACGTGTGCGTTGTGGCGTTGGAGTGGTTGGGGCCGCGCAAAAACGGGCAACCGTAAAAGCGGATCGAATCGAACTTGTTCAAAATCGCACGCGGTCGGCGTGTGGCGATGCGGTTGCGGTAGGGGTTCCGAACAATACCGGCAGCCGGTGGCACCTGGGTTGCTTGACCGGTGGGTATGCTCGGCCCATTGCGATGCTCCATCCGCTGCAAAATCATGGGTCTGACGTTGCTGGTCAGCTTTGTGGCCTCGCTGTGTGTCTCGGTTGGGTTTGCGATTTACGAATACCGTAGTTTTCGCCGTGAGGTAGAGGAGCGATTGTCGGGTTTTGCTGATTTGGTGGGGACGAAAATTCTATTGGACCGTCAGATAGAAGAGCCCGCAGTCACACGGGAGTTGCATACGTGGTTGGCGGCGCAATCACCCGTCGTGGCGGCCGCAGTGTTTGATGTTCGCGGCGAGTTGGCGCTCAAATACCTGCGCGAGGATGTCAGTCTCTACCTGGAGATTCCCGAGCCGCGGCGGGCACCGGACTCGCGTATTCAGGAAGGTCACCTGCACATGTTCCAACCGGTTTTGGTGCGCGGTCGGCCGCACGGTACGGTTTTCATCCAAGCGGATCTGCGGGCGTTTCGGAGTCGGCTGGTTGGGTATGCGCGATTGGTGGGGATCATCATGCTGGCCGGTGGCTTGGTGGCGGTGTTGTTGTCGGCGGGTCTGGTGCGCCATATCAGCCGGCCGGTGATGAATCTGGCGGAAACGGCGCGCCGGGTGGCGGCCGAGGGGAATTACACGCTGCGCGTGCCGGTGCTCGGCAACGATGAGACGGCGGTATTGGCGACGGAGTTCAATCGGATGTTGGATTGCATTCAACAGCAGGACCACGAATTGCGTCAGGCCAAGCAAAAAGCGGAGCAGGCGACGCAGTTGAAGAGCCAGTTTCTGGCGAACATGAGCCACGAGATCCGCACGCCGATGAACGGGATCATCGGCATGACGGAGTTGGCGCTTGATACGCAGTTGACAGCGGAGCAGCGGGAGTATCTGCAGACGGTGAAAGAATCGGCGGATACGTTGCTGGCGTTGATCAACGACATTTTGGATTTCTCAAAAATCGAGGCCGGTAAGCTCGAGTTGCACCCGGTCGAGATCGCGCTGCGAGACGAGTTGGATCGCACACTCCACACGCTGGCGTTTCGAGCGCATCAGAAAGGGTTGGAACTGGCCGTTCACGTCTTGGGTGATGTGCCGGATTCGGTCGTCGCGGACCCGGTGCGACTCCGTCAGGTGATCGTGAATCTGGTGGGCAACGCGATCAAGTTCACCGAGAAGGGAGAAGTGGTGGTGACGGTTGAAGTACGGTCCCGCACCGAGAACGAGGTGCAATTGCATTTTGCGGTGCGGGATACAGGCATTGGAATTCCGAAGGAAAAACAGGCGCTGATTTTTGAGGCGTTCACGCAGGCGGACGGCTCGACGACCCGCAAGTACGGTGGGACCGGTTTGGGTTTGTCGATCTCGCAACAGTTAGTGCGGATGATGGGTGGGGACATTTGGGTAGAGAGTGAACCAGGGCAGGGCAGCACCTTCCATTTCACCGCGCGATTTCCGTTGTGTGCGACAACGGGGAAGGACGAGCTACCGGATTTGGATTTACGAGACCTGCCCGTGTTGGTGGTGGACGACAACGCAACGAACCGTCGCATCTTGGAGGAGTTGCTGCGGGGGTGGCAGATGAGGCCGACGGTTGTGGGGAGCGGGTTGGAGGCGCTGACGACGCTGCGGCAGGCGCATCAAGACGGCCAGGCGTTCCCGTTGGTGTTGCTCGATTACATGATGCCCGACATGGACGGCATGACTGTCGCCAACGAAGTGCTCAACGATCCCCAACTGTCTCGAACGCGGATTGTGTTGTTGTCATCGGCTTGCGGTAGCGGGGTGGCGGCGCAGAGCCAAAAACTGGGCGTGGCCGCATTTCTTACCAAGCCGATTCGTCGGTCTGAGTTGCTGAACACGATTCTGACGGTGGTAAGCCAACGTGGGCAGGTGACGGCCTCCCCCACCACAAAAGAGACGACCGTGGTGCGCACTGCCACGCCACGTCGCGTACTGTTGGCCGAGGACAATCCGGTCAACCAACGACTCGCGTTGCGCATTCTGGAGAAGCGCGGTCATCAGGTGGTAGTGGTAGACAATGGCAAGGATGCGTTGTGCCGGTTGGAGCGGGAAACGTTTGATGTGGTGTTGATGGATGTGCAGATGCCGCGCGTGGATGGTTTTGAAGCGACAACCATCATTCGCGAATGGGAGAAAAAAACCGGGCGTCACCAATACATCATTGCGATGACTGCACACGCAATGGCGGGTGATCGCGAACGGTGTCTGGCGGCCGGTATGGATGACTACATTTCCAAGCCGATCGATGCGGATCGGCTGATTGAGTTAGTCGAACAAGCGCCGGTAGGCGCGAGCAACCGAGACGCGGCTGGTTTGGCCGAGGTCAACGAGTCGTTTGCGTTTGATGAAGCGTTGGAGCAGATGGAGGGTGACCGCGCGTTGTTCGCTGAAGTGGTGGAATTATTCCGGCAGGAGTCACCCGAGTTGGTGCGTCGGTTGAAGGAGGCGGTGGACAATAAGGAAGCGAAAGCCGTCGAGCAGGCCGCGCACAAGCTCAAAAGCTCGGTGGCGATCTTTGGCCGAAGCGAGGCGCAACAGCTCGTGCGCGAACTGGAAGAGCGCGCCGCGGCGGGCGACCTCCACGATGCGGCCGCACGCCTGGCGAAGTTGGAGGGGGCGTTGGAGCGGTTGCTGTCGGCGTTACAAGCCTACATGGCAAATGAAATACAACCTGAAGAGGTAGCTCATGAACAAACCGATTCTGATCGCTGAAGACGATCCGGTATCGTGCAAGGTGCTGGAAGCCACGCTGGCCCGGTGGGGTTATGCCGTGCAGGTCACGCGCGACGGTGACCAAGCGTGGACCGCGTTGCAGGCACCCGATGCGCCGCCGATTGCGGTGTTGGACTGGATGATGCCCGGCATTGATGGGGTTGAGGTGTGCCGGCGGGTGCGAACACTAAAACGAACGCCCAGCCCGTATCTCATGCTGTTGACGGCGAAACATCGGAAGGAGGACATCGTCACCGCGTTGGAGGCGGGGGCCGACGATTATTTGACCAAGCCGTTCGACCGCGCGGAACTGCGGGCGCGGTTGCAGGTCGGTGAGCGCATCTTGCAGTTGCAGGTGGAGTTGGCCGCGCGCGTGCGGGAGCTGCAGGAGGCCCTGGCCAACATCAAAGTGTTGCAGGGGTTGCTACCGATTTGTTGTTACTGCAAAAAAATCCGGTCGGACGAGAATTATTGGGAGCAGGTCGAGAGCTACATCAGCACGCACGCGGACGTGCAATTCAGTCACGGCGTGTGTCCCGATTGCTACGAAAAAATCATTCGCCCGCAGTTGGACGAGTTGCGCCGTCAGCACGCGCCCGTGGCCCGGCAGTGATCCAACGCGGTTTCGTGTGACGGTTTTCGCGAAAGCTCGCCAGCAGCTCGTCTGGTGAGCACGTTGCGGTGCCGAGTTTACCGACCACCACGCCAGCCGCATGATTGGAGATCTCCGCCGCTTCCACGGCATCGGCATTTGCCGCCAGCGCCAACGTCAACGTGGCCACCACGGTGTCACCGGCTCCCGATACGTCGAACACCTCTCGCGCGACGGTCGGTATGTGCAATGGGGGCGCGCCGTTTTGGAACAAACACATGCCATGCTCCCCGAGCGTGATGAGCAGGTATTGGGGACGCCATTTGCGAAGCAACGTCCGACCCACATCCAACAAGGCCCGATCTTCTTCCATGTGTTCGGCGGGTTCGACGTAAGGTAGACCGGCCGCCGCGAACGCCTCCTGCCGGTTGGGAGTTATGACGGTGAGCCGGTTGTAAGGTAGCACCTGGCGTGGGTTGGGATCAGCGGCGGTGATTTTCCCGATGCGTCGCGCGTCGCGTTGCATGGCCGTCAGTAACGATGCAGAGAGCAGTCCCTTGGCGTAATCCTCGAAAATGACCGCGTCGACGTGAGGTAACACGCTGCGATAGTACTCAAGGATGCGAGTCGCAAGGCTGGGTGAGATGGGACGCGTGGACTCGTGATCAAACCGCACGACCTGTTGTTGGTGGGCAATGATACGGGTTTTGACGGTGGTAGGACGCTGTCCATCCGTGAACAGGCCGGCGGTGTCGATTTGAAAACGGCGTAAGGTCTCCTGCAATTCCTCGCCCGCGCGATCCGCGCCACGCAGCCCAATGATTGCGCAGCGGGCACCGAGCGCACAGATGTTGCGCGCGACGTTGGCGGCGCCACCGGGATAGAAATCCTCGCGGGTAACCTCCACCACCGGTACCGGTGCCTCGGGCGAAATGCGGCGCACGTTGCCCCAGATGAACCGGTCGAGCATGACATCGCCCACCACCAACACATTCAAGCGGGGCACCCGCTGCCAAATCTCGCGAACGCGCGCAACCGATGTGGGGCCGGTAGGTTGCTTCATGGATGGGCGGCGCGTGCGACCTGAAGCGCCGCGCGCTCCTCACGGTCGGCCGGTGGTTCTAACCGGTAGAGCACCAACTGCGCGCTGCCGATTTGCATTTGCGAACAAACCATCAACGGTACCCGCCGCGCATCGTCGCTGATCCAAAACCACATTCGACCTTTGTTCGCCGCCACGATGGTAAGCGTGGGGTGCGGTTCCACGCGCAAAGCCGGTACTCTACCGAAGGGGCGCACTTCGACTTTTTGCCGCGCATCGGGCCGCAGGGTGACCTTCCAAATCTCATCACCTGCAACGAGGTCGAACGTTAACTCCTTGTTGAGGTCGAGTGACTGGGCGCGAACGTAGTAGAGGCTGGAAATGATGTCCTGCGTGGGCTGAGCGAGCGGCGTCTGGCGTGATTTGCCGTTGCGCAAGTTCCGGATGGTGGCCACGCCGGCCGTGTAGTCGAACACGATTTCGGTGTGCCGGTGC
Source organism: Verrucomicrobiia bacterium (assembly GCA_025056465.1). GTDB lineage: Bacteria > Verrucomicrobiota > Verrucomicrobiia > Palsa-1439 > Palsa-1439 > JANWVU01. Next base: position 5,660 of record JANWVU010000072.1, on the reverse strand, counting down.
CGACGTCCTTCTCGTCGCTCCTCGCGGTATTGCCGACTAAACAATCCTTCCACATCGAGCCAGCTTTCCGAAACGCTGTTGACGGGAAACAACATGCGTCCCAAACCGGTCGTCTGCGCTTGTGCGATGAGGTGATAACAAGGATGCCCTTGAACGTTTTCCACGCCCCGCACCTGCAAGGAGGCTTCGCCGATGGGTAGTGGCCCCCAAAAAATCCGGTATTGCAGTTTCTCGCCAACCACAAACGGCTCTGCCGTGACAACGGCCGCAGTGCCGACGCAGAGGGTTACCACGCCGGCCACGCACAACGCCATAATTCGGCCTCCGACCATGATGTTCGCAGTATAAATTTCGAGCGGCCAACTGCAACGCCAAAGCCCAGTGCCGGTAACCGACCGGCGTTTTGCTGAAACTCTTCACACGCCCGGAGGAGCCTGTTGCCGGAATCGTGCGTTATACAGCGCGTGTGGGCGGTTTCGAAGCGGTGAACAGGCCAAGGACGCTCGTGAATCCGTGCACGTACGGGTGCCCGCCGACCGGCCCGATTTCGCCGCTGCAGAAAAACCCAGCCGTGGGTACCGGGCCAAACCGACGTTGCAGCATGCGCGTATCATGGTGAGGTTCACCGTACATCCCCTCTCCGCGTCCGAGACAACTGAACAGCAACGCGGCTTCCACTGGCGGCTCATCGGGACACGCTTCCAAGGCGATTTTCAAATCTTCGGCAGCCGACCGTCCATCCCGCACGTGAAATTGCACTGTCTGACCGGCTCGCACCACATCTCCCACTGCCAACGCCCCACTGCTCGGGTCCCGTCCAATGAGATTGCGAATCAAAAAATCACCGCGTTCGTACTCCTCCTTGTACTCGTTGATCACGCGACCCAGAAACAACGCTTTGCGCGCCAGTTGTTGGTCGGCAGCCGGCAGTCGCGGCAACAACTCCTGCAATACCTCAATCGGCGGCCGCCCCGCCAGCTCGTGGATGACGTTTTTCTCCGCGCGCGTGATGATGAGCGGCTCACCAATCGGCCGGCATCCCTGCGACACAATCGTGCGCATGCCCACCGGCCCTTGCAACGCCACACCCACCGCGCCGCTGTCGCTAATCTCCCCGTTCAAGATCAAGCGCACCTGGCCGGGTTGTCGTCCTCCGCTAACCAATCCGCCCACCAACGGCGCGCCCGGGTAGGCCGCCGCCAGAGCGTTGACCAACTCGATCGGATGCACGGTGAACGGGTCGGAGAACAACACCATCATCGGCGTCGGCTCCGGCAACACGTCCAACTGATAATGCCAGTAGGCCGCATCGGTGGGGCCTTCCTCCAACTGATCTTGCTGAAGCGCAAAGCCGGTCACCGTCACGTTGGGCAATCGGCCCACCAACATCGAAATCGCCGGCTCCTCCTCAATCTCCTGATCCAGCCCGATGATGCCGGCCCCACTGCATCCGACCAATTGACGCACGCCCAACGCGGCCCGCAACGCTTCCACGATGTCCTCCATTGCGGCAAAATACGACGGGTGCACGAACAAGAAACCCACATCCGTGGCACCGGCCCCGAGCCGCGCTTGCAACTGTTGCACGAGGTCGGCGACAACTTTCTCAACGGCGCGTTTGGTACTGAGTGCGGCGGCCCATTCCATGGCTGCTGCGAATCTGTGGCACCTGCCCACACAATGCAAGCGGTTTGGCAGGGACCGAGTTTGATTCGAGCGCTGCAAGGGTGCAGCAGCCGGTTTGGTTCGGGTTGCCGGTGGGACACTCGCCCGGTAAGGTGTGCGCCATGCGTCGCGACTTGAATCGGTTGGCCAACACCGAATTTGACCTCCTCGTGATCGGAGGCGGGATTTTGGGAGCCGGTATTGCGCGGGATGCAGCGTTGCGCGGGTTGCGCGTGGCGTTGGTGGAGCAACGCGATTTTGCCAGCGGCACGTCCAGTCGGTCCACCAAACTGATTCATGGCGGATTCCGGTACTTGGAGCAGGGGGCCGTGAAATTGGTGGCGGAATCGTGCCGCGAACGCGCGATCTTGCAGCGCATCGCGCCGCATTTGGTCAAACCGTTGTCGTTCTTGTTTGTGGTGTACGAAGGCGACCGGCGTCCGTTGTGGCTGATGCGGGCGGGGCTGACGTTGTACGATTGGCTGGCGCGCGGGCGGGCGCCCGGTCGGCATCGAGCGATGACGGCGGCGGAGACGCGGGCCGAGGAACCAGCGTTGCAATCCACCGGTTTGCGGGGAGCGGTGTTGTTCTACGATTGTCAGGAAGACGATGCGCGGTTCTGCATCGACAACATTCATCATGCGGCGGATTTGGGCGCGGTCTGTGTGAATTATTGCGGTGTGACCGGCTTGGTGCGACGTGGCGACCGCGTGGTGGCGGCGTCAGTTGAGGCTGGTTTCGAGGTGAGGGCCAAATGGTTCATCAACGCCACCGGCGTGTGGGCCGGCCGGCTGGCGAGCTCGGTGAAACTGGCGCCGACGAAAGGCGTGCATCTGGTGGTGCCCCGCGTCACCCGGCAGCATGGTGTGTTCTGGCAGGCGCGAGACGGCCGATTGGTGTTCGTAATTCCGTGGTGGGGAGAATCGTTGGTGGGGAGCACCGACACCGATTATGCCGGTGACCCGGCCGCCGCACGCGCGGAGCCGGCGGACGTGAATTATTTGCTGAGCGAGTTGCGGCGACGATTTCCCAACGCCTCGACCGAGGTTATCACATCATTTGCCGGGGTGCGGCCGTTGCTTGCCGGCACAGAGGCGCCGTCGGCCCGATCGCGCGAACATCAGTTGGTGCGGGAAGGCGCCAATTTTCTGTCGGTGATCGGTGGCAAGTACACAACCTACCGGGCAATTGCGGCGGAAGTGGTCGAAGCTACCGGGTTGACCCGCGCGCAATGTCAGACCGACACAACGCCGTTGCCACGCTACCGGCCCAGCCCGAATGGGGAGCGGTTTAGCAGCCTCCCGGATGTGTGGGAGAGTGATGTGCGGTATGCGTGGGAGGAAGAGATGGCGTTGACGCTTTCGGATGTGATGCGACGACGAACACCGTTGGCGTTGACCCGGCATGGGGATGCGGAGACGGCCGCGCGCGTGGCGGCCATATTGGGCCGGTATGCGGGTTGGTCGGAGTCAGAACAACGTGCGCAGCTTAAGGCTTACCTGGGTGCGCGCGAGCACGGGACCTTGTGATGAAGCGGTCGCCGCTGGTGATAGCGCATCGGGGTTGGAGCGGCCGGTATCCTGAGAACACGCTGGCGGCAGTGCGTGCGGCAGTGAAGTTGGGCGTGGACATGGTGGAGGTGGATGTGCAAGAAACCGCTGATGGTGCGCTCGTGGTGTTTCATGATTACGGGTTGCAACGGATTTATGGCGTGAATAAACGCGTGCGCGCGGCGCGGCGCAAAGAGTTGGCGGAGGCGCCAACTTTGAGTGAGGTGTTGCGCGCGTGCCGGGGTCGGTGCCGCGTGCTAGTGGAGATCAAGGGCGCGCGTGGTGAGGCGGTGGCGCGGGCGATTGAGCAGGCCGGTATGGTGGACGACGTGATTGTGTTTTCGCTCCGTGCGGCACGGTTGGAAGAACTGTACCGGGCCAATCCTCGAATTATGCGGTTCGGTTTGACTGCGAGCGAACCCAACACGCGGGTGACGGTTGCCGGTTGGGGCGTGAGCCGTCGCGTGATTCGGTCGGCAGTGGATGTGCGGCGTTGGCAGCGGCGTGGTCCGTTGTTTGTGTGGACGGTAAACCGACCGACCGAGATGACGCGCTTGATGAGGTGGGGTGTAAATGGAGTGATTACAGACCACCCGGATCGAGCGTTGCAATTGCGCGCGACGCTGAATAAGTTGCGCTGATGCTGCAAATCATTTTCAGCGAAGCCAGCGCCCGTGAATTGGCTGCGATGCCACGGAAGACGCAGTTGGAGCTGATTGACGGGTTCCAACTTATGCCGTCGGATTTTGAGCGCGCGGATGAGAAGTTCGGTCAGCTCACGCGGGGTGGCAAAAAAATCTACCGGTATCGCGTAAAGGACTACCGGATTTATTTTGAACGTCAGGGTGACATCGTGTTTGTGCGGTGCATCCTCGACAAAAACTCGCTGAAAGATTTTCTGTTTCGCACCCGGTTACCCTCCAGCGAAGACGAGGCGTTGCAGGAAAACCCGAAGTTTTGGGAGATGGTGCAGTCGCAGAAATCGGTCGGTTCGCGCTAGGAGGTGGCCATGACCGAGACGGCGGAGAAACGGCCGGTCATCTTCGGCGAGCATGACGCCGACACGATTCGGCAAATCGAGACCTGCCTGCGTCATGGCGGCGAGCATGCGGTGCTGTGCGCTGACGGACATAAGGGCTACGCGCAACCGATTGGTGGCGTCGTGGCGTACAAGGACAAGATTTCCATCTCGGGTGTCGGGTTCGACATCGCGTGCGGCAATCTCGCCATTCGCACGGATGCGACCGAGGCCGAAGTGCGCCCGCACATCGAGCGCATCATGGATGATGTGGTGGAGCAGATCTCATTTGGGATTGGGAGGAAAAACCCGACGCCGATTGATCATGAGTTGTTTGATGATGAAGCATGGAAAATTCCCTTGTTGGCGAAATTAAAAAAACTCGCTCATGACCAACTCGGCACCGTGGGCGGCGGCAACCACTACGTGGACATTTTCGCCGACGAAAACGGCATCATTTGGGTTGGCGTGCATTTTGGGTCCCGAGGACTGGGATTCAAAACGGCTACGCATTTTCTGGAGGCGGCCGGGGGGAAGGAGGGCATGGATGTGCCGCCCACGGTGGTGCCGGTGCGCGATCCGTTGGCGCAGGATTATTTGGCTGCGATGAAATTGGCAGGCCGGTACGCGTATGCAGGTCGGGAATACGTGGCCCGCCATGTTGTGCGAAACATCTTGCGCGCGCGGATTGTCGAGGAAGTGCACAATCACCACAACTTCGCATGGCAGGAGGAACACAACGGCGAGAAGTATTGGGTGGTGCGCAAAGGCGCGACCCCGGCGTTTCCTGGTCAAAAAGGATTCGTTGGGGGGAGCATGGGAGATGACGCGGTGATTCTGGAGGGCGTAGACTCGCCGGAGGCGCGGCGTGCGTTGTTCTCCACGGTGCATGGAGCCGGTCGTGTAATGTCGCGCACGGCGGCGCGCGGCCGGTATGAGCGCGTGGGCAAAAAACGAATCCGGCAGCCGGGGTTGATTCGGCGCGACGAGATGTTGGCGTGGTTGGAGAAGAAGGGCGTGGTGTTGCGCGGCGGGGATGTGGATGAAGCGCCGCAAGCCTACCGGCGATTGAGTGATGTGTTGGCGGCGCATGCCGGTACGGTGCGGGTGTTGCACGTGCTGCGCCCGCTGGGCGTCGCCATGGCGGGGCCTGACATCGCCGATCCGTATAAGGACTAGACGGCGGCCGGGAGCTACGCTTGGGGTTCGCTTCCGCCTCTAAAGCGCGATATCGGTCGAGAAGTGTTCGCTCGCGTGCTGCCCTGCGGGCCATATTCTGATTTACGGAAGCACGGAAGCGGGTGCTTGCCGGTTATGCTGGATGAGTTACTGCGGTGATGAAGACTGCCGGCAATGTCAGGTGTTTGAGCGCGGTTGGGATGGGTGAAAGCGGAGACAAGCCATAAAAAAGTTGAATGGGGAGATTT
>JANWVU010000071.1 GCA_025056465.1 Verrucomicrobiia bacterium | reverse complement strand
CAACAACGTCGTGGGCACCTGCACGTACGCGATCCCGCGCAAATAAATCGCCGCCACAAACCCGGCAACATCACCCACCACGCCCCCGCCCACCGCCACCACAAACGAGCGCCGATCCAAACCCAATCCGGTCATCCGCTCGACCAGCGACTGCACGCGTGCGAGCGTCTTACTCGGTTCCCCCGTCGGTATCTCCAAAACCGTCGTTTCGTAACCGGCGCGCGCCAACGCATCGCGCAACGGCGCGGCCCACCGGTGGTGCGTGTTTTCATCTGCAATCAACACCCCGCGCCGACCCAGTCGCAACGGCTCCCAAAACTCACCCGCACGGGCAATCAACCCATCGCCGATAATGATGTCGTAACTGCGCGACCCCAGCTCTACGCGCACGCGTTGCGTCGCTGCCATACCGGCATCGCATACGCGCAACACCGCGCAACTGTCAACGCCAGATTCCCCGCGCGTTCAGCAGCACTGGTCACCGCCGCGTTTTGCCGACCGGTTCCCACTCGAGCATCGTCACCGAATTTCAACAGTGCCCGCCACGAACCGCCGGGTTTGCTCCAGACCGTGGATTTGCACCACCAGCGCTGCGTTGCGGCCAAAGAGATACCGGACTTTGCCGTCGCTCTGTTTGCCGAACCAGCCGCCGAACGGCTCTTGGGTCATCGTCACGTTGGACCAGTCCGCGCCTTTCTCGACGCGCTCGCCGTAGCCGGCCGGGTTGTCGCGCACGTCTTTGAATAGTGAGCTAATGAAAATACCATCCTCGGAAAACAAGAACGCCTGCCCCATGTTGCCGTGATGGGCGATGACCGCGCCGAGGTCGCCGCCAATGTCCGCCACGCCGGCGACAAACGTTTCGCCCGCCGTCTCGCCCGGCAACGGCATCGGCGCGTTCTGCGAACCGTGCAATGCCAGCCGCGTGAAATTGAAAAAACCGATGATCCTGCCGCTGAGATCGGTGAAGACGTGCCGACCATGAAAAAGTGTCGGCGCAAATTGCATCCCAAACAGATGCTTGCCGGCACGGTGAAACGTCCCGTAGCTCGTGTCGAGCGCCTCGGCGAATTTTACCGCGCGGGCGACCTCGTAAATCGGTGTTCCGCCCGGCGCGATGCGCGTCGGCTGAATGATGCGCGCGTTGATGTACAACGTCAGGTCGTCGCTCATCGGATAGTTGTGTCCCGCGAAGTGTCGCACCCATGGCTCGCCCGGCTTGTCGAACTCCGGAACAAGCTGTAATTCCTCTTCCTGAATCAGCTCATCCTCGTTCCAGTCCGACCACAACCGCACCGCGCCCACCGGATCTTCCTCGCGGAAACCGGGACTGGCACGGCGTGCGTCATCAATGTGCCAGTGCTTCGGATGAAAGATTGCGCCGCAAGGCCGGTAGTCGCCCTCGCGCTCGACGTACAGCACGTGCGCGAACGGTTGATATTGCACGATGTACTCGCGGCCCTGTGCGCGAAAGAACAACGAGCGAATCCCGCGCACATACCGGTCGAGTGTAAACGGTGAGCCAGGTTTCGGTCCGCTTGTCAAAAATCGCACAGGCCGGTACTCCTGTGTGGCATTCGGGTTGACGAAGAACTCCACGTTATAGGCCATCGCCCGCGTCGGGTCCTGCTCGTGCAACTGGCACTCGTACGCGCCGTATTGCGTGTTGCCGATAAACTCACGCAACAGTCTGCCGTCGGACCCGAACACCGCCGTGCGACGGGGATGATCGGGCTCGGCAATCCACACGTCGCCATCTTCCTCCACAGCCACGGCGCTGACGTCCTGTAAAATCTGGCTGTCCCAGGCCAACTGTTTGCCTTGTCCACCGCGTTTGCCAACCGTGCGCAACAACTTGCCGGTCGGACTGAACACCTTGATTTGCCAATCCGAACCGCGATCGTGGACAATTAGGTTGTTGTGTTTGTCAAAGCACAACGCGCCCGCTTGGCCCAGACCCTCCCGAGTAACCGCAACGCGTGTGCCGTCCTCCTGCACGACGAACAATCCGCGCGGTTCGCTGAAATAGAGTTTTCCCGTGCGATCAAAGGCCACCCAGCCCAATCGTTCCACTGGCCATTCCGCGATCGTTCGTCCGTCGGATTTGCTCAGCACCATAAGCTTGGGCACCACACCCGTTTTCTCGTCGCCCTGCGTCACAATCGCGATCCGGTCGCCGCGGACGGCGATGCTGTAGCCGGTTGAATCTAGTTTCACCTCACTGATCACACCGGCCGGCCGCTGAAACGGCACGGTCAGACCTGTCGCCGGATCGAGTCGAATCAGCGCGTTCTGTCCCCACAACACCAGATACACCAGCCCATCCTCATCCACCGCCACCGCGCGCGCGCCGCCCCAACCACGTTTGTAACCAAAGACCTTTTGATAGTTTGCATTCAGCGCGTAGATGGCATCACCGGCCTCCGCGATCTCACCGGCAATCACCACGCGCCACGGCTTGCCGGCTGCCTTGGGAATCACCGCCACGCCGCTCGGCCCCGCATGATCGCCGCCCCAACCGCCACCGGGATATCCTTCCCACGGTGGATTGCCGGGATTGTACCAAGCATAATCGAACGTCACCTTCAATCGCGGCAACGATAACCCACGCACCGTGTAGGTCCCCGGCGGCACCGGTTGACCGGCCTCGTCACGCCCGTCCCAGGTGATGGTCATGGTCGTGTTGGTCACCGGCTGCATCGCCAACAAATTCCGCACGCGCCGTCCCTCGGCATCATCCACCACCACCGAAAAAATTTCGTGGCCGCGCGGAATCTGCACTTCAACCACGTGGTTCGCCATTGCGCCGGCGCTCAACAGCGCAAAACCCACGAACAAGCTGCGAATCACTCGAACACTCCGTCGGCAATGAGCAGTTCGTTGTGAAGGTTGTTGGGAAAAGTAGTGGACTGGAAGTAGAAGCGGATCGTTTTGGCATCTGCCGGAAGATCCAACGCCACCGTATCGATCAGCTCACCGGATCCCATCCCCACGTTCATGCGGTTGTAGTGTCGCTCGTAAAGTTGCTGGCCATCTGCGCTGATGCGGATGATCACGTCCTGATTGACCAAAGAAACACCTGCCACCACGTGCCCGATTCGGCCGCCGACATCGTCGGTGAGATACAGTTTCGCGGTGAACCTCTTCGCGCCGGTAGGAATAGCATATTCGTACCAATGATACATCCCGTTGCTCATCGCAAGGAGGCACACGCCGGTTCGGAAGTCACCTTGGATGGCCACCACGTCGGGCATGAAACTGCTGTACGGTTGGCCCTCCGGTAGTTTCTGGTCGGGCTTAATTTTCGCCACGATTTTCTGCGCGTCAGGCCATGGCATGTGCTGCCGGCCGCCCCACGTGCCAAGGTCAATCACGCCGGGCCCCGTCGCTAAGCCCCAGAGCGGGCCGACTTCCTCGATCATCCCGAATTCGACCTTGATTGGTTTCAGGTCCACCAGCGGCGTACCGGCGTGGGCCGCCACCGCGATAAAACAAACACCCATCAAGAGGTTTCGCATCATTTTCATGCGGCCTCCGTAGTGATGATTGGGGCGTGATTCAATCCCGGCACTTACCCGGCAGTTGCGGGCCGGCTTTTTGTCGGATTTCGGGCGGCACCCGGTCCGGACCGGGGCCGATGTCGAAAAAGTTTTCGCCCAACGGCTGGTATTGCGGGCCGGTCTGACCGGTTTCGGGGCCGGTGTTGTTGTAACGATAACCGCCCTCGGGGATGTTGTAGCTGGCGTTGCTCTCGATGAGCCAACCGCTCGTGCCGTTGTCCATGAACAAGCCGTTAACGGGCGCAAAACCGGATTGGCGGACGATGTCGTGCATCAGGTTGCCGCGCAGCACCGAGTCCAGTTGGTAGCCGATCGTGTAGATGCCACCGCCATCGGCCAGCAGTTGCGCGACGTGATGAACATGATTGAACTCTACGCGGTTGCGTTTGGCCTGCGTCGGTTGCCGGTCCCAGCGCCAACCGATGGTGATGCCCGAGTAAGGCAGGTCGCTCACTTCATTGTACGCAACGACCGTCCCCTCGGCGAGCGCGACGAAAATACCGGCCGTCCCGCGCAGTGTGACGCCGCAGCGGCGAACGGTGTTGTGCGCGATTGTGTTGTTCTTCACCAACTCCGCCGGTTTGGGCAAGATGGAATTGATCTCGCCGAGTTGAATCCCGTTGCCGCCCACATCCTCGATTAGATTGCCGGTAATCTGATTGCCCTGACTACCGGCCTCGACGCTCAAGGCAGTGGCTCCAAGCTGTTTGAGCCGGCAATTCTCGATCCGGCAATTCACCGCCCGAATGAATCGTATGGCGGCCGGCGCAGATTTATCATGGATGAGCGCCTCGTTTTGCATGCCCACCGTGACGCCGGTTTGCACCGGCAGGAATCCCTCTGCCGGTAGCCGCCAATCGGTGTGCGCGAACGTGATGTCACGGAATGTAAGGTTTGTCGCCCCGTCCACGGTGAGTAGTTGTTCCAAGCGGGTGGCAATCGCCTCGGTCGGTTGCGGGCCCCGGTAACGAATCGCGCCACGGGTGCGGTCAAAATACCATTCGCCGTCGGCGTCGAGCATCTCCGGGGCATTTTCAAAATGATACATAAAGTGGGGCGCATTGGCGCGGATGTGCCCGGCCCAATCCATGTCGAAAAACGTCAGCGCCACTCGGGGAAAGCGGATCTGGTTTTTCTCCAAGTCCACCGTCGCGCCGCGCAACGGCATGTGGGCGGTCGTCCACTCTACGATCGTAACCAACTCCACGTCATCGAGGTTGCTCCACTGGGCGAGGAGACCGGGCGGGAACGTGATCGTGATCCCATCGGCGCTTTGCAGGCCGGTATGGAAGCCGGTATTCGGCGAGCGGGCACGCATGGCCCGCCGGCCGTTGACGTATAAATCACGAATCGGCGTGTCGCGACGCAGCGGCGCTTCCCAGATGTCCCCGGCTTTTCTCCAACCGGTAACCCGCTGGCCGCCACTGAGGACGACCGTTTCACCGGGCGCAGCTTCGTACGTGTGACCGGAATCACGGGCATCGAAGCGCAGCGTGTCGTTTAGGAAATAGGTCCCGCTACGCAGCACGATGCGCGCGTCTGGCCCTGCGCGGCGGGCCGCCTGTTGCGCGCGAGCAACGGTGGCGAATGGTTGGGTCGCCGTGCCGGGGTTGGTATCGCGGCCCGTGAAAGCGACGAAAAAGGTTATCGCGGAGACGAGCAGCAACATTTTCCTTTCAGGGCGCAGCGATTTGAACGGCGCAAAACTTTTCGTTATTGAGATACGGTGAGTAGCTGTCGAAGAGGACGATCCGTGTCTTGCCGTGGGCTACGGTGACTGCGGCTTCGGCGCGAAAAGGTTGGTTCGGGGTGAGACCGAGTTCAGCCATCGGGACACGAGCCACAAGCCGGTAGCCACGGTCCGTGCCGGTGATTTCCCAATTGGACGGCGTCCAGCCCGTGGTTTCCGCGCCGCCCCGGTAGCGCTTGAAAGCCGGTGGGCTGTCACCCGCACCGGGGAGCGCGACAAGTTGGGTGATGTCAGAGCCGGTCATGGGGCTGACGTAGAATTCAAAACATGAGCCCTCCCAGAAGTTGGCGACGCGAACCGGCACCGGATCCGTGATGTCGGCGCGAATGGCAAGATCGGTGTCCATGAGCGCGAGCCGGACTTGGGCATGGATCTGGCCATCCGGTGTGCAGAGGTTTTGGGGAGGACATTCCGCGAGGTCAGCCAGTTTGGAGATCGCGGTGATTTGCCAAACGGATTTGATTACAATTTTTGCGCGCGCCAGTGGCCAACGTTCTCCCGCACCGTAGGCGTAAAGCCGGTAACTACCGCCTGGCAGCGTTGGCAGCTTCAAGGTGACCTGGCGGGATTGCCACGGGTCAACTTGGACTCGCACGGGCTCGCTCGACGCCTCCGCTTGTACTGGCACGGTTACGAGGCTGATGGTCTCGTCGTAGGGAATGTCGGTGTTGTTGCGGATGGTCAGAATAGGTGGCTCGGCGGTCAGGCGGAAGTCGCGGACTTCACGGGCAGGGAGCGCCCTGCGCCATTGGTTCGTGTATAAGCCGATGCGAGACACGTCAATCGCGCGGAAACCCGGCAAGCCTAACGCCGGTGAGTCCGGTAGGAGACGAAAATCGAGCCGGTCGGGTTGGGAAAAACGGGGATCGGTGGCGGTGAGATTGTTGGTCATAGCCAGCATGACCGGTGGTTGACCCTCGCCTTCGAAGCGAGTCGCGGTTCCGCCCCAAAAGATGTTTCGGTCGGCGGTCAGGTTCTCTGGCGGAATGTAGTCAATCCGATCGGGGTGAAAAAAACGGTTCAGGCTGGCGAGTTCGGGATACCGCTCCGACCACGGCGGCTTCATGTAGGCGAAACTTTCCAGCTCCCGTCGCGGGCCGTCCATGAGCCATTTTTTCCACGACTCCGGCATGGAGCGCTCACCGCCGGCCCACAGGCCAACGCAGATGCCGGGTTCGCACTCGATGAAATAGTTGTTCGTGATGCGAATATCGCGCCCGCCGTGGATGTTCACGGCGCGTTGGACGCGGTAGAAGATGTTTTCGGCCACGAGGACGCCACCACTGAGGTCGTCGAGATAAACGCCCATGCAGAGGTAATCGGGCTGGCCGACGTGATGGATGAAATTGCCGCGGATCACGTTGCCGCGCCCGGCGAAATTGCCGGGGAAATAAATCGCACCCACATCCGCGCTTTCGAGGGCGACGCGATAGATTTCGTTGTTCTCGATGACGTGATCGTTGCCGTGAAATAGGATGCCGCAATGCGGCAGGTCGTGGATCCGGTTGTTGGCGACTCGCAGGCCGCAACCGTAAATGTTCACGGCCGGTCGGTAACAAAGTTTCCAGCGCCCGAGCCGGTGAATGTCGTTGTTGACAGCCACATGACCGCCGGGCGTGAGCGTGTGCCGGTCGCCGCCGTCCATGAAAATGCCGCCGTCCCCGCAGTTATAAATGTCGCAAGAATCCACCACGTGATGGGAACCGCCTTGGATCATCACGCCGTTGCCCCCGACGTTGCGGATGACCGAGCCGGCGATCACGCAGTGGCTGCCACCGGTGATTTCCACACCGTGACTGCGACCGCCCATGATTTCAAAACCCTCGAAGCGGACATGCGAAACATTGCGGAGCGAGAGCACCGGTGTCTCGCGCAAGGACACAAAGGCTTGCCGGATCTTCGACCCGAGCGGCGGCAGGAAAAAAAGCCGGCCAGACTCCCGATCCACGTAATATTCGCCCGGCTGATCGAGTTCCTCGAAGACGTTATAGTAGTAGTATGACTGGCCGGGATTGACGCCGACTGATGGCTTGGCGGCCGGATCGAATTCAATCAGGCGCCTCTCGGGAATGATCGTCTTGATCCGAACCGACTCATCGTTGAAATCCCAGGTCCAAAATCCTCGCATCCACAAGTCGCCCGTGTTCCGCCACCGCGCCGGTCGCTCGCCGGTATAATGAAAGAACGGTTCCGGGCTGCCGCGCGCGTCGGTGATTGTCGCCGGATTCGGCACGCCCGCCACGATCACCGATCCCCGATTGGGCCAGCGCGCCAAGGTCAACGGTTGACCATTCACGAACAGTTCCAGCGGCGCCGTGACAAAGCCGGCTTCATCCCACTGCCGGCCGCGCCGGTAGCCCTTGATCGTGCCAAAGTCGGTAATGCCGGCGGCGCGGAGATCAATTTGCAAGACTTGGGCGCGCACGTCGGGATCGAGCCGTTCCACAAGCTCGGGCGCGGCCGGTGTGATGTAGGCGGTCACATCGCATCCACCGTGGATGATTGCCTGGCCGCGCTCCGTGGCGCGGTAAGTGACCGGCCCCGAATCTTCTTCGGCCAATTCCATACCGGCATACTCGCCGGGTCGCACCATGACGACGACCCCATCGGCGGGAAAATTACCGGCCTTTTTCAGGGCGCGAATGGCATCGCGTGCCCCAACAAGCGTGGCGAACGGTTTACTTTCCGTGCCCGGGTGGCGGTCGTCACCGTGCGGTGAGATAAAGAATACGGTCATTACAAGTGCAGTTAAGAGGACCTGAGGCGGTTAGCGCAAATACCAGTTGAAGTCCACGTGGGTCGCAAACGGATTGTAGCCACCGCGAACCACGGGCGTGCCGGGCGGGGGCGGGTAAGTGGTCATGGTAGTGTCTGAGAGAGTCGTGCGCTCTTTCCATTCGACCCGGCCATCGGCGTAAAGCTGATTGGAACCAGCCCAGTTGGACGGCGTATAGTGAATGAGTGATCCCCAAATGCTCAGAACAGGCGGCCGTTTTGTGTGGTTGTATTGGTATTCATCGGGCACACTTCCCCAAACGTAAATTGTATCCGCCATCAGCAACCGGCTGGCGCTAAATGTTCTGCCGGCTAGGTCTTCCGGTGTCATCGCGATTTGCACACCGAACGGATCGAGTTCATAACCCCACACATCGCCCATGCCGAAATACGCGTAGTCATTAGGGAAAAACCCTTGGCCCAAGCCGGCGGGATAAACCCAGTCAGGAATCGAATACACGCTCCGCAGTTTGCTGGGACAATGCCAGATGCCCCAGACTTTTCTGCCGTCCACATCCACTCCGCCCACGTAGGGTTTCAAGGCGACAATGTTGCGGAACCGTGTCATGTTAATCGCCACGCCCCCCTGGATATTCGTCGCGAAAACCCCATTGGGGTACCGGGCTCCCCAAGCCGACACGGCCTCAAATAACCGGCCGCTGTTGTCCGTGCTGTACATCAACACCGCGACCCCCCATTGCCGTAGGTTCGACATGCAGACGGCCCGCCGGGCTTTCTCGCGCGAGTGCGCCAAACTGGGTAACACCAGAGCCGCCAGCAACGCGATGATCGCGATGACCACCAAGAGCTCGACCAAGGTAAAGCCTAACGGTCGCACGCTCGCCCGGCATGTCCGCCGATGTTGCTCACCGATCATGAGTCTGCCCAAGCCCCTACCCCATCCAATCCGATGCGTCGCTCGGGACAAAAAAAGTCGGGGCGCAATTGTCTTCGCCCCAACCCCAACATCCTTATCGCGAATGTCCAACCGAGGTGTCATCCCCCAGCCACTGATTCGTCACGTCCGAGCAGTCGCCGACGCTGCCACAGCAGCGTTCCGCCCACGACGAGCAGGAACACCGTGCTGGGTTCAGGCACAATCGGTGGGTCATCGAAGGAATTGTAAAGGTCCAAAATTTGCCCAGAACTTAATGCCGTTTGGAAGATCGCGACTTCATCCAGCGTCCCGCGGAGCGGGCCGCTATTGTCCTTGAAGCTCGCGATGACAAACGCCCCGTTAGCCGCTTCCGCGCTGATCCCGCTGTGGCTGGCCGCCGGCAGGCCGTTCGTGTACCACTGCAATCCGCCACTGCCGTTGTACACAAGCGCCAAGTGCAAGTACGTGCCGAACGCGGAAATATACCCGCCACCCCAACCCCATTCGGAGCCACCGAGGAAGCTGGCGAAATACGAGCCCAATCCGTCGTAGTGTTGATAGATTAATGAGCGCCCCGTGCCCGTACCGTCTTTCTGGCTCACAATGCCCTTCGACTCGCCCACATTTTCCGGCTTGATCCACAGTGTGATGGTCCACGGGGCTGTCGGGTTGAACGTTGTCACGGGGCTATCCACCCGCGCTGGCCCCTGATCTCCTCGAAATCGCACGGCTGTGTTGCTGTCCAAAAGCAACGCACCGGTCTGCGCAAATTCGTTCGTCCCAAAATACGTGCCATGATAGGCATTCACCGACGAGTCGGTCGCCGTTGGCCCACTGGACTCTCCAAGCCGGTAATAAAGCAGCGGGTTGTGGGACATGACTTGCGAGAAATACGCGCCGTGTGTCGCGAGGGGTAAAAGCACACACACACTCAGAATGAGCCGAACAACTTGCCTTGTCTTCATATCGTTCTCCCTTTCCACCTTGTGGTTGACTTTACCCTATGCTGTTTCTTACCGGCTGCAAACCCGGCAGTTTCCCGGCACTTCACCCCGCCATAGCAAGCCGGTAGCCCAATGTAAATGGCTGCCCGCCCGCCAGCCGCAATTCGCCTGGTGCTGTGATACAGGGATTCAACATCTTCAATTCACGATGGTTAAACCAACCGGCAGGCGGATTTCCTACGGCTGGCGTCACCGTCACACTTCCTACCCCCTCCACTTCTGCCCGGTACCATGACGCATCCGGCCAGCAGGTCGCCGGTTGCTGGTAGTGCGGATCCGGCAACTTCACTTCACCGGCGGAATGGAAGAACCGTACCGGCCTCTGGCGCGGCAACCGCACACAAAAACCGGCAAACGCTGATTGCGCTAACCGCAAATCAAACGCCGGCGTCAGCCGGTACTCAATGTCCACCACAAAAGGCTCACGACATGTGATCGTCGTCTCCTCCGTCAACATTACGGTATCCCCGGCCAGCCACTCGTTGCGCGCACGCAGTGTCGTGCCGGTAACTTCCGCGGAGCGATTCACGATGCGCCGACCGTCCACTGGCGCGTGTGCGCCCCAGCCCCAGAAATCGCCGTCCACTTTCCCGTGCATCGCATACCACGCGAGGAACACGCCGCGGTGATGCGGATGATCCGGCGGCGCGAGATCGGTGATCACTTTGCCGCCCGGTGTGTACAGCGGATGAATGAACCCGACATGCGCTACCGGCAGACCGCTACCGGTCACGTCCGTCACGTACTCGAGCACCGGTCGGCCATCGGCCAGTCTCAGTAGGATGGTTTTCATCGCCCGTTTGGTTTTTTCGGTTTGTTGATTATGGTCTTGGCCACTTGTGCTTCCCACACCATTACCGCGCGTGGCCAATTTTGAAAGACTGACCTTTGGGATGTTCGTCACCTTCGGCCTGTATTCCTTGCTCGAGCGCGACGCGTGGTTTCCCTTCTACGAGAAAATCCCTACGACCGAACACAGCAAGCTGGCCGACCGGTTCGCAGCCGAGCAACTCGACGCGCGGGTTGTCGAAATTCGACACCATGCAGACCGCGACGCCGCGATTTGGTGTTAGAACTCGCTGAAGCGTGTCGGGACGCCGGCCTCGTGCTGATGCTCCATTGCACCTCGCTTGATCGTCGCTGGGCGACACACTTGCGACGTCGTGCATCTGACCAGTCATCCCGCGGGCAAAAACTTCGTCGTGCGGGGCGCGGTGAAATACCGGTATCCGTTTTCAGCCGGTCGGCTTCTGCACCGGGTGTGACACCATGCCGGTCAGCGCGCGTTTGCGCAGCTTCCACTTCAACAACAGAAACGCCGCGCCACATGCTGTCGCA
>JANWVU010000070.1 GCA_025056465.1 Verrucomicrobiia bacterium | reverse complement strand
GAAAAAGAGCAGGTTCATTATTGGAACTGGCTCGCCTCGTTCGTGGTTCTGCTGCCAGAAACGAAAAAAAATCGACCCAACAATGCTGTTCCAAAATAAAGCAAAGACCGCCGCCATCGCGAATCGGGCCACGGGTGATGGCCGAGGACGCAAAGTCACCGGTCCTGTTCGACTGCTGCTAGAACCCCGGTCGGCGCTCATATTGGTCTCCATTGGGTAGTGGGATCAGCAATACCACCGGCTTATGGCCGAGTCATTACAACGTTGCATTCGGAACATTGACGCGTCGCATTGTGCCCGGTATCCCTGTGGTGAGTTTTTGGCTGATTTTTCCATTTCATCATGGAGCCAGCGGAGCCACAACTATCGTTGGAGAACGTGCCTTGCAACCTGTGCGGCGGCAACGATACGGTTCTGCACTACCGTGGGCGCGATACACGCTTCGAGACGACGCCCCGCATGGAATTCGAGGTGCATCGTTGTCGCCGCTGCGGTCTGATTTTTCTCAACCCACGTCCCACCGGCGCCAGTCTCGGCCTCTTTTACCCTGATTCCTACAACGTCTACAACCAACCGATTGAGGAGCCCGAGCCTACCGGACGCGGCGGTTTGGCGGGATTGAATGACCGATTGTGGCGCCGCATCGCGGGGATGAAGCTGCGCGAGAAGCAGCGACTGATTACCCAATACTGCCCACAACCCGGGCGGTTGCTCGATGTGGGCTGTGCCTCCGGTAAGTTTCTGGCGGCCATGAAAACAGTCGGCTGGGACATCGCTGGATTGGAAATGAGTGCGTTGGCGGTAGAACGAGCTCGACAGGCCTTGGGGCCGGTGGTGGAGCAGGGCACCCTCGAGACAGCACCGTGGCCTGAGAACTCTTTTGATGTCGTGACGCTTTTTCACGTGCTTGAACACGTGCCGGACCCGGTCGGTGCGCTGCGTAGGATCCGATGGCTCTTGCGTCCCGGTGGGATCGTGGTGGTGCTGGTGCCGAACGGTGCGAGTTGGGAGTTTCGCGTGCTCGGTCAACGCGACTCCAATCCGTTGGAAATCCCACGACATTTTTATCATTACACACCAGCCACGCTCCGCGGATTGGCCTCCAAGGCCGATCTGGAAGTGCTCAAAATCAAGCCGTTTAGCTGGAACGTTACCCCCCGCTTGACCGGAGTCTTGCAACATCGCCTACAAAAATGGTCGCCCTCCAGTTCAGCGGGGCGCGCCATGCGGTCGCTGGGTATGTTGGGCGCGTGGGGTGTGGGTATGGCAATGGCTACAGTTACCGGCCAGCTGGCTGGCAAAGGACCGGGTTTTTATCTCGTCGCCCGCAAACGGACTGTTGTGTGATGGGCGTCGCTCTGCTGATTTCGGTGGAATCACCAATCGGTGATTTCGTCGTCTGGTTGGAACAGTTGGGGGAACATCTTAACAAGCTGCGCATTCGAAAAACGGTCGAATCCCAAACAGCTCTCGTGGTCAATCATATGCGCATCGCATGTCGTGGTGGTTTTGTGCACGAGCTGCCGGGCGCCGTCCCACGCGATTACCAAGCGCAGCAACTCTTCGCGAGAGGCTTCGGGACCGACCCGTTGTGCCAACCACGGATACATCTGCGCCAACTGCTCCTTGCTCCATTGATCGTACCCGCGACAAAAAATTCCCAACCGTGCCGCCGCTTCGCAGGTTGTCTCATCCGGCCGAGTGTGTGAAACCAGCAACTGGCGAATTTTCTTCAATGCTTCCTCGCGGGTGTAGCGCATGGTGGCCTCCTCTCAATCTGTTGGGGGATGCGCACAGCGGCATTCGTCGCAATAGCGTCGCATGTGCAACCGCAACAGTTCATGAAACGCGCGGTTGATATCCTCGAATATCTCCAGTTGTTCTCGCTCTGTGGCATCGAGGTAACCGAGCGCCCACGCACGTACCACGACCTCTCCGGTGAGGAACACCTCCAGCGCATGCGTCTGGTTGATCTGCCACTGGAACGGTTCGCCTCCGGCAAGAGCGAGCGTCTCCTGCCCCACGTGGCTGACAGGTAATTCGCCGCGCAGGATGCGCACCACGTCTTGCAACAACAATCGCGGTAAACTGGTTGCCCGCTTGTTTAACCGTTGGGATGCCAACCCTGCCGGGTCGCTGAGCCGCTCCGTCCATGCACGGCAGATTCGGTCTTCTTCGCGCTCCAGCATCTGCGCCAGTTCCAGTCGGATAACAGGCGGCTGAGGCATCGAGTCCTACCGGGATTGCAATGTTAGGTGGCGACTTTGTAGGTCGTGATGGCGCGCATGTATTGCGCGCGTTCGTATGCGCTGGGGTCCGGGCAGTGGATTTGGCTCATGCTACCTTGCAACTGGCGCACGGACTCATACTCGTGGTCTGCCAACCACTGCCGCAAACCCTGTTCGACTGTCCTGAGATGATCAATGCCGTGCTTGAGCAACGCCGAGCACAACATCGTGACATTGGCGCCTACAAGCAACATCTTCACCACATCAGCCGCCGTATGAATACCGCTGGTGGCGGCCAAACTGGCACGGACCCGGCCGTACAAGATAGCAATCCATCGCAGCGGCAGTCGCATCGCGTGCGGCGTGCTCAACAACACACGTGGTCGCACTTCCAGCGTCTCCAAGTCAATGTCCGGTTGGTAAAATCGGTTGAACAAAACCAGCCCGTCGGCGCCAGCCGCGTCGAGTCGCTTGGCCATGTTGGCGATGTTGCTGAACCGTGCGCTCAATTTCACCGCCACGGGGATTTTCACCACCGATTTGACCGCCTTGAGGATGTCCAAATAGGTTTGCTCGACCTCCGCCCCACTCAGTGCCATGTCGGTGGGGATGTAGTAGATGTTGAGCTCCAGCGCGTCGGCACCGGCCTGCTCAATGCGGCGCGCAAACTCCGTCCAACCGCCCATCGAGCAACCGTTGAGGCTTGCAATGATCGGAATATCCACCGCTGCTTTCGCTTGCCGGATGTGTTCCAGATATCCCTCAGGACCGAGATGAAACTGGCTAGGTTCTGGAAAATATGTCAGCGCCTCAGCATACGAGTGCGTGCCGTGTTCGAGGTGATGATGTAACTCGTGCATCTCCAAACGCAACTGTTCCTCGAACAACGAGTACAACACGACGGCTGCTGCCCCGGCATCCTCGGCGCGGCGAATGTTATCAATGTCCTCTGACAACGGCCCGCACGCGGACACCACCAACGGGTTTTTCAGTTGCATCCCCAAATAATTGGTCGAGAGATCCATAATGGGCTCCTTTCACGCGGTGACCGTCGTGCTTGGTGTGGTTGCAGTCTGGCCGGCCGCCACGGCGGGTGCATCGGGTTTGAGTTTGCGGGCCGCCAAATACTCATACAGCCGGTAACGCCGCTCCGCATCTTCTTGGGCCATCTGGAACAAGATCCGCGCGTCTTGCGGTTTGCTCTTGGTCAACATCTTGAATCGGTTTTCGGATAGCAAATACTCCTCGACCTTCTTCGTCGGCGGCCGCGAATCGAGTTGCAGCGGATTCTCGCCCGCTGCCAAACGACGCGGATCAAACCGATACAAGAGCCACTGCCCGCAATTAACCGCCGCCTTCTGATTCTGCATGCCGGTAGCCATATTGATCCCGTGCGCGATGCAATGGCTGTAGGCGATGATTAGCGAAGGCCCGTCATAACTCTCGGCCTCCAAAAACGCCCGCAACGTATGCTCGTCGCGCGCGCCCATGGCCACGCTGGCTACATACACGTGACCGTACGTCATCGCCATCAAGCCAAGATCCTTTTTCCCGATTGGTTTTCCACTGGCGGCGAACTTTGCGACGGCACCGCGCGGCGTAGACTTCGAGCATTGCCCGCCGGTGTTGGAGTAAACCTCGGTGTCGAGCACCAACACATTGATGTCGTGTCCGCTAGCCAACACATGGTCCAGTCCGCCGTAACCAATGTCGTACGCCCAACCATCACCACCCACGATCCAGACGCTCTTACGCACCAACCAATCAGCCACGGCCAACAACGCTCGCGCCTCACGCGTGCGCAGGTCGCGCAGTTTGGTCTTAAGTGCCGCCACGCGCTCACGCTGTTCGTAGATACCGGCCTCATCACGCTGCGACGCCTTGAGAATTGCTGTCACCAAGTCGTCCCCCACCACCGGCGCCAACTTTCGCAGCAGCTCTTCAGCGAACTCCTTTTGCTTGTCGATGGCGAGCCGGAATCCCAATCCAAACTCCGCGTTGTCCTCGAATAGCGAGTTCGACCAGGTTGGCCCGCGTCCTTCCGCGTTTTGCGCCCACGGCGTCGTGGGCAGGTTGCCCCCGTAGATAGACGAACAACCCGTCGCGTTGGCCACCAATAGCCGATCGCCAAATAACTGGCTAAGAAGTTTCACGTATGGTGTCTCACCACAACCAGCGCACGCCCCGCTGAACTCAAATAGCGGCTGCTGGAGCTGTTGGTGCGGGATGCTGGTAATCTTCAGCTCACGCCGATCCACTTCCGGTAGGCTGAGGAAGAATGCCCAATTTCGTCGTTCCGACTCACGGAGCGGCAACTGCGGTGCCATGTTGATGGCTTTCAGCCGCGTCTGCGTTTTGTTTTTCGCAGGACACACATCCACGCACAACCCGCAGCCGGTACAATCCTCTACCGCTACTTGAATCGTGAAGTTCCAACCGCGCTCTTTCCAGTCTCGGTCGCGAGCTGGGGTGGTTTTGAAGGTCGGTGGCGCATTCTTCAACAGCGACGGATCATACACTTTGGCGCGGATCGTCCCGTGCGGGCAAACCATCACGCACTTCCCGCACTGGATGCAGGTTGCCGGATCCCAAACCGGTACCTCCAGCGCAATGTTGCGTTTCTCCCAACGCGCCGTGTTGGTCGGGAAGGTTCCGTCGCAAGGTAGCTTGCTGACCGGCAATAAGTCACCTCGACCCGCAATAATTTCCCCCAGCACCGTACGAACCATCTCGGGCGCCTCAGGCGGCACCGGCGGCAATAAATCCCACGTCGCGGTGACCTGCGTCGGCACCTGGACCTCGTGCAGATGCTCTAGTGTGGCGTCCACGGCCCGCAAGTTCATCTGCACAATTTCATCTCCCTTCTTCCCGTACGTTTTCCGAATCGAATCCTTGATGGCTTCAATCGCCTGTTCGCGCGGAAGGACCCCCGAGATCGCAAAGAAACACACCTGCATCACCGTGTTGATTCGGCCACCCATGTTGCACGCGCGAGCCACTTTTACCGCATCAATTACAAAAAATTTCAGCCGCTTCTCGATGATCCGGCGTTGCGTTGTGCGCGGAAGATGATCCCAGACCTCATCGGGTCCGTATGGCGTATTCAGCAAGAATACGCCGCCATCCACCGCATCCCGCAACATGTCGAATCGTTCGAGAAACACCGGCTGATGACACGCAATAAAGTTGGCGCGTGTCACCAGATAGGTTGAGCGAATCGGTCTCGGCCCGAACCGCAAGTGCGAAACGGTCATCGAGCCAGATTTCTTCGAGTCATAAACGAAATATCCCTGCGCATAAAATTGCGTGTTTTCGCCAATGATCTTGATGGAGTTTTTGTTGGCGCCGACCGTGCCATCTGCGCCCAATCCATAGAACAGCGCCCGCACCACGTCGTCCGGCTCGGTCGAGAAACTTGGATCTACTTCGAGACTCGTGTGGGTCACGTCATCAATGATCCCTACGGTGAAGTGGTTTTTGGGTGTGCGCGTGGCGAGGTTGTCGAGCACTGCCTTGACCATCGCGGGTGTGAACTCCTTCGACGAAAGCCCGTACCGGCCGCCGACCACCTGAACGTAGGCGCGACCGGTTTCGCGCAACGCATTGACGCAGTCCAAATACAATGGTTCCCCACTGGCTCCCGGCTCCTTTGTGCGATCGAGCACTGCGATGGCGCGCACCGATCCCGGTAGTGCCGCTGCAAACCGCCGCACATCGAACGGTCGGTAGAGACGGACCTTCAGCACCCCAACCTTTTCGCCACGGGCAACGAGATACTCGACCGTTTCCTCTGCTGTTTCGCAGCCCGAACCCATCAACACCACCACACGCTCGGCGTTGGGGGCTCCCACATAGTCAAACAACCGATAGCGTCGGCCGGTAAGCTCCGCGAACTTGTCCATCTGGGTCTGCACAATGTCTGGACACCGTGCGTAAAACGGATTGGTCGCCTCCCGCCCTTGGAAATAGACGTCCGGATTTTGCGCCGTGCCCCGCAACACCGGCCGATCCGGTGACATCGCCCGCGCGCGATGCGCGAGAATCGCTTCCTCATCAATCATGGCGCGCATCACCTCATCATCCACCACGGCGATTTTTTGCACTTCGTGCGACGTGCGAAATCCATCGAAGAAATGCAAAAACGGCACGCGCGCCTGCAACGTGGATGCCTGTGCAATCAACGCAAAATCCATCGCCTCTTGGACGGACGCAGCGCTTAGCATCGCCCAACCGGTTTGCCGCGCCGCCATAACGTCCTGGTGATCACCGAAAATGGACAGGGCGTGGGTCGCCAGTGACCGCGCTGCGATGTGAAAGACCGTGGGCGTAAGCTCCCCGGCAATCTTGTACATGTTGGGGATCATCAATAACAGTCCCTGCGACGCGGTGAACGTGGTGGTGAGGGCGCCGGTTTGCAGTGCGCCGTGGACGGCTCCCGCCGCGCCACCCTCGCTTTGCATCTCGATCACCGTCGGCACGGTACCCCACAGGTTTGGCTCTCCCTCCGCCGCCCATTGGTCAGCCCACTCGCCCATCGGCGACGACGGCGTGATCGGGTAAATGGCAATCACCTCATTGAGCCGGTAGGCCACTCGGGCTACCGCTTCGTTTCCGTCCATCGTTTCGTAAGTCGGTTGTTTCATCGTTCTCCTCTTCCTCAACAAATTCGCGGCAAATCTTCCCCGCTCGGCAAATCAATCACCCGCTCCCCACCAATCGTGGTGCGCAACAACGCCATTCCTTTGGGTTTTTCCAACACCTCACCTACCACCGCCGCCCCGCGACCCAACGGATGTGCGCGCATCGCCGCCACGACACGGTCTGCTTCCTGCGCCGGACAAATCACCAGCAACTTACCCTCATTGGCGATGGTCAACGGATCCAAGCCCAGCAACTCACACGCACCACGCACTTCGGAAGGAACCGGTATCGCCGATTCCCACAAGCGAATTCCCACGCCCGACGCCCGCGCAATTTCATGCACCGCCGCCGCCACACCGCCGCGGGTGGGGTCTCGCAACGTGTGCAGCTCCGCTCCCGTATCCAACACCGCCCGCACCAATGGCCACAACGGCGCACAATCGCTCACCACGCTCGTGGTAAACGCGATTCCCTCACGCCGACTCATTACCGCAATCCCGTGCAGGCCGATTGGTCCGCTCAAAATCACCGCGTCACCGGCTCTTGCGCGCGCCGCCCCTACCGGCCACGGCGCTTCGCACCGACCAATACCGGCCGTGTTGATGTACATCTGATCGCACGTGCCTCGTTCGACCACCTTTGTGTCGCCCGTGACCACCGGCACACCCAACTCGTCGCTGACCGCGCGGATAGATTGCAGGACGCGGCGTAGCAACGCCACCGGCACGCCCTCCTCCAGAATGAGTCCCAGACTCAACCACATCGGTCGCGCTGCCTGCGTGGCCAAATCGTTGATCGTCCCACAAATTGCCAATCGCCCGATGTCGCCACCCGGAAACTCCACCGGCTTGACCACGTAGCTATCCGTGGTGAACGCCCAGCGCTCACCATTGATCCCCAGCACCGCGCTATCATCGAGCGGACGCAAGACAGCATTATCGAGTGTCGGGGCGATGACCTCCTCGATCAACTCGCGCGTCAGCGCCCCGCCACCTCCATGCGCCAACAAAATCCGGTCTCGCTTCATGCCGCCATCCGGTAGCCATACTTGTAATGCGCCGCGCAGGTTCCCTCCGCTGAGACCATGCAGGGTCCAAACGGCGACAACGGCGTGCAGGCTTTCCCAAACAACGGGCACTGCGTCGGTTGCACCACACCTCTCAACACGTCGCCGCATCGGCACCCGGGATGCACGCGCGCGGCGCGAAACGTCACGCCCAGAGCCACGGCCGCATCGTGCGCCGCGTACTTTGGCCGGATCGCCAAACCACTACCGGGAATCACGCCCAAGCCGCGCCAGCTCGCATCGCATGGCTCGAATACCTCGGCGAGCAACTCTTGAGCGCGACGATTCCCCTCACGGGTAACTGACCGCGTGTATTGATTCTCCACGCGCGCCACGCCCGCGACGATCTGCGCCAGCAACATCGCAATCCCCTCCAGCATGTCCGCCGGCTCGAACCCGGTCACCACGCACGGTCGCCAATAATCGCGCGCGATAAACTCGTACATCTCCAACCCGGTAATCACACTGACATGGCCCGGACACATGAACCCGTCGAGGCGCACCGTTTGATCTTTGAGCAAAGCTTCCATCGCGCGGGGCATCGTTTTGTGCGCGCACAACACGTGGAAGTTGCTCACCCCGTCGCGTGCCGCCGTCCAAATGTTGAACGCCACGGTGGGTGCCGTGGTTTCAAACCCTACGCCCAAAAACACGACGTGCCGCCGTGGGTGCTGCCGCGCCAACATCAACGCGTCCGTTGGCGAGTACACAATCCGCACATCCCCGCCCACTGCTCGTTCTTGTTCCAAAGACGTGTCGCTACCCGGTACGCGCAGCAGATCGCCGAAGGTCGCCACGGTCACGTCGGCGCGCCGGGTCAACTCGATGGCCGCGTCGATATAATTGGTGTCCGTCACGCACACCGGGCATCCCGGCCCGGAAATCAAATGCACGTTCGCAGGCAGCAACTGGCGCAGTCCCGAGCGAAACGCGGCCATCGTATGCGTCCCGCAAACCTCCATCAGATACACATCACGACCCACCAGGCGGGCCAATTCGTGAATTCGCCCCGTGAGTTGGTTCCATGTCATGTCGCAACCTCCTTGGGCACGGTTTCTGCCATCCCGCGAATCCGCTCCCACTCCGCCACTTCGTCTGCGTCCCACTTGTGAATCGCAAACCCGGCATGCACCAGCACGTACTCGCCGAGCCGTGGTTCCTCGATCAACGAGACGTCCACCTCACGCAACGCGCCTTCCACCGAGATGGTCGCGCGCGTGCCATCCAACTCCACAATCCGTGCCGGTACCGCTAGGCACATAACGTCCCCCTTTTGTCGGCGTGCAGCTCGGCGTGTCCACGCGCCACCGCCACGGCTGCCTGGCCCAGCGCCAGCCCACCGTCGTTCGGCGGCACCAATACGTTGCGGTACACCGCAAAACCGTCGGCTTCCAACGCCGCCGTAGTGCGTCGCAGCAACAACTCGTTTTGGAAAACGCCGCCGGACAACGCCACGGTGCGCAGGCCCTTTTCCTGACCAATGCGCTGCACGACCGCCGCGATGGCAGCCGCGACAGTGTTGTGAAATCGCGCTGCCAAAACGCTCGTCAGTTCGCCCTGGCGCCGCTGCTCCACCAAGGCGCGAATGGCGGGGCCGAAATTGAGAACCCACGGACGTCGGTCCGTTTGCAACTCAAATGGAAACGTGCCGGTCACGGCAGGGTTGGCGGCTGATTCCAACCGGATTGCGACTTGTGCTTCATACGAAACCACCTGACCCAAACCCAAAATCGCGCCCACCGCGTCGAACAATCTTCCCGCGCTGGAGGTGAGCGGGGAATTCAATCGCCGCTCAATCATCTGGATGACCGGGCCAGCTTGGGGGTGCCGCACCGGCAGCCCTTCCGCATGCAACACGCTTATCGCCATTCGCCACGGCTCCGCGATTGCTTTATCACCACCCGGTAGGGCGTACTGCCGGAAATGCGCGACGCGCTCGTACTCCGCTCGGTTGCAGACCAAAAACTCCCCGCCCCAAACCGTGCCGTCGGGTCCGTAGCCCGTGCCGTCGAGCGACACCCCGATGACCGGATCATGCAAACCGTGTTCGGCCATCACGCTGACGACGTGTGCATGGTGATGTTGCACGCCTACTGCGACAACATCGGTGAGACTCAGCGCGTAGCGCGTGGACAGGTAATCGGGATGCAAATCGTAGGCCACCACGTTGGGTTTCAACCGGAGCAACCGCTGCCACTCCGCAATTTCATCCCGGTAGTACTCCAGCGTTCGGTAGTCTTTCAGATCCCCGATGTGCTGGGACACATAAGCCAGTCCGTCGCGCACGAGACAAAATGTGGTTTTCAGCTCCCCACCGGTTGCGAGCACGGCCGAGCTGTGGTCCGCGATGCGAATCGGGTTGGGTACGTACCCGCGCGCCCGACGCAGAAACTGCCGGCGGCCATTGACCACACGCACCACCGAATCATCGCACTTGTGCACGATGCGCCGATTATGCGTGAGGATGGCATCCGGTATGCCCGCCAACCGGTCCCACTCCTCTTCGCTGCTGACAATGGGTTCCTCGGTCAGGTTGGCGCTGGTCATCACCAGCGCCTCGAACGGTTCCATCAGCAAATGATGCAACGGCGTGTATGGCAGAAACGCGCCCACCGTGTCCACGTCGGGCGCGATGTTCCGCGCCAACCGGCTATCCCACCGGCGTCGGACCAGCACGATGGGGCGCTCCACGCTCACCAACTCGGCTTCTTCGGCCTCGCTAAGTTCGCAATGTCGCCGCACCGCGTCCAGGTCGCGAAACATCACGGCAAACGGCTTACCGGGCCGACGCTTTCGCTCCCGTAATCGCGACACCGTTTCTGCGCTGAATGCATCGCAGGCCAGGTGATACCCGCCCAGCCCTTTGAGCGCGACAATCTGCCCGCGTCGCAACAACTCCTGCACCGCAGCGACCGGGCGGTCCGCAGCGTTCGCTGCGCCGTCTATTACCAATCGCAGTTGCGGACCACATCGCGGGCAGGCGTTGGGTTGCGCATCGAATCGTCGCGAACGCGGTTCGTGATACTCGTGCGCACAAACCGGGCACATGGTGAACTCCGCCATCGAAGTGCGCGCGCGGTCGTATGGCAGGTCGCGGATGATCGTGAAGCGCGGCCCGCAGTTGGTGCAGTTGATGAACGGGTATTCGAACCGCCAATCCGCAGGATCACGCAGTTCGCGCAAGCAATCGTCGCACACCGCAAGGTCCGGTGGGATGCTGAACTGCAGTTCCTCGCCCTCCTCCGAACGCACCACTTCAAAACGCCGGTAGCCGCGCGGGGGCAACTCGCGTCGTTCGATGGCGTTGATCACTGCGCGTTGCGGCGGGGCGAGTGTGAGCTCGGCGAAAAATTGGCCGACACGTTCCGGTGGTCCTTCCACTTCAATCGTCACGCCTTGTGGGTCGTTGCGCACAAAACCGGTCAGACCGAATTGGGTGGCATAGCGGTACACGGTGGGACGGAATCCCACGCCTTGCACCCGACCGGTAACGCGAGCGGCCACCCGTGTTGTCATGCGCGTTTCACCCCCGCAAACGTGTGCCGATGCGGATGCGCATGCGGCTGCAAAATCCCGCTCAACTCGTCGTGCGCATGCGCGTGCTCATGCCGGTGAT
>JANWVU010000006.1 GCA_025056465.1 Verrucomicrobiia bacterium | reverse complement strand
ATGCGTCGCCCGCGCTGCACGTACTCCTCGGCGATTCGCTCCGCTTCCGCCAGCGCCTCCGCGGCCATTCGTTTGGCGCGCACACGATCAATCGCATGTTTCAAATCCACCGCGGTGGGTCTGGTCTCCAATAGACACCGGTAGGCTTCATCCAAATCCGCCCGCTGCCGAAACGCCTGTGCCATGCCGTACGCCGCCGTTGCCCCGATCGTGCCGGCTCCCCGCACCACCATCGTGCGAATCGCCTCCGCCGTCTGCCGGTAGCCCCGCAGTCGTTTCAACACAAACCGGTCGGGCAGCTTCGTCTGATCAACCACCACCACATCCCCGTTCTCCCACCACACCGCCCGATAATCCCGTCCACACACTCGCATAGTGGCATTCTACCAAACCACGCGCTATGCCCCAGCCAGACCAAAGGAGAATTCTCTGACGCACCGCCAACGCGCGTATTTCGCGCCAGCAACGGAAATGTTTCAAGCCGTCAAAACCGCTCGCCCGCAACGTGTGGACATGCGATCACTTACTTCGGCGAATGGGTTTTAGCGACTGAGGATCAATCTCATCCAAGCCCAAACCGCGCAGGTCGGCGACGACACCTTTTTGCTCCGCCTCATACAACCGCCAAATCACCCGCAACCCTTGCAAGCTACCGGGGCCATCGGTTAGCGGTCGCCGTCCTGTTTCGATACAATCGAGGAAATGGGCCATCTCGTTTTCCGTGTGTTTGCCGGGTTCGGTTTCCAGAAGCACTTCCTCTTTGCCACCGTGGTGAAAGATCAGTTTGTTTTCGGTGAACCGTGCCTCCAGCATGCCCTCCGTGCAGTGCGCGTGGAACGAGTATCCGAGCCGAGTCCCCCGCGCGCCCCAAGTCCCGAAGTGGTATCCGAGCGCACCGCTCTCAAATTGAATGGTCACGTTACTCGTACCCTCCCGCTCCATCCATGGCGTGCCGAGGTTGGTGCCGAGATGTGACCCACATACCGGCCGACCCAAAAACCATAGCAAGATATCTATGTAGTGGCATCCGTGGCTGAAGAACTGGCCACCACCAAGGGTTTCCGCCTTCACCGCCCAGTGGCCGGGAGGGTAGATGGTCAGTTGCTCTGTCCAGATGGAGACTTGAAACACCTCGCCATACCGCTTGGCATCCAGCAACTCTTTCATGCGCACCACCAATGGATGGTACCGCATGCAATACGCAATCATGAGCACCCGACCGGCTTTTTCCGAGGCTGCAATCAGTTCCAAACACTCCTGCTCCGTGTTAGCCATCGGTTTTTCCAGCAGGACATGCTTGCCAGCCAGCAGGCAATCAATCCCGATTGGTGCATGCAAATGATGCGGCAATACCAACAACACCGCGTCCACGTCGTCCAACACGGTCCGGTAGTCCGTGGCCGCTTTTGCGCCCGGAAACATTGCGGCCGCCGCTCGGGCGCGCTCTTCGATGATATCCACGCATGCGACCACATGCAGCCGGTCGCCCAATTTGAAAAATCGTTGCGTGTGCACTTCGCTCATGCCACCGCAGCCGACAATTGCCAGTCGTGTCCGTTTCATCATGGTGTGTCGTCCATCAGGTTTTTCGTTTTTGCATCAAGTCAACTGTCGCCACTCAACCTCTGAGCCGAGGAAAAACAAAGCCGTCTCACGAGCCGGGAGTGTCACGGCGAACTGCGTGACCTGCCGCGCGATCTCCCTGGCGGCAAACACGTCGTAAACATCGGCAGCCAGCGGCAGGCGAATGATTTTACACCCCGCCGTAGACGTGTGAATACCGACAAATCGCCCCGACGCGTAGATGTTGTCGGTTGGGTCGTCATCGTAAATGTGCACCTCAGCTTGCCGTAACGCTTGTTGGAGTAGCTCTGCATCCCAATAAGGGCTGCAATTGAGAACCGAATGCCAACCGTCCATTTTCTTCTCCGCCAGGGCACAACCGGTGCCGTCTGTGAATTCCCCGCGCTGAATTACGTTTGGGTCCGTGATGGCGAATCCCTCTGTGCCATAGTAGGCGGGTGGAGTGGGATCATAGGGAGCCTGGCGGTACGGGTATGGCACGCACGTGATGCGATCGCCCACCCGCACCGCTTTCGTGCTCCAGCCGGTACGATTCGGGATCACTTCGATGCCGGTAATGTCGGTGATCAGCTCGGGAGATTTTCGTCGGCCATCGAGATAACCTGGCGCAAATGTCCAACACACTACCCGCCCGCCGCAGCATACCTTGCTGCGGAGCATCGCCCGATCTTCAGGCGTCATGAGAAACGTGTTGAGGAAAATGATGCATTTGTAAGGTCGAAGATCCGCATCCTGCAGGTCGGACATCAAAAACAGATCGTACGGCGCTCCCATTCGACCCAAGTGCGTCCGCTGGAAGTTCACCACGTTGCCGTTGAGACACAGGTCGAACAGCGGTTGGTATTCGTAAGAACGATCATCCACAACCACTGCTACTTCATGTCGGGCACAGTTACCGGTTGCCACCGCCTTCCGCGCGATCTCGTGAAATTGGCGGAACATCCTGAGTAACTCGGGATGATGATAGTGGCCGCCAAACATGTCGTAGTACCAAGCACTCACCGGCCGCGTGATCACCCCACAAAAATCGCGTCGGAACATCGCAATCGTTTCCTCCAACGTGGGCACATACCCATGCACAGGCACTTTCGCGCGGTCGTCCTTCGCCAAAAAAGTTCGATGATCGAGCTCCTCAATCAGCAGTTTGCCGTGCAGCGCCATCGAGCCGTTTAGGTTGGTGAAGTTGCCGGGAAAACCGAGAAATCGCTGCGAGTACCCCACCGAGACAAGAAAATCGAGGTCGGGTGAAGCGAGCAGGCGCGCCAGCTCGCTGCGGCCGCGAATTCCCATGCCGTTGGCATAATCGGAGCAAGCCAGTGCTGCGTATGCACCAACAAGGAACCGCGAGCCGAACTTCGCTTTCACCGCGCGTGCGAGCTCAAGGATGACGTCCGATTGAACGTGGTAGTAACAGTGCGTGTAATCAATCAACCGTCGTTCCGTCTGGGGATCCCAAAACACCGTTTGCCCCGGCATCGCCGACAACCGCTCGCGGATGGGCGGAATTTGCGCGGTGTCAAACCGCACCCTGGAATCACCCCACGCATTTCGAAGCGCTGCCTCGGTCCGGTAAGTTTGCCGTAGATAGTCCCGAAAGTACTCGAGCATGCGCGGGCTGTAGTCGGGAATAAACGTTTCCCTGATGTTGTCCGCACGAAAAGGGTGCGGCACGGACGAACCCTTATCGCCGTAGTGAAACCATTGCCCATCCTGCCCGCCCACGAGCGTGATGCCGATAACGCGCTCGCCGTAATCCGCTTCCCGCACATGGGCGAGCAGGTCGCAGAGCATCTCCGCCGTATCACGATGCCAGACCATAGAGGCATAAGACGGTGCGATCAACGAATCAATCAGCCCCACGTGACGCGGACCTGCCGGCAATCCCCCTTCATACCACACCAATTCCGTTTCGTGGCTCTCCATCCACCAGTCCGGCGGGTTCAGTTCCGCATACAAGATGACGGCTGCCTGCGGAGCGACGCGCAACGTGGCGCGGATGCGTTCATCCACGCGCCCCCAATCGTACCGGCGCGGCCCAAGCCACCAATTGTCACGATCCTTGGAGAGCGAGACCGTGAACACGCGAAACCCTCCCTGCTCCGCCATTTCCCGATTGTAAGTAAGAAACGGCTCCTGCTCCGGTTGCGAGAAGAAGCACTGATTATAGAACAACCGCTGTGGTTGATCGTCGACAAACAACGTGGGCGTGCCATCAACAACCCGGATTTCCCAGCGCGGGGGCTCGGCGTGAGCTCGGTGGCTGCGCGGGGACGCCCCGCCCGAGGTGCGTAGCCGGTACACTCCGACGCCGTACCCCGGCAGGGCATCGAGCAGGGCGCCGCGGCGAACGGTCAACTTGCGCGGAGCATCAAACCGCGATTCCGCCGACAAAATCTTGCGTCCGGGCAGGCTGATACGGATTTGGGGTACCGGCTCGGGCTCGGGATTGACCACAATGAGCTCGACCGAGTCTCCAACTTGCTTGGCCAGCCAAACCAGTTGATCGGGCGCGCCCCCACTGATCGCTGCCTCGATGCGCTCGACGGAGAACAAAAACGGCCTTAGGCTGTGCACCTCGTGAGTGAGCAGCCGCGTGTAGGAACGCAACTCGGGGTTGGTCGCCAGCGAGGCGTGCGGGGCCGGGTCGTCCCACGAGTAGAAATGGAACATCGTCATGCCCTCGCAAATGTTGAGGTACACTTGCGCGCGCAACTGGGCTGGGGTCGGCATACCGGTTTCGGGATACCCGTATGTTTGCAGCACGCTGAGCAGTGGCTTGCCGGGAAACGCCGCGCGAATGGCGCGATTGTGCTCGCGAATCGGGCGCAGCCCACGCGCGGGAAGCGGGTAGTGACAGTACGAAGCGATATCGGACAACCCTGCAAATGCGGCGAATTTTTCCGGCAGACAGAAGTTCACCCAGATTACATGATTGGGATCCAACCGTCGCACCAGCTCAAACACGCGCCGCACCTCCTCGACGGGCACGCCCTGTCCATCCGGTTCGTCGTACAAGTCCCAACCGATCACACCGGGATGGTCTTTGAGACGGTTGACCGCTTCGGTCAGAGGACCATCTTTCCATTTTTTCTGTCCGGCATCGTACATAGCCGGATGGAACAATACCGGCCATGAATACAAGCCGGCCTGCCACGCGGTGTCGACCATTTGACAAAGCAAGTCGACACTGTCGCCACCCCACACCTGTGCGGTCGTCGCACCGTAAACCTCCCGCAGTTCTTTCAAACCAGCCACCGTTGGCGGGTTGTGATAGAACATCACCGAGAGAAAGGGTTCCCCATTCACAAGCAAAAGACCATCAGGGCTAATCTCGCTGCGGTGCACGGGCGGCAACGAGGGGTACGACATCGGGCGCACAACGGCCAAGGGCTTGACCACGTCCCACCGGGTCTGGCCATCCGCATTGGCCATTGACAGGATCAGGCGATAGCGACCTTCGGTCAGATCAGAGGTGGGTACGAACAACTCTACCGGCCCGGTTGTCGCGAAGCGTTCTTTGTGGCTCCAAATCACGCTGGTAGGGTCGAGTTGCGTGCTCGCGACGTCACGCTGGAGCGTAAGCGTCAGGGTCCCACCGTGTCCGTCTCGATCAACCTCCAAGCGCACTGGTAGGCGTGCGGGCGCTGTGGCGTTGTTTTCACGGGTGAACACCAAGGTTTCCAACGGGGTGAGACGCCATGGCGGGGGGACGACAAGTTTTTGGATGTCGGTTAGCTCCTCCAGTCTCACGTCATCCCACCAGACCGAGCCGGCAGTCGCTTCGGGGGTGATCCGAAAGTAGATTTGCAATGCGACCGCTTGGGTGCTCGGACGCGCTAGCAACGAGTGTCGTTGCCACGTCGCTTGGCCTAGGGGCACCGGCTGCCATTGGTATCGAATGGTCCGATCGGCCTCGTTGACCTCACGCAGACCGAAAAAAGCCGCTCCGTTGGTCAGGTCATTCCGACTGGCGACGCTCAGTCGATAAAGTTTGCCGGCGCGCACGGGGATCGCTTTGTCCACGGCCATCTGAATGCAATTCCATTGGTGACCCGGTACAGCTTGGTGGCGCACAGCGTACCGGCCCTCGTAGGGGTTCGACTCATCTAAAGTAGCCACCGCCTGCACATGGTAGCCGGCAAGTTCGGGCAACTCAAAACCAGGGTTGGGCGCTAAGTTTGTCGATTGCGGGTACATGGTTGGAACGGCGGACACCGCCAGCAACACGAGGCCAAAGGCCAAAATTGATTTTCGCATGGATGATTTTAGGCTGCGGTGTGTCGTTTTCGACTACTCCGCCCAGGAAATGTCATCGAACAACACTTCACTCGTAGCCGGAGTTCCGCCCTCGTTGATCCGCAAGCCGGGCTGGACGGCGCGCACACCGGAGTCCTTGCTATAGTCGTATACTACTTCTCCGCGCTGCCACTCCCCTTTTGGGGCATTTGGTGGAACAACGAAGACCGCACGAGTTGCCGTCGCCTCCAAGTTGTTAGGTTTCATCGGCAACACATACACGCGGATGTTGTTGGAATCGCCCTTAATGACCTTGTACCAGAAAACAAATCGGCCTTTGCGGTGCGGCACCAAGTCGCCAAGCTCCAACTCCGTCGCCTGTGGGTTGTAAGGGTATGAGCGATGTACCACGGCCCGACCTTCCGCTGTGGCCATCAAGCGCAACGCGCGGTTCCCCGTGCGGGCATCTGAAACCACTTCCACCTCCCAATGTTTCCCGCGCTCGCCATTACCCATGCACAACCAAGCAACCGGGCAACCCTCAGGTCCGACCTCTTCAAATCCACCATTCCTTAAAACCTCCGACGCGGCCGAGCCCGCATAGATCCAACGAGTGGCACCCAACATCAAAAGTCCCACGACGATCACTCTCACTTTACTGTGATTCATGTCCTCCTCCTCTGCCTTTCTGATGAACCATTCACGATTTGCTGGTCCAATCCCGCTCCGTCATGGCCACCACCGATATTTCCCTGAGAGGTGTGAAATGGGCGATTGGTCGGTCACCACGCGACCATCAAAAAGCAAAATTTGGATCATGCCGTCGTGCCAGTATTGACACCGTTGACCCGCAGAACCGAAATCGGCGGTCAAGTAATCGATGTTTACGTGCCGCGAGTCCGTAATCCAGACGGTGTCAGATGGGCGGGTTAAGGCCGTCAGCTTTGTCGGGGGCAAAGCACCTCCCGACGCGATGTCGCCGCCGATGGTCATGTTGGCTCCGTACGCCAGCCAAATTCCCTTCCACTCGCATGTCATCACGCCGGAGCTTTGGTAAACCAAAATCGAGCGGTTCATGGCCGGGCATGAATACACCCCGACTGAACCCCCGAGGTATCGGCACAGCTTCACAGGCCAGAAACCATCCACACTGGCATACGTACTGTTGCCAAAATTTGGCACGATCCATTCATTGTAATCTTGGGTATACGCCGCACCGGCCAATCCAACTTGACGTAGATTGCTGACGCAGTTGGCGATTTTTGCGCGACCACGTGCGCGCTGGAGCGACGGCAAAAGCAATGCAGCAAGTGCTGCGATGATTGCGATCACCACCAACAACTCGATGAGTGTGAACCCTCGCCCTCTTGCTTGGCGAGTCCACACCCCCGCCGTGATGCCCCACCTGACTCTTCTCAGTCTACGGGTCATCCTTTAGACGCGGCACGACGACGCCAACAGGTAATCAGCCACCCACCCACCGCCAACAGCAAGAGTGCCGACGGCTCCGGTACGACCTCCAAGATCTGGATGTCGCCCAAATGCACTCGGTCGCGGTTGGCCGTGCCATCGATCGAGCCGAGGAAGTTGCTGGTGTAGTTGATCAAGAAATAACGCCGCTCCCAATACACGCCGGTACCAAACCCGGTCTGCCGGGCCACGCCAATGTTAAAGTTCGTCGGCGTGATCAACCCATCAAATATCTTGATCGAGTAGGTCGCCGGATTGTTAGGATTGAACGTCAGACTCGACTCATCCGCCGCCACCCAGATGTTCGCTGCGAATGGATTCAGCAACGTCGTCGCATTGGTGCGATTGACATGGATAATCGTGTTGACTTTCTTGGGCACTCCAAGATCCAACTTCACGTGGATCGTGTTGTTGGTTGGAGCACCCTCCCCAAAGATGATCACCCCGTTGATAAACGCATCCCAGTCATTTGCGATACCGGTCGCGCTTCCCGCGCTGACAATCACGGTAGCAGAGACCGGTGCCACAACCACCATACCAAGGGCCACCATCGCGACAACCCTCAGTCGCCGCGCCCAGCTATTCACTATTCTCCTCATCGTCTCGTCTCCTCCCTCTCGTTTTTGCTGCCCTGAGACCCGACCGGCTTCGCTAGCTTCCGCCTCCCGTGCGCAAGCCGTCCCCTGCCCCAACAACCTCCGTCGTTGTCGGCTGAGGAATCGCCAACGGACAGGGCAGCACTACTTCCGTTGGCTCAAAATTCCGCGTGCGGATACGCTCCAACAACGCCTCCGCCGCCCGCTCACCCATGCGAACGAAATCAGGTCTGGTCGTGGGAAACCGCTCCCACCATGGTTCCTCCTGCAAATTGTCAAAACCCACCACCAAAATGTCGTCCGGCACCGACACACCCCGCTGACGCAACCAAACGATGCTCGCATGTGCGTAAGGGTCATACGGCGTGATCAACGCGGTGGGCCGGGGTCGCAGCGACAAGACTCGCTCCAAAGCTTGGCAATGATCGCGACCAAACGGACCAGTCCCCTCAAACGATACCACCCGCGCGGGGTCCCAAGGCACCCCGGCCTCCTCCAACGCTCGCCGATGCCCCAGCAACCGATCGTCCACCGACCGGTACGCGAGCCGGTCGCTGTATTTGAGAAATGCGATCTCGGTACGGCCCTCCCGCAAGAGGTACTCCGTCATTTCCCGACCCGCTTGGTAGTTGTCGAAGATGAAATGTGGACGACGCATCGTCGGCTGATACATGTCGACCACAACGATTGGAAAATCGCCAAACTCCCGCCCCAAGTATTCCGCCACGCTTTTGTCACGCCCGCCTGGATACAACACCACCCCTTGGACCCCTTGTTCTCGCATGCAGGCAATTTTCTGACGCTCCACCTCGTATTGCCACTGCGTGGAGGCCACTTCCACCGCGTAGCCATGTCGTGCCGCAATCCGCTCGATACCCTCAAAAACCCGATGCGCCAACACCGGACGCAAACTCATCGTGACGTATCCAATCCGCGGCTGCTGTCGGTCTGTGTGAGGCGGAGTTGGCTTACAAACCGACGCAACATAGATCCCACTCCCCTGCCGTTTCGTCACCCAACCTTCGGCCGCTAGCGCTGCGATGGCCTTGCTGATCGTCGGTCGACTTACCTGGTAGAGCTTCTCCAGCTCGCGTTCAGTGGGTAGCTTGTCGCCGACTTTCACTCCATTCCGTGTCCAGAAATCTTGAAGGATTCGATCTCGAAGATTCTGATAACTAGGCTTCATCACAATTGGCTTGTGTTATTTATTTGGCTTTACCAATATCAAACCCGTCATGAGCTTGTCAACCCTCATTGCACAAAAATCTCTTACTGACCACCCGCCATTGAGAAAACTGTTGCCCCTGCCCGCGAGCCCCCCTACCAAATCCCGCGTGGCACCCAAGCCACCAATCAACCTGCGGTGTGAGTACCTCGAAAACCCTTTAGGTTTGGACGAGCCCCAACCTCGTTTGTTTTGGCAGCTCGACGACGAGCGACGCGGCGCGCGTCAAACCGCCTACCAAATCGTCGTCGCTGCCTCGCCGAAGATGAAGCCGGTGCTCTGGGATACCGGGCGCGTTGCATCCAACCAAAACACACATGTCGAATACGGCGGCCCGCCATTACGGTCGCGCCAACGTTGTTACTGGCGCGTTCGTGTTTGGGACCAACACAATCAGCCGTCGCCATGGAGTGCTCCTGCTTCGTGGGAGATGGGGTTATTACGTCGTTCCGACTGGCAAGCACGCTGGATTGAAAGCAGCCTCCCGGCCGATCACACTCAGAGCGGCCCCTGCCCTTTCTTGCGACGGTCGTTCACCCTCGAGGCCCCGGTGAGTCGCGCCCGTCTTTACATCACCGCGTTGGGCCTCTACGAAGCATGGATTAACGGCCAGCGCGTCGGCACGGATTATTTCACCCCCGGTTGGACAGACTACCGGCGTCGCGTTCAATACCAAACGTACGATGTAACTGCGCTGTTACAGGTTGGCGAGAACGTGCTCGGTGCTATTCTCGGCGACGGTTGGTACTGCGGCTATCTGGTACGGCGAGACCATCGCAACCACTACGGCGACACCCCGCGGTTGTTCGCTCAACTGGAAATCGAATGTGCGAACGCCGATCGCGTCCTTGTCGTGACGGACGATTCGTGGAAGTGCGCTACCGGCCCAATTCTCGCCTCCGATATCTACAACGGTGAGATCTACGACGCGCGCCGTGAATGGTTGGGCTGGTGCCAACCTGGTTTTGACGACCGCGACTGGCTGCCAGTTCGCATCGTCAGACAATCCCGCATCCAACTAAATGCTTCCGCCGCCCCCCGGGTGCGTAAAATTGAGCAACGCAAACCCGTCTCCCTAACAGAGCCTCGGCCGGGAGTGTATGTCTTTGACATGGGGCAAAACATGGTCGGCTGGGCGCGTCTCGAAGTTACCGGCCCCGCAGGTACAACCATCACCATGCGCTTTGCCGAAATGCTCAATCCAGACGGGACCATCTACACCGCAAACCTCCGCTCCGCCCAGTGCACCGACCGCTACACACTCAAAGGCAACGGCACGGAAGTGTATGAGCCGCGCTTCACCTATCACGGGTTCCGGTATGTCGAGGTGACCGGCTTCCCCGGCCAACCGACTCTCGAGACCATTACCGGAATCGTGGTGCACTCCGACCTCCGTCCTACCGGACAGTTCGCCTGCTCGAGTTCCATGCTCAATCAACTCCAACACAACATCTGGTGGAGCCAGCGTGGCAATTTCTTCGAAGTGCCCACCGACTGTCCCCAACGCGATGAGCGACTCGGTTGGACCGGCGACGCCCAGGTGTTCTGCCGCACGGCAGCCTTCAACGCCGACGTGGCCGGCTTCTTCACCAAGTGGCTGACGGACCTCACCGATGCGCAAACGGCTTGCGGCACCTTTCCTCGCGTCGCGCCCGATGTATTGCGCGGCTCTGGGCTAAACGGGCCTTACGGCGAGGATGGCGGGCCTGCTTGGGCCGATGCGGGTGTGATTTGTCCCTGGACGATGTACTCCTGCTACGGCGACACGCGCCTGTTGGCGCGGATGTATCCGGCGCTGAAACGTTACGCGGCTTTTCTCGGAAACGTGGACCACAAGCTTCGCCATGGATACGGAGACTGGCTCAATCTCGATGATCCCACTCCAAAAGACCTCATCAGCATGGCGTTCACCGCGCACTGTTTCGACTTGCTCGCCCGCATCGCAGCCGTGTTGGACCAACCGCGCGATGCTGCTCACTATCGGCGTCAATTCCGCAAACTCAAAGCCCAATTCAACCGCGAATTCATCACGCCCACCGGCCGATTGGTGGGCGACTCTCAAACTGCATTGGTGCTGGCGTTGCATTTCGGCCTGCTTCCACCTCGCGCGCACACGCGCGCCGCGCAACGCCTCGTCGAACGCATCCGCGAACGCAACAATCACCTCAGCACCGGCTTCGTCGGCACGCCGTATCTGCTCTTCGTGCTCACCGCCATCGGCCAACTTGACCTTGCTTATACGCTGCTCCTGAACGAGGACTTTCCCTCCTGGGGTTACCCCATCCGCCAGGGTGCCACCACCATCTGGGAACGTTGGGATGGGTGGCGCCACGACAGCGGCTTCCAAAACCCACAAATGAACAGTTTCAACCACTACGCTTACGGCGCAGTGGGGGAGTGGCTCTACCGTTGCATCGCTGGGTTGGAACTGGATCCGTCCCAACCAGGCTACCAGCATTTTTTGGTTCATCCACGCTTAGGCGGTGGGCTACGGTGGGCCCGCGCCACGTTCGATTCCCTTCACGGGCGCATTACGATTCACTGGCGCCTCGCGAAAAAACATTTCCGGCTCTCGCTCCAAGTTCCACCCAACTCCACTGCGACCGTCATCTTGCCCACGACACAACCAGAGACAGTGACCGAGAGCGGTTGCCCGTTGGTCCAAGCGGAGGGTGTCTCCAATATCCGGCAGGAGGCAAACACGACGAGATGTCAGCTCACCAGCGGCCGATACTTTTTCCACATTCCGGCGCGCGCACTGACGGTGGAAGCCATCGGACCGAGAGGCAGCGAAGCACGCGCAAAGAACCAAACCCGCAAAACGGGATAGCGAAAACACCTTGCCCGAAGGTTCTGCATCAGTCCAGACACTGGCCCCATGAAAAGGATTGAATACCGGCATTTGCCCACAACCCGTACTCACCCCGTGGGCGCAAACGAATCTCTGTACGACAACGCCATGGCGAATCTCGACCGTGCCTTGGCGCTGTTGGATCGCGAAATTCCGCACGATTGGGCGGCAAAACTCCGCACACCGAAAGAACGCACCGAGCTGCGGTTGTCTCCGCAACTCAGCGACGGCCGCATCCACACATTCCGCGCCTTCATCGTGAAACACAACGACGCGCTTGGTCCCTGTAAGGGCGGTATCCGGATGTCCCCAACCGTCACGCTCGATGACGTCACGGCCCTCGCGATGGAGATGACTTGGAAATGTGCGCTCATCGGCGTGCCGTTCGGTGGTGGTAAAAGTGGCATCGTCGCCGACCCCACCCGCCTCAAGCCCGACGATAAACAGGTGCTGATTCGCAGTTTCACCCGCACCGCCCACCGGCACATCCATCCGCTGGTTTACGTGCCGGCACCCGACATGGGTACCAACGAGACCGACATGGGCTACATCAAAGACGCGATCAGCTACTCGCTCGGTTACGCCACTACGCAGGGCTCGTATGTCACCGGTAAACCCGTCATCCTCGGCGGAATTCCTGGGAGACGTGAGGCTACCGGGCGCGGTGTGGCCCTCGCCGTCGCCGAGGTGCTGCGCCGACGCGGCGATAGCCTACCGGGCGCGCATGTCATCGTGCAGGGTTTTGGCAACGTCGGTTCGGTCGCGGCCCGTGCGCTCGCCGAAGCCGGCGCTTCGATCATCGGCGTCTGCGATGCTTATGCAGCCTTCTACGATGCGCGCGGCCTGCCACTGGAGGCGCTGTTGTCCTACGCCGCACAACATGGTTCACTGAAAGGATGCCGCGCCGCCCCCACGGTCGCCCACGCTCAATTGTTGGAGAAACCCTGCGACATCCTCGTGCCCGCCGCTACCGGCAACCAAATCACTGGCTCAAACGCATCGCGGATCAAGGCGCGCTACATCGCCGAGGGTGCCAACGGTCCCACCACACCCCAAGCCGACCGAATTTTACAACGGCGCGGGATCGAGGTCATCCCCGATATATTGTGCAACGCCGGTGGGGTGTTCGTTTCCTACTTGGAATACACTCAAGAGACGCAAGCCGAGCAAATGCCTCTCGAGGAAGTCATGAGCCGCTTGGAACGGCGCATGCGCGAGCGCTGCGCATTGGTGTTCGACACAGCACGCGACCGGCGATGGACTGCGCGCGAGGCCGCTATGTATTGCGCGGTCAAAGCCGTCTGGCAGGCGCTGCAAGCGCGCGGTGCGTTGCCCTAAACAAAGTATGGCGAGCATCCAACTCTTCTTCCGCCGTTGCCATCCTCTGGCGAGCTGCCTCGTGGCAGGGCTGACCATGATCGCCAGCACGGTTCGGGCGACCGAGGACGAGCGTATTCTATTGAAGATTACCGGCTTGTGGGGTGGAGTCAGCGCTCCCGGTCGCGATGCCCGCACCCCGGAGGAAAAGGCCCAAGCCGAAGTTGTGCTGGCCTTTCTACAAAAGTTCCCGCAATACGGCTTTCAGTCCTCGCGCACCATTCGGTTGCCGGCAGGCAGCAAGGCAGCCGAAGCTTCGTTGCTAATGGCCATGGCCGGGCGAACGGCTGGTGACATTATCTACGTCAATTTCCGTGTCATTGATAACTGGGTGCGCCAAAACTTTCTCAGACCCTTGGACGAGTATGTCCTCGATTATGCCCGCGAGGAATGTGCCCGTCGCGGCATTGCGTGTCCACAACCACTGACGCTCGATCAAATTGATCCCGAATGGATCGGCCTGAACCGGCACACGTGGGAGACCATTTACCGACCTGGGCCGCAAGGAACCTGGCATGTGTGGGCCTGGCCTGAACAAGAGTTGGCCATGGCCCTTTACTACCGCAAAGACGTACTCCGCGAGAAATCCGCCATTTTGGAGGCGGCGGGTCTTGAGGTGCGCCCGCCACGAACATGGGAGGAAATGATCGAATACAGCCGCGTGCTGACCGACCCAATCAAGGGCGAGTTCGGTTTTCAGAGTACCTCCTACGCAGGGTGGTATTTTGCGGATCTCCTGTGGCAAGCCGGCGTAGAGATCGTCGAACGCGACACCAACCTCGCGTGGCAGGTCACCTGGAATGCTCCCGGCACGATCGATGCCGTGCGGTTTTGGCGCGAATTGATGACCACCGAGGTCACCAAAGAGGGCAAAACCAGCTTCATCGCCATGGATGTGGGCCGAACCCCAACGCGCATGGGGTTCATTGAAGGTAAAGCGGCGTTTATGTGGGCATACTCCGCCGATTTGCGGTTGGCCGGTGGTGTGCCGCTCGACCC
Source organism: Verrucomicrobiia bacterium (assembly GCA_025056465.1). Classification (GTDB taxonomy): domain Bacteria; phylum Verrucomicrobiota; class Verrucomicrobiia; order Palsa-1439; family Palsa-1439; genus JANWVU01. The sequence goes on along the minus strand of JANWVU010000006.1, from coordinate 25,810 downwards.
CGAGATTCTTGGCGTCGCTCCCCTACCGGCTGGCCCCGTCCAGACCACGGAAGGGACGTCCCCAGAAGACTTGCTGCAACGATTTCCGCACCCTACCAAAAAAGGTTGGGTGCTGTTTCCCAATGGCCGACAAGCACCGGCCACCGCCCTCGTCAATTTCGGGGACGGCTGGCGGATTCGTGCCAACGAAATCAACGCCTACATGTGGGGAATTTCATCGCTCTGCACCGACCCTCGCCGGCAACGCGCGGCGTGGGAGTGGTTGCGGTTCCAAAATAGTGACGAGGCCCGTCGCATCCGCACACGCGTGCTTGTCGAAAACGGCGGTGCGATCTATGTGCGGCCCGATCTTCTCAAAAAATATGGGTTCGAGGAATACTATGAGCAGGTGCCAAGGGAGTGGCGCGAGGCGAACGAAAACGTATTTCGTACCGGTCGGCCCGAGCCAAATGGAAAAAACTGCCAGTATGTTTACGAATTCATCGAAATCCCTGCACGGTATGCTGCTGAGTACGCATCGCTTGCCGAGCGCCGCGCGCGGATGAACAACCCGCTCATCCGAGCGTCCTGGCGCATGGCGATGGGTGGACGCGACGACGAATTGATTGCGAAATGGACGGAGAAAGGTGAGCTCCGCGAGCACGACGTGGCGATGCTACGCGCCGACACCGCCGCCATTGAGGCCGCGATCGCTCTCAGCATCGAGCGGGCGAAACGACGGATGCTCGACGAAATTCCCGCCACCGAGTTGCAGCGATACCGGCGTTATGCCCTCGGTGTCGTGATTGTCGTGGCAGCGGCTTGCGTGTTGGGCGCGCGGGCCATCCTTCGCGAATACCGGACCGACTCGCGCCGTAACCTATTCCCCCACCGTCACCCGCCGCGTATCCATCTAACCGCTTTTGCCTTCATGGCGGTGGCCCTGCTGAGTGTGCTGGTGTGGAACTATTATCCACTGGCCCGCGGCGCCATCATCGCTTTTCAAGACTACCAAATTATGGGTGGTAGCCGCTTCGTGGGGCTGGATAATTTCGTGAAGGTGTTCACCGAACCGCTGTTTGCCAAGGCGGTCGTGAATACGTTGTTGTGGGTGTTACTGCAGTTGAGCCTGACGTTTTTCCCACCCATTTTTCTGGCAATCATCCTCGACGAAATCCCGCGAGGGAAATTGTTGTTTCGCGTCATTTTTTACCTGCCGGCTGTGATGAGCAGTTTGGTGGTGGCCTATCTGTGGCTGTGGATGTTCTCGCCCAATGCCGACGGTCTGTTGAACTCGTTATTGATCAAAGCGGGGTTGGTCAAGCCCAGCGAGCCAGTTGCGTGGCTCACTCGTTCGCAGTTGTTGGCCATGATTTGCGTAATCATCCCTTCCATTTGGGCCGGTATCGGGCCCGGGTGCATCATCTACCTCGCCGCACTCAAAAGCATACCCGAAGACATTTACGAGGCCGCCGACCTCGACGGTGCGGGTCCGTGGCGCAAAGTGTTCAGCATCACGCTGCCGTATTTGAAGCCCCTGATCATTATTAACTTCGTCGGCCATTTCATCGGCGCATTCCGCAGTTGGGAGGGAATTTTTGTGATGACCGGCGGCGGCCCCTCCGATGGCACGCACGTGCTCGGCATGGAGGTCTGGTACAACGCCTTTGCCTATTTGCGATTCGGCTACGCCACCGCCGTTGCGTGGATCATCGGCGCGGCGTTGGTTGGTTTCACCGTCTATCAACTGCGCGTCTTGCGCAATGTGCGTTTCACTACGGCCCAACGGGATTAGCCATGCCGGTTATCAGCAGAGTTGGTCGAGGCACCCTGGGCGTGAGGGTAACCCTCGCCCTGATGTATCTGCTGCTAGTCACCGGCTCGATCACCATGATTGGACCGTTTCTACTGATGCTTGCCGGATCGATTAGCAATGAAGCCGACGTCTCCGATTACCGGATCGTGCCGAAGTTTCTGTATGACGACACGGCATTGTTCGCGCGCTTCCTAAACGACAAGTACTACAACGATCTCTCGGCCCTAAAAGATTTGTATCGCTACGAGCTATCGCGAGTGGATGTGCGCACGGGCACGGTTGCAGAGATGGCACGCCAACTCCGGCTGCGCGAGCAGGCGACCGACCCCGCCATGCAACGGCTGGTGGCTGCTTACGGAGAGTTTCTCGCCTACGGCATTTCGACAGATTGTTACCAAGCCGGTTTCCTTTCCCGAGGAGGCTTGGTCGGTCCGGTCAACCGAGGATTCCAAGCATGGCTCCAGACTGAATTCGCATCGCTCACCGACTTGAACCGTGCCATTGATCAATCATTCGACTACTGGGCCGAGGTATCCGTCCCGGTCGAGCTGATCAGCTCGCGTGACTGGGCACCGGTCTACCATTCGCGTTACCGACTTTACCTACGTTACAAGCCCCTATTGCCCGTATGGCAACGGGTGCCCTTTGAAGGCACGCGCAAATGGATCGATCATTTGCGGTTCGTCGCCGACGGCAATATCGCGCGCCTCAATGAACGACTGGGCACCCAGTATCGCGATTTCTCGGACATCTCGCTGCCCCCAAGCCTGCCGAATCACCCGCTGCTCGCAGAATTGTGGGAGGATTTCGTGCGTCGCAAGTGGCCTTTGCGTCTCCTCGAAATCAATGAAGGCGGACTGCAAGAGTACCGGTCGTACTTGAAGGCCAGACGTGGCAGCATCGCGCAGTTGAATGCAACCTACGGCACAAATTACCGGAGTTTTGATGAAGTACCTTGGCCTACCGGCGAGATGTTGGAGGGCATTCGGCAAAGTGACTTGCTCGATTTTCTACGCGATGCGCGTGCGGACCTGCCCCGCCTATCCATCCGCAACGTCACCTTGCGCAACGCCACCGTCGAGTTTCGCCGCTGGCTTCTCCGCGAATACGGCGGCTCGTTGGAAGAAATCAATCGCAGACTCGGCACACAATTTGGCCGACTCGACGACATCGTTATTCCACATGCAGTTTGGGAATGGAAGGAAGTGACTGACAATCCCGGCGCGTGGCGTTGGTATTTCATCCGCACCAACTACGTGGAGGTGTTCAGCTTCATTTTCACTAAGGGTCGCGCCCTAATCAACACCGTCATCTATATCCTGTTGGCGATCGTTATCACCTTGACGGTCAACCCGCTTTGCGCCTATGCCCTGTCGCGGTTCAACCTGTCGTACGCATATAAAGTGTTGTTGTTTTTGCTTGCGACCATGGCATTCCCCGCCGAGGTGACCATGATCCCCAATTTCCTGTTGCTTCGCGACCTCGGTCTGCTCAACACTTTCGCAGCACTGGTCCTGCCGGGGATGGCCAACGGCTTTAGCATTTTCATCCTCAAAGGATTCTTCGACACGCTACCTCGCGAGTTGTACGAGGCCGGTCAACTCGATGGCGCCAGCGAGCTGCGCATGTTTTACCAGATCACCGTACCGCTCTGCAAACCGGTCTTTGCCTACATCGCGCTGATCACCTTCACGGCCGCCTACGGAGCATTCCTCTTTGCGTTGACCGTCTGCCAAGACCCCAACATGTGGACGCTCATGGTGTGGCTTTACGATCTCAATGCTACCGCCCCCGAGCACATCCGCGTGGCGGCGCTTGTCGTGGCCATGATCCCCACCCTGCTGGTGTTCGTCAGTTGCCAACGCGTCATCATGCGGGGCATCGTCCTGCCGCAAATGAACTGAGCGACAGCGTTGCACCAAAACGTCTTTCTGAACTCACCCCTCGTGACGTCTGAGTGCTGCGAGTGCCATCCTCGCCGCACCCACCAACGGCGTGGCAGCCGTGGGACGCAACCGCACTCCCAATCGCTCGCCTGTAATGGCCCGCCACAATGGTTGCTTGCTACCGCCACCGGCAACCCAAACGAAACGTCGCCCCACTCCTCCAAGCTGGTTCACCAACTGCGCCATGCGCGCACTGAGCGCTTCCAGGATCGACCGCGCTAGATCGGCTGTCATGTGATGCAAACCCAAACCACGCCATTCGCCGCGCTCGGGATCAAATACCAAACCGCGGCATCCTGCCGGCGCCCGAGCTGCCTGCGCGAAAAATGCCTCGTCCGTGCTGCACCCGCTAAGAACCGTCTCGGCCCAATTGATTAGATTCCCGCCCCAGGCGTCGGCCGCCATCCGGTAGAACCGCCCACCGGGATAGGGACCGCGCACAACACCGGGTTTGCTCGCAGGTAACCGCTCCACACACCGGTACGCGACCTGTGCGGTGCCCAGGGTAATCAGCAACGCGCCATTTTCCTCCAGCCGCGCCCCGTAGGCACCCGCTGTCTGATCGTTACCGGCCAACACCACCGGCACGCCAACCGGCAAACCAAATTCGTTGCGCCGCGTTAAACCAGCCACTTGGCCGATTGGGATAACGCGTGGCAGTTGCGCCTCGCGCAGTCCCACCGCCCGCAGGGCAGCGTCCCACCACTGCCGTTCTCTCAATGAATAAAGGCCACTCATCGCTGCGAGGTTGTCGTCCGTGACGTTTTCGCCGGTCCAGCGCCGTACAAAGTACGTTGGTAACAACAACGGCATTTCGCCGTCCTGTAATGGCAGGTGAGCTATCTGCGATATCTGCAATGCCGGCAACAAATCGGCAAAACTGCAATGCTCGGCAAAATCCGGCAGCTCACGGCGTAGTCGCGCCGCGGCTTGCCCAGCCCGCTGGTCCTGCCATGACACAAACGGGCGTACCGCGCGACCACGCGCGTTGACCACTGTGAACGTCTGCGCCTGACTTGTTAGCGCGATAACGTGAGGTCGGTGGTGGCGGGGCAGGATGGATTGCATCGCGCGCTCGACTTCGCTAACGGCCAACTCCACCCGGCCGCCCGTCCCAAACCGGTAGCGTAACGGCTCGTGCCGCTCCGCCACCAACCGCAACCGCTCGTCGAAGAGAGCCGATTTGAACGACGTCGAACCGAGATCGATCGCCAAAATCATTCGATGTTTACCCAGCGTTGCTCGCGCGCCGAACGCTGGGCGCAGTCGAGCACACGCTGCAAATAAATGCCGTGCTGCAGTCCGGGGTCGCCTGGCTGACCGTTCGCCACGGCTTGGAGAAACTGAGCCAAACACGCAACGTGTCCGCGCAACCAACCAATCGCAAACTTCGGTCCCGGGAACGGTGCGGCCGGGGGCGCGTACCGTTGGCCGGTGTCTATGCGGGTCCAGCCACCGGTTTTGACGTCGTACGCCTCGAGGTGGTGTGCGTCCATGCCGTTAAACCGCAAAGCACCGCGGGACCCATGAATTTCAAACCGCAACTCGTCTTCGCTGCCGGTGGCCAATTTCGTGGCCTCGATTGTGCCCACAGAACCGTTCTTCATCCGCACCAAAGCCATCATGCAATCCTCAGCGCCGCCCCGCTGCGGGTAAGCAAGGAAGGTCAACGTCTGAATCGCCGCAAATTCACCGAGCAGGTAATAAATAATGTCGAACACGTGCGGCCCGAGATCGGCGATCACACCGGCTTGCAACTTCCACTTCAACGGCGCGTTGGGGTCTGCGCTGCCGGAATGCAAATACGCCGCGCGAAATTCCAATGGCTTGCCAAGGAAGCCTTCCTCCACAAGTTGCTTGGCGCGCATCGTGGCGGGGAAAAACCGGTTTTGTAACGTCATCTGCGCCGTGCCCCGGTACGCTTCCAATGCGGCTTGAATTTCTTCCGCTTCGGCCAACGTCGCCACCAGTGGCTTGTCGCAATAGATGTGTTTTTGATGTCGCATCGCCGACAGCAACGCCTCTTTGTGGCGGTCGTTCGGCGTGCAGATGTGCACGATGTCCACAGACGGATTCTCCGTGACGAGCCGGTAATCCGTCACCGCGTGCGGTGCGCCAATCAGTGAGGCTCCTGCCTCCGCCGTCTCCTGCCGAGTGGTGCACACGTGCGTGATGCGTGCACGCAGCGGCACCGGCTGATAATACAACGGCAACGTTAGATACCCGTAGGCATGGACCTTCCCGATCATCCCAAACCCGACAAAGCCCACGTTGTAGACATCCTTCATTGCAACATCTCCAGCGCTGTCTCCACCAACACGGTGCCGGCCTTGGGTTGAAACAAACTGCTCGACGCCTCATACCCGGTCGCGTCGGGCGTCACGATGTACCCCTGCAACTCACCGTTGACGAATGCCACCACAAATGTCTTTCGCGGTGCGCGTCGTTTCAGCTCAAGTGCATACTCCACAAATACCTCACCGGGCCACCCCACCACACATGCGTCGCCGATTCGCAACACCTGTACTTCAGCCGGCAACACACTGGCCCGAATCGCGGCGATATCCGATTGAACCAATCGCAACATCGCCTCGGCACCGAACACCGCCACCTCTGCGGTTCGCACCAGGGCGCGCTCGGCCCGGGTAGCTTTCAACCGCTCAAACTCGGCCCGTCGCTCCGTCAGCGTTCGCTCCGCTTCGGCAAGCGTTGGGAGAACGCGCGGCGGCAGGTTCACCGCGCGGATATCACCGGCCAATTCTGGATTGGCATCGTACCGGATGCTCGATAACCGCGCAGCGACGGCTTCGCCAAGTTTCCGGCCCAGGCGCGCGGCTTCGGTGAAGGTTTGCCCACGGACGTAGTAGCGCGGGCTTTGGTTACCGCAGGGTCCGGTGTGATACAGCACCACCGATGCCGGTACGCATTGCCGTGCAAATGCCGGGAAGTCTGCGGACACCAACGTTGAATCTTCGTGCAACACTGTCGGGTGCATGCTGTAAATCATCCCCACGGCGAGCCACTCTCCATCCGATCGCACCGCCAACACACCAACCTCGGGATCCGTGGGACCGTCGGGCGAGTGTCGGTTGCCACCCACGCCCTGCGCGTTAGCGGTTGTCCAACCCAACTCGGCTGGTCGCACACTCTGCCGCGCAGCGACGGCCGCCGCGACCATTTGATCTTCGCAAAATTTCAGGTACGCCGAATCCGGCGAAGACAATGCCGGGTCACCTGCGAAGAGTCGGTAGTCAGCGGTTACGGGGGCGGAGTGGGTATGAGTGCAACTGATGAAAACGTGCGTCTCGGGTATCCCAAGCCGCTGGGCCACTCGCCAGCGAAGATGCCGAGCCACGTCGCGGTTGAGCATCAACAGATCCAACGCCCCCAGCAAAACCGCGCACCCGTTGTTCTCCAAATACAACGCCGCCGCGAGCAAGGGATCATGAATGCCGGTGGAGATCCGGATCGCATGCGGATACCCGCTCAGTTGTATCGGCCGCGTGGGACTGATGTCCCGCACCGCCGCACCAGCGCGCAGGCTCATCGTCTACGTTAGCTCCTTTTCCACCTCAGCGATGGATTCCTCGATAATGTCCATCGCCTTATGTGCGACTTCATCGGGCATGACGACGGGCGGGCTCATCCGCAAAATGTGCCCTGCCGGAATCCACGCCAACCCCTTGCGAAACGCACGCTGATAAACCCGCTTGCCGGCCTCATCGAACGGCTCCTTCGTCTTTTTATCCTTCACCAACTCCACGCCCAACAAACATCCTTTGACCCGCGTGTCTCCGACAATCGCATATTTCTTTGGCCAGTCCGCCATGCGTTTGGCGAACAACTCGCCCAAGTGCTGTGCGTGCTCCAACAGCCCTTCCTCCTCGATCACCTCCGTGCTGGCCAACGCCGCCGCACACGCCATCGGGTTGCCCCCGTAACTTGAGGAGGCGCTGATGGCTTCAAACTTCTCCTTAAACGGTTCGCGCACGGCGACGCACGTGACCGGGAAACCGTTGCCGAAGCCTTTTCCGATCGCAACCACATCCGGCAGCACACCCCAGTGCTCCATGCATAACCACTTACCGGTCCGCGCCCAGCTCGTAAGCACTTCATCCGCCATCAACAAAATCTTTCGTTCGTCGCAAAGCTTGCGCAATTTCGGAAAAAAATCATCAGGCGGAATCACCGACCCCCCCCAACCCTGAATCGGTTCCAACACGAAACCGGCCACCGCGTTGACCGTGGCTCGATCCAAATACTCCGCGTAAAACTCGATGTACTTGTCGGTGTCAATCGAACCGTCGGGCTTCGTCCAATGCGGTCGGTATGGATTGGGCCGCGGTAACAAATGCATCCCCGGCGCCCGCACCGCGCCGTACACGGGCGAGCGAATTTCCGCGAGCGATACGGCGCCGTAGGTTTTGCCGTGAAAATCGTAGAAGCACGACAGCAACTCATGTTTTCCGCTGGCCGCACGCAAAATGCGCATTCCCGCTTCGACTGCCGCCGTGCCGCAATCATAAAATTGAAACCCGTTCAAATCACCCGGCAGAACCTCGGCCAATTTCTCGCACAACAATGTTTTGATCCGCGTGGTGAAATCATGGCAATTCATCATCTGAGCCGCCGCTTTCTGCACCGCCTCCGTCACCTTTGGATGACAGTGCCCGAGCGTCGTCACGTAGATACCGGAGCTGAAATCAATGTAACGGTTCCCATCCACGTCCTGCAGAGTGCAGCCCTTGCCGGACTCAAAGGCGACCGGAAACAACTTCACCTGACTGGACAAACCCTTGAAGTATTTCGTGCACCGCGCGTGCCAGGCCTGGGATTGCGGACCCGGAACCGTGGTAGTAATGATCCGCGGACACTCTCGGAAATCCACGGCATATCGAGTCGGATCATATCGGTTCATGAGACCTCCTGGAATAAAACGGTTGCCCCCGTACGCCGTAACGCCGCACGGGTGCGCGCATCGGGTTCGTCATCGGTGATCAACGTCACGCCGCGCATCAGCCGACCAGCCACCGCCAGACCCCGTTTGCCGAACTTGGAACTGTCCATCACCACGATCACCCGGTCGGCCTGGCGTTGCGCGGCGCGGGAGATTGCTGCCGACCCGGCATCGGCTGCGTAAAACTCGCCCCGCTCAATGTCGAGGGCATCGCCACCGACCACCGCCACGTCCAGCCGGTATTGCGTGATTTGGGCAACGGCCATCTCGTCCATCAGATCTGGGTTTTTCCGTCCGAGCACGCCGCCGTAGACCGTAACCTCGATCCCTGCACGCCCGAACAACTCCAACGCCACCCGCAGATTGTTGGTGAAGACGCGAAGATTAAGATCCGATGGCAAGGCTCGGGCCACGGCAAAAGCGGTGGTGCCGGTGTCCAAATAAACCGCCTCCCCTCGTCGCAACAGTCGCACAGCGGCCGATGCGATGGCTGCTTTTTGCGCCTGACGTCGCCGTTGCTTTTCCAGAAACGAAGCCTCCACAACGTGCGGCGATTGCAACACGCACCCGCCATGCGTGCGGGTCAATAACCCGGCCGCTTCCATCGCGGCCAGGTCGCGGCGGATGGTCATGGGCGCCACGCGCAACTGACGGGCCAGTGTGGTCACCTGCAGTCGGCCCTGCCGGGTTAGGGCCGCGTAAATCTGTTGCTGGCGTTCGTTCAGCTCCAACATTCGGCTTGCAAAGTTTGTTCGATTCGCACATTAATTCTGTTCGAATCGAATGACAAGTGCAATCGCCAATGTGCGGTTCGTCATCCCCGGCCGACGCACCGGCTCCGGCACGATCGAATTGGCCAACGGACGCATCCACGCCATCCATGAGCACGCGGTGCCCCCCAACGCCCCGCTGCTCACCCCGGGATTGATTGATTTGCACACGCACGGACTCGGCCCACACCTGTACGAATCGGATCCCGACGCGCTCCGTGCCGCAGCCTCATTGCTGCCCCGCTACGGGGTCACCTGCGCGTTGCCAACGTTGTATCGTCAAATCCGGCCCTCCGCGGTGCGCGAGTTAGCGGCAGCCTTGCCTGCACACCTCCCCGGTTTGCATCTAGAGGGACCGTTTTTGGCGCTGCCCGGCGCGGGCGCGCAAACCTTGGCCGGTGATGTCGCGTTGCTGGACTCATTACTGACGGCAGCCCCGAACCGCATCCGCGCGATGTCGGTTAGTCCTGATACGCCGGGCATCTTGCCGGTAATTGAGCGACTGCGCGCGGCCGGTGTGACCGTGTTTCTCACGCACACGCGTGCCAGTGTGGAACAAACCATCGCGGCCATCGAGACGGGCGCGCATCATGCCACCCATTTCTACGATGTATTTCCCGTGCCCGAAGTGGCGGAGCCGGGCGTGCGGCCTGTGGGTGTGGTTGAAACCGTGTTGGCCGATCCACGGGTGACCGTGGATTTCATCGCCGATGGCGTGCATGTCCATCCGATGGCGATCCGCTGTGCGCTGGCTGCCAAGGGATGGTCGGGCGTGGTGCTGATTACCGACTCGAACATCGGCACCGGTATGGAAGACGGTGTTTACAACACGCCGTGGGGTTTTGCGGTGCGCGTGCGCGCAGGTGATGCTGCCCGACGGAGCGATACCGGTGAGTTGGCCGGTAGTGTGCTCACGATGAATGCCGGCATGCGCCATTTGTTGCGATGGTTGAGCGACCGCCCTGTGGAGCAGGTGTGGGCGATGGGGACGCTAAATCCCGCCCGAGTGGTCGGCTTGGAACGAAAAGGTCGGCTCGAGGTGGGCGCGGACGCCGACCTGGTGTTGTGGGATGACGATTTGAATCCAATACAGACGTGGATAGGAGGCGAGTGTGTCTTCGAAAACGTTTCGTTGGGAACCCGCCGCGTGCATTCCGTTTCGTGACCCGGAGGTCATCGAGCGTTGCCGACGAATTCGCCGTAGCGAGCTAACCCGCCACTGGAACCCTCAATTTCGTATTCAAATCGTGCCGGCCGCGGAATTGGAACGAAGCTGGATTCACGACATGTTTCAGCGCATCCGGGAGGCTTCGGAGGCCGGTCGGCAGTTGGTGATGATTATGCCGAATCCGTGGCCGAGTTACCGCAAGGTGGCCGCGTTGATCAACAAACACCGAGTGGATTGTCGGCGCCTGCACACGTTCAACATGGACGAGTACGCAGACGAACATGGGAACATCGCACCAGAAACCTGGCCATTTGGGTTTGGGCACGCCTTCAAGAAGTACTTTTGGTCCGCCATTTCTCCGAAGCTGCGGCCACCGGAAAAACAGGTACACATCTTCACCAACCGCAATTTGAAAGATTACGGGAAAATGCTCGCTGATCTGGGTGGCGCCGATATTTGTTACAGCGGTCCTGGTTGGACCGGTCACCTTGCCTTTATCGAGCCGGACGCACCCGAATTCGATGCCCCGCTGGAGGAGTGGAAGACCTTCGGGCCGCGGATATGCACGCTCAGTCCGTTCACCATTGCCCAAAATTCTCTCCATGGCTGGTTCGGCGCCAGCGGTGATTTATCGGCGGTCCCTCCGAAGGCTGCCACGATTGGGCCGGCAGAGGTGATTGCGGCGAAACATCGCGTGGACATGCATGCCATCACGATTGGGGGCGGGTTTCATTCGTGGCAACGACTAACCACCCGGTTGTGCCTGCACGGGCCGGTGACTCCGAAAATCCCGGCATCGATCCTACAAACATTGCCAACTGATGTTTGGGTGTCCGACCTAATTGCCGCCGACATCAAACCGCGCTGGGAGCTTGGCTACTGAGCTAGTAACTCCCCGCGGTGTGGCCACCCCACCGGCACCTCCGGTGGAGGCGTGGTACGAGGTTGAGTCGGCAGGTCGGTCGGGTTAGACTGCTGTTGTTGTGAGGATGTGGGCTTTAGGGTTTTGGGCCGTGGGCACCGTGGCACACGCCATGACAGAGTCGGTGCTTTTCTCCAACCGCACCAGCACGATCCCGGGTCAATCGGTGTTCGTCGTGGGCAGCATTCCGCAGTTGGGCAATTGGGACCCCACGCGAGCGATCAAATTGGTGCCGAGTAATTGCAGCGGGAGTGAATGTGATTGGACGGCGTGGATTGGCATCCCGCCCGGTACCGCGTTTGAGTACAAGTTCATCAAGCGCACCGATTGCGCGACGTGCTATGGTGATGCGAGCAATGTGATTTGGGAACCGGGGGCCAACCGCACCGGGAGCACACCACCACCGCCCCCGCCACCGTGCGAAGGGAAAACGATTTTTTATTTCAGCGGTTGGTCGAGCGTTTCAATCGTTTATTCCAACACCGTGACCGGCTCATGGGCCGTTCAACCCATGACGTGGTTCAGCAACGGCGTGTGGCGCGTTGACGGCATCAATCGGCTCGGCGAGACCAACCTGGTGTTTGTGTTCACCGATAATTCCGGCAATTGGGACAATCCCGATGGCGTACCGGGTCGGAACTACGAAACACCGTTGGATGTGTGTGTGGTCAAAGACGGACAAATCTTCAATTATTGGCCTCCCGCCGTTGTTTCGACCAACCGTGTCGAAACCTTCTTCCTGCCGTCCACAAACGTTGCGGGCCGAACCATCCGCGTGTATCTGCCTCGAGGGTATGACCAAAACACGTGGAAACGCTACCCGGTGCTGTATATGCACGATGGCCAGAACCTGTTCCTTGGTATGGGTGCGTTTGGTTCGTGGAACGCCGACACCAACGCGGCCAATCTGATTCGATTCGGTAAATTGCGCGAACTAATCATTGTGGGCGTGGACAACACCAGTGATCGGTTGCGCGAGTACACCCCACCGGGTTGCACCCCGCCGCTGGGCGGGAGCGCGCTGGGTGGCCGATACGCCTCGTTTTTGATCCACGAGCTGAAACCTGTGATCGATGCGCAATACCGAACCCTACCGGGTCCCGAGCATACCGGGGTGCTCGGCTCCTCGATGGGCGGACTCATCTCGACCTGGCTCGGCTGGACATACCCCGACGTGTTTCGTCGCGTGGGCGCCATGTCGTCGTCGTACTGGGTCTGTTCGCCGGTGCCGGTGCCCGACGCCAAACGACCGATCCGCATCTACCTCGATAGCGGTGACAGCGGCACCGCCAACGACGGCTTACCGGCCACGGTTGCCGAACGCGATGACCTGGTACGCAACGGGTACATTTTCTTCGACGACCTCGACCACATGATTGGCTACGGCCACACTCACAATGAGTTTTGGTGGGATCGTCGGTTGCCGCGTTGTCTGACGTTCCTGTTCCCCATTCACGACGAACCAAACCGATTGCTTGACAGCGTGGTTTGTCCGCCACGCATTACCGGCTTCACAGGAACCAATGTCACTTGGACGGCGTTCCGCGGTCGCCGCTACACCGTGCAGGGCATCACCAACGAGCAGTTCCATGCAGCGGTGACGTGGACCAATCTGACAACCATGCCGTCGCCTCGCTGGTTGTGGGATTACCCAAGCGCGTCGGTTCCCAGCTCATTCCGTTTCATCCGAGTGCACCAACATGAATAACTGCCGCTTGCTTTTCAGTTTGATGTTTGTGGCGACGGCTCACATCGCCGCCGCGTTCGACGTGCCCGTGACCTTTCAACACCGGACCAGCACCGCGTTCGGGCAGAGCGTGTTCGTGCTTGGTAGTTTGCCGCAGTTGGGTAGCTGGGTGCCCAACCGCGCGATCAAAATGGTGCCCAGCAACTGCAGTGGCAGCGAGTGCGACTGGACGGTAACCATCGCGCTGCCCGCCGGTGTGACGTACGAGTACAAGTTCGTGAAACGATGGGATTGCGCGTGTTGTTGGGACAACCCGAACATTAGTTGTTACGGCCGCACTGACCCCGGTAGCATCGAATACGAGCCGGGGCCTAATCGTACCGGTAGCACGCCACCGCCACCCCCACCACCCTGCGAGGGCAAAACGGTCTTCTACATTTCCTCGTGGCCGAGCGTCTCGATTCTATTTTCCAACACACAAACCGCCGCGTGGGAGTTGCGCCCGATGCAACGTGTCACCAACAACGTGTGGCGTGCGGATGGATTGAACCGGATGGGAGAAACCAATCTGGTGTTTGCGTTCACCGACAACGCCGGTAACTGGGACAATCCCGACGGCGTGCCGGGCCGCAATTACGAGACGCCATTGGACGCGTGCGTGGTGCAAGCGGGACAAATCTACAATTACTGGCCGCCGCCGGTGGTTTCGACGAACCGGGTCGAATCGTTTTTCATCACGCCCAGCAACGGACTCCAACCGCGTACTGTGCGCGCGTATTTACCGCGCGGCTACGATCAGAACACCAGCAAACGATACCCCGTGCTCTACATGCAAGATGGTCAAAACTTGTTCCTGGGCATGGGCGCATTTGGCAGTTGGAACGTCGACACCAACGTGGCCAACCTCATCCGATTTGGAAAACTGCGTGAGTTGATTGTCGTGGGCGTCGAGAACGCCACCGATCGCGCTTGCGAGTACACGCCATGCGCGCTCAGCTCGTGCGCCGGTAAGTGGGCGACCGCGCAACGATACGCGGAGTTCCTCATTCACGACGTGAAAGCGTATGTGGACTCACGCTACCGCACGTTGCCGGATCCCGCGAATACCGGAATCATGGGGTCGTCGCGCGGCGGGTTGATCTCCGTGTATCTTGGTTGGGAATATTCTCACGTATTCGGGAAAGTTGGTGCCCTCTCGCCCTCGTTCTGGGCCTGCGCTGCCACCATGAACAACCTCGCCGTGCCACCCAAGCGGCCAATTCGGATTTACCTCGATACCGGCACCGTGGGGGATTTCCCTGTGTCCGACCCGCCGTGCAATCCGTGCTACGACGGTCTCGTGCAAACGATGACTGCTCGCGACAACCTCATTCGCAACGGCTACATCATCGGGCGCGACCTGCTGCAAGTTTTCGGGTTCGGTCACAACCACAACGAATACTGGTGGGACCGGCGCAGTCCGCAGGCGTTTTTGTTCTTGTTCCCCACACGCGATGAACCGAACACCGTGCTCGACACGCACGCGTGTCCACCGAGGGTGACCGGCTTCGACGCCACGCATATTAATTGGACCGCGCATCGGGGCCGCACGTACACGTTGCAAGGGGTCACCAACGAACAGTTCAGCCTGTCGCTCGTGTGGAGCAACCTCGTGCAAACCGCGCCCGTGACGAATCCATGGGATTATCTGCAGCTCCCGTTACCGGAAAATCACCGGTTCTTCCGCATCCGGCAGGACAGCCTACCGGCCTGGGCCGAGTGAGTGGCGACGGTGATCCGGGTTGGCAGTCGTTTGGGAGCGCGCGAGGTATCGGAAGGCGAGGCGGAGGAAGCGGAGTGTGTCGCGCAGGGGTCGGATATGGCTGTGGCGACCCGGTAGGTAAATGGTTCGCACGGGCACGCTCGCGATGCGGTAGCCGGCGCGACCGGCTTGGATAAGCATTTCGGTCTCGGTTTCGAAGTGGGCCGTCCCCAGCGCCAACGCCGGTAGGACCCTACGATGAATCAGCCGGTAGCCGCATTGGCTATCGGGAATCGGTTGGCCGGCAAGTGTGCCGGTAATCCAACTGGTGACGCGGTTGGTCTGCAGCCTCAGCCACGGCATGTCGGCCGTGTGCGTCATGCGGTTGCCGACAACGATTCCGGCAGGGTTGTTTTCCGCGCAGCGAATGAATTGGGGAATCTCGTCGGGATCGTGTTGGCCGTCGGCATCGAGGAAGATGGCGGCGTCGGCTTGGGATTGTCGTAGGTGCGCGAGGCCGGTGAGGATGGCAGCACCTTTCCCACGGTTTTGCGGATGTCGAATGACGTGGGCACCGGCTTGTGCGGCGTGCGTGGCGGTTTGGTCAGTGGAACCATCATCCACGACCACCACGGCGCTGACGTACGGGCGGGTGCGTTGAACGACGTCGGCGATGGTGCCGGCCTCGTTGTAGGCGGGGATAATGGCGATAACGTTCACCGGTGGTTTTGGTGAATGGTGGATTCGCCAAACGCGGCGACGTGCGCCAGCGCGCGATCCTCTTCGATGTTCCAGAGATCGTGGAACAAATACCATTGTTCGCTGTATCGGCGGATGACGGTTTCGAGACAGGCCGCGATGCGGGGCATAACGGTGGCGACGGTGTCGCGTTCGGGGTTGACGTGGATGGGGTCGCAAACGACATAGCGGTAGGTGTCGCCCGGCAGGCGAACAAGGAACGCGCAGACGACGGGCGCGCCGGTAGCCAAAGCCAGGCGTGCGGGGCCGGTAGGTAAGCGTGCCGGTTTGCCGAAGAATTCGACGGTGTCGCGCGAACCGGTGTAGTCGCGGTCGCCGACGAGTGCGACGATTTCGTTGCGGCGCAGGGCCGCGAGGCAACCGCGCGCGGCGCGACCGAAGGGGATGGGATGGATTTGGCGCGCGATACGGTAGCTTTGGTAGAGGGCGTTCAGGCGCGGGTCGGGCTGCCAGAGCGCAACGGCGTTGATGCGGTAGCCGCTCTGCGCCATGGCGGCGGCCCCGAGCTCCCAATTGCCGAGGTGGGCGGTGACGGCGATGAGGCCGCGTTGTTGTTTGAGGCAGGCGTCGAAGATTTCGCGAATGTTGGCAAAGTCAATCAGCCGATGCATGCGTTCGGCCGGTAGGTGTAGGAAGTGGAAAAAGTCCACGACGTACTTGGCGAAGTTGAGGAAGTTTTCACGGGCGAGGGCGCGGAGGGCACGGTCGGAAAGTTCGACGCCACCGGAGGAGTGGATTTGGCGGAGGTTGGACATCACGGCGTGGCGACCGCGGCGATCGAGGAGGAAATAGATGTCGGCGAGTCGGCGGGCGACGCCATAGGCAGCACGTCGGGGAAAAAATCGGCCGATGAACTCGGCAAACTTCAGTTGGTAGTATTTCACGCCGCGACAAGTTGCGGGACTGAGCGGAGCGCCAGAATCGCGCGGGCGGCGTCTTCCGCGGCATTTGGGCGAGCGACTGCGGCTGCGGCTTCCCGCATGGCGCGCAGTTTTTCGGGGTTGCGAAGAAAGTCGCTTACGTAGTGGGCGGCTTCTTCGGGGTTGTTGGCTTGGACGGCGACACCATGGCGGAGGAGGAAATCGGCGTTTTTCTGTTCTTGGCCCGGTATGGGTTGGATGATGATCATGGGGAGACGTTTGACGAGCGCCTCGGCAGTGGTGATGCCACCGGGTTTGGAAATGACCATCTCGGCGAGTTCCATGAGTTCGGGGATACAGTCTACGAAGCCGAGAATTTTTGTGGGATGACGGAGGCGTCGGCGCCGACGTGCGAGGGCTCTTTGAAGGCGGGCGTTTTGGCCGGTAACGGCGATGATGTGGAAAGGTTGGGGGAGCCGGTCGAGTTGGCGAATGATGGATTTCATGGGGACCAAGCCCAAGCTACCACCCATGACGAGGATTAGTGGATGGTCTGGTTTCAGATCGAAGCGTTGGGCAACTGCGTTGCGGTCGATGGGTTCGCTGAAACGAGGGCTGATGGGAATGCCGGTAACCACGATGTGAGACGGTGCAACACCTTGCGATTCGAGGGCGACGCGAATCTCATCGTTCGGAGCAACATACAAGTCGACGTCTGGGTCGGCCCAGTACCGGTGGGCAACAAAATCGGTGAGGACGCCGACGAGTTTGAGGTCGTTATCGCGATTCGCGCGTTTCCAAGAAGCCATCACGCCGCACGCGAACGCCTGGGTGCATACAACCGTGTCGGGTCGGAAACGTCGAATCACTTCGTTGAGTTTTTGGGAGTTGCCGCGATTGAGAATCTCGCGGATGCGCGCCGTGCGAGCTTTGAATTCCGGGTTGTCATACATGTATTCCCAGATCTCAGGGGCGGCTTTGAGGATGGCGAGATAGGCATGAAGTGTGACTTTGGAGAGGACCGGATTCGAGTGTTTGAAAGAATCAAGCATCCGTGTTTGAGTGTCTGGCTCTAGGCGAAGGATGGCTTGTTGGATGGCTCGGGCGGCGGCGTAATGTCCGGAGTGCTTGGTAAGATATAGGAATAGAATCCTCCGTTTCATCCTCCCTCAGCGCCTCAGGATACGGAAGGCATTGGTAGGGGTCAACGAAACTCGGCCTTGACGTTTCCGAAACGTAACGTTACTTTCGGAAACGATGGATCGTAGTGAGCTGTTGGAACTTGAGATCTTGAAGCACGTTGAGCAAACCCCGCGGCTCAACAACCGCATGGCAGCACGGAAGTTGGGCGTCAGTGTGAAGCTCGCTCATGCCACGCTCAAAAAGATGATCGCAAAAGGTTTGCTGCACGTGAAGAAAGAACATGCGCGACGGTGGGATTACTTTTTGACGCCTGCCGGTATCGCGGAAAAAACGCGGCTAACATATGAGTTTCTGGAGTTTTCCTTTCAGTTTTACCACGAAGCCCGGAAACGCAGTGCACAGCTTTGTCGGACGTTGTCCGAACAGGGCCTAAAAACTGTGGCGCTAATGGGCGCCGGTGAGCTGGCGGAAATCACATACCTTGGTTTGGTTGAATGGAAACTCCAGCTCGTCGCCGTTTACGACGGCGACCGGGCGGGCCAGCCATTTATGGCGGTGCCGATAAGCCCGCTGGCTGATGTGGATCGGAGCCCAGCCGATGCAATCATCGTATGCATGTATAACAAACAACACCCGATGACGCCCCGGTACCTTCCCGATGGCGTGTCACCCAGTCCGAAGATGCACTGGGTATTTGCCTGAAAACCACCCGACGGGTCATGCCCGTCGTCACTCAAACTCAGCATGAGCCAACCGACTGCGATTGAGGCACCGGCAGGGCGGCAGCCTGCCGTTGTCACGCGCATTGCACCGTCGCATGGTTGGCTTGATCTGCGGCTCCGCCAAATTTGGGACTACCGGGATCTGCTCTATTTTTTGGTCTGGCGGGACATCAAAGTCCGATACAAACAAACGGTCCTCGGCGCCATGTGGGCGATTTTGCAGCCGGTGCTCACCATGGTCGTTTTCAGTATCTTCTTCGGCAAACTCGCCGGCGTGAAAAGCGATGCTCTGCCCTACCCCATCTTTGTCTTTTGCGGTCTGCTCCCGTGGCAACTGTTCGCCTACGCGCTCAACGAATCCGGCAATAGTCTCGTCACCAACCGCGCGCTGATCACAAAAGTTTATTTTCCCCGCTTGATTATCCCGATCGCCGCCGTCTTGGGCGGTGTGCCCGACTTCGCCATCGCCTTCCTTGTAATGGTGCTGCTCATGCTCCTGTACGGTATCTTCCCCACCGGCTGGATTCTGCTAACTCTGCCGGCTTTGGTTGTGTTCGCCCTAATCACTGCCCTCGCGGTAGGTGTGTGGCTTTCCGCTTTGAACGTCGAGTATCGCGACGTCCGCTACACGATTCCGTTCCTCACCCAAATTTGGTTTTTCGCCACCCCGATTGCTTACCCCTCGAGCCTGCTGCCCGAGTCGGTGCGAGCGATTTACGGAATCAATCCCATGGCCGGCGTGGTGGATGGGTTTCGATGGGCCTTGCTCGGAGGCTCGCCTCCCGGTCCGCTTCTCGGAGTGTCCATCATTACCGTCGTGGTGGTTCTCGTGACCGGCTTGATCTATTTCCGACGCATGGAGCGGACATTCGCGGATGTGATATGAGCGAGGTAGCGATTCGCGTTGAAAACCTCGGTAAACAGTACCGGCTCGGCCCGCGCGAGCGATACAAAGCGTTGCGCGATGTGCTTGCCAATCCATTCCGTCGTTCCCCACCCGCCGAGACATTTTGGGCATTGCGGGATGTCTCATTTGAAGTCCAACGCGGCGAAGTCGTCGGCGTCATCGGCCGCAATGGAGCCGGCAAGAGCACCCTGCTGAAAATCCTCTCTCAAATCACCGAGCCAACGACCGGCAGCGCGGAGATTCACGGCCGGGTTGGCTCCCTCCTCGAAGTCGGCACCGGTTTTCATCCCGAACTTACCGGCCGCGAAAACATTTTCCTCAACGGCGCGATTCTCGGCATGAGGAAAAAGGAGATCGAAAGCAAGTTCGACGAAATCGTCGCCTTTGCGGAGGTTGAAAAGTTTATCGACACCCCCGTAAAACACTACAGCAGCGGCATGCGAATGCGCCTTGCTTTTGCTGTGGCAGCCCACCTAGAGCCCGAGATCCTGCTCGTGGACGAAGTCCTCGCGGTCGGTGACGCCAGTTTCCAAAAAAAATGCCTCGGCAAAATGGGCGATGTCGCCAAACAAGGCCGCACCGTCCTCTTCGTCAGCCACAACATGGGCGCGATTGAAGTTTTGTGTCACCGGGCCTTTCTATTGGAGGAGGGTAAACTCTTTGCGGAAGGGCCCCCGAAACCCGTAATTCAACAATACCTTGCATCACTCCCCTGCATCACCGACGCTCCGAAAAAGCTTCAAAGCGTGGATCGAGAGGTCGAAATCGAAGCAGTGATCCTTCGGTCAGCCGACGGACAGCCTGCGAACGTGTTCTCTCCAGGAGAATCCATAACCATTGAGTTGTTGTATCATGCCAAGCGACCTGTAGCTCGACCCGCATTATGGGTTGTGATTTCGAGTCGCTGGGGGGCAATCTGCGGGGCCGATATGCTGCTCGACGACTGTCGCCCTGAACGCCTGGATGGCCGCGGATTAATTCGCTGCACATTCCACAATCTTCGACTGATGCCGCATCAGACGTTCGTAATCCGGCTGGGTGGCTATGCGGCGGACGGCCACACCTTGTTGTTTCCTTCAACGGAAATCGCCCACTTCCAAGTTGAGGGTAGCGCCCGTGATGCCGGGTACTCTGGAGCTATGGCCGATTCGTTGCTGGAACGGTTTGCGCCAGTGATTGTGCCCTATCAATGGGAGTTTGAAACGGCAAGATCCAACAAACAAATCACACTGCCTCGCAAGTAAAACCTCAAACATCCTTCCATGCACGCTGAGGGATCAAGCAGAACGAATCAATCTGCCCGCGGTAGCCTGATTGGCTACTCCAAACTTTGCATGGGTGGATGGGATCAACGTGGGCACAAACGATGTGCCAAATTGTGACTCGAGAACCCCAAGCCGGAGACTAATTATCTGAAATCACTTTTGCCCATGAGCTTGTCTCAAGCTGGTTTGCGCACAGCAAACCATCCGCTTCGCGTGATGATGTACGGCAACAATCTCAACATGGGAGACTTCATTGTCTCCGCATTTCGGCGACGAGGCGTGGCCGCGACGCTTTTGCAAGTAGGCCAGCCGGTCGGCCAAGAAAGCCGTGCGTGGTGGACCGACCGAGTCGAAGAGGGAACGATGGTTTTCGAGGTCGAAAACGAACCAATCCACTGGGGAAGACCGCAAAAACTCACCACTCACCGCGCCATTGGCCAACTTTATGAGCAAGCCAAAGATGCAAGTGTGATCATGATGATGGAAAACGGGCCGGCCTTATTTAGTGAATTAGTAAATGTGCCGAAGGTTTTTCTATCCCAGGGTGCCGACCTTCAAATCCTCCCCTTCAAGCTCTTCGTCGACCACCATCCAACCATAATTTTCTCAAAACTCTGCCGTCAGCCTGGTAAGTTGTTTTCCTGGCTGCGGGATTTTGCTCACGACGCTGGTTTGCAGTTTCGGCAACGGAGGGGGTTGCGGCAATGCGCCGCGATCATATGCCTTCCGCACCAACAAGTCCTGCTTAAGCGCCTCGGGTTGCTCAACAAACCGGTCTATTACTGCAACTTCCCAATGGACCCGACCTTGCTTCAAGAATGGGACCGAGATTTCGAAGAACAACTACGCCGTCGATACCGTGATCACGACCTGATTTTCTTTCACCCCACGCGGCATTTCTACCTGCGAACGAACAATGACGCTTACCTCAAGGACAATGACAAATTGCTGCGGGCTTTTGCGCGGTTTATGTCCACCACGAGCAAGTCCTGCCGGCTGATCCTCATCGAGAAAGGCCGCCCCGCCGATCTTGCCCACAGCCGAGAATTGGTGGAAACGTTGCATTTGCGCGATTATGTAGATTGGCTGCCGGACATGCCCAACAAAAAATTGCGGGCTATTTTCATGCTTGACCGCGTCGTTGTGTGCGATCAGTTCAGCCCGCGGCTCGCCGTGCTGGGTAACATCGGCCGTGAAACCACATATTATGGACGGCCATTGATCACCGCGTTTGGAGATTGGAACCGCCTGTTATATGGCAACGATTGGCCTCCACATGTGTTTCCTGCCGAGTCGGAGGATGCAATTCTGCAGGCCATGCAACGCGTGGCTGCTGCGCCAGCGGAGTGGTGGAAACAGTTGCAGATTGTCGCGCGCGCCTGGTTTGACCGGCATCTGCATATCGATAAAATCATCTGCCAGTATCTTGACGTGCTGCAACGCGTCGCCAAGCCATGAAACGTCGCGTCATTTACTATCGGCACGTACCCCCGTTGCGGGACTTGCTAATGATGGCTCTGCGGCGGGAGCCGTTGCTGATAGTCAATCATCCTAACTTGGCTCTCACCGACAGGGAGCTTGTCGAAGTAGAAACTATTCGGCCTGACTGCGCGCGGTTATGGCTGGTCGTTGCTGTCAATCCTGGACTAGACACCGACGTGCGATTGTTGCGCACCGAGGGAAGTCTGCGATTACCGTTTCAAGTTTTGTCACTCGCCGTTCTGCGGCTAACACGCCGCGCGGCGATTCATTGGCGGAAGAAACTACTCTCCCTTCACAACCGGTGGCGGACCTGGCGATCCGCCTCAGGGGATCGCAGCCGCGCAGCTAGTGCCGCTCAATCGCCCCCCCCAACGACCAACACGGCACCCGCAGCGCGTCACACTGCCATCCGTCGTGCACGCGGCTCGGCGCAGATCAAGCAATGGATCCGCCTCGTCGGAAAATGGCAACGTGGACTTGTCCAACGGCTCGAACATGCCATCGCTCCAAAGTCCGAACAGGCTGGTCCACGCTTGCGCACCTTGGTTCTTGTTGAGCAGCTAGAAGAGTTACCCGAATTTTCATTCCCGCGTTGGGTGCATGTGGCGCTCACAACTCATTGCAACTTGAAATGTATAATGTGTCCCTATCATGGCGAAGACTTGCGCCGGAGCCACACCACAAATTACTTCGCGAACAGCAAACGGATGCCACCGCAGTTGTTGGAGAAGCTGATTCGTGAGGCCGGTCAGTACCGCAGCCATTTGGGATTTGGTCAGTATGACGAGCCGTTCGTGTATCGCAACTTCACCGATTATGCCGTACTCGCCAAGCAGCACGGTTGTGGCGTAAGCATCACCACCAACGGCACGTTGCTCCACGAAGAAGCAGCGCGGCGCTTAATTGCCGCGGGCGTTGACCACATTTCCTTCAGCCTCGACGCCGCTACCGAGGATACGTACCGGAAGATCCGTCTCGATGACTTCCGCGTGCCGTTGGAAAACATCAAAACTCTGGTGCGAGTACGCAACGAATTGGGCGGGCGCACGACGTTGCGCGCCTGCCTCGTAGTGCAGGATTACAACCGGCACGAACAGGACCTGTTTCGTGACCGCATGAAAGCGATCGGCTTGGACATGGTTAGTTTTTACGTGCTTTCTAAGTACGTGAACGGGATCTGGATTAACGAACGCCTGAATTTCGATATCGATTTGCCCGCTCCCGCGCAACGGTATGCCTGTTCCCAATTGTGGACACAGGCCGCCGTTTACCCTGATGGCCAAGTTGCACTCTGTTGCGCCACCACTCTCTATGTCGGCTACCGCGACGATGTGCCCTACGTGGGCAACTTGCACCAGTCCGGCCTGCGGGAAATATGGCTGTCGCCCGAGTATCGCAGAATCCGCGCAGAAGCTTTGGCGGGTGTGTTCGCTAACAGTGTCTGCCGCGACTGCCAGATTTGGCACAACTATCAAAAAAAAGAGTTCGTGGATGCCCAAGGAAACCGGGTCCTCCAAAATCCGTATGAAACTTTTGTCTATCTGACCGACTCACCCTGAGGTTATCGCAACTCTCGACAGCAATGCGTTCATATCAAAGTATTCACCCCGGCGACCGGAGGCTCAGAAAACTGCCCTACCCGTACCGGGGCGCGATCGCAGTGTCCAATGACATCGAATACTTCTCGTTTAGCGAGTTCGACGCCCTCATGAAATACCTCAACAGCACCTCAACCGGTCCGCTAGGTCAGGGGTTGGGGCTCGAAATTACTTCGAGCATGTTCTTCTACTCGGTAAACCCGCATACGTTTGCCTACTTCAACGGATACGATCCAGACAGCCCGGTTAGCTCGTACGGCAGTCGCATCGCAGAATATCTGCAAGCGGGCTGGATCGATACCAACCACTCGTTCGGCGATTTCGATGCCGCGCACCCGTTTCGGCGGGCACATGCCGAACGAGCCTACGCGGCGTTAGCAGAGCTTCGCGTCACTCTGCCCGTGTACACGGACCACGGCGGCGAGCACAACCTACAGAACATCGGTCCCGGCTCACCGCGCTATCACCACGGGGACGTGCGCGGTAGCCCTTACTACCATGCCGACCTCATGAAACGACATGGGGTGCGCTATGTCTGGTCGGACTCTGACACGATCTTAATCACCGACCCAGACGCGATTGCCGGTACGACCCCTCTGCATAGTGTGAGAAGACGCTTCGGCCGGTGGCGCCGTAACCCGCAGTGCCGACTGATCATACCATATCGGCTGCAAGACAGCTCGGAGTTTTTCGGCTTCATCCGGCTGCGCGCTACCGGCATCAACGCTCCCAACCTCTCGTCGCTAGGCTTCCAACTCAAACAAATTGACTGGCCGGCGTTTTACGCCCACCACGGTGTCGTGATCATCTACCAACATCTTGGCGTCCTGCACCGCTGCAAAGGGCAATGTCGGCCTATCAGCATCGAGGCTGTTCGCCAACGACCTGAGGTTTATCTTGCTCCGTTTCGATTCCTGCAGCGTGAATCAGCGGAAGGTCGGTTGTGGGTTGCAGGGGTCGCGCGGTTGCTCGATTACCTGAATTGCGTGGAAAACGTGCGGCTGCGATTTGTGGATGTTGACGGCACAACGAACATCGAGTTGCTGACACCCGCGCACAACCCCATGCTCTCGCTGCAAGGTCTCACCATCTACATTGACCCCTCTCGGCCTGTCCGCGTCCGACACCAAGGCCGCGACATGCCTCTGGTTTTCAATGGACCAGACGAGACGCGTCAGTATTCCGTTAGCATTCCCATCCAACCTTTGCCCCAGATTTGGTGACAAACACACCCCCATTAGCTCGCTTTGAAGAGGCCGGCTGGCGATTTCCACACGCTGTTTGGAACGAATTGCCTGAATCCGAACGAGCGTTTGCCCAACTCGAGTTTGCTGCGCCCCGCACGTTGTCCTACTACCGACGACGACTCGAGATGATCAGCTTCTGCCAAATGTCCCGAGTTCTCGACGCCGCCTGTGGCATGGGTCAATGGTCCGTTGCCCTCGCGCGAGAAAATCACATCGTGCACGGCATTGACCTGAGCCCCGCAAGGTTGCGAGTTGCGAGCGCATTGGCGGAAGAAATGGGATGCAAAAATTGTTTGTTCGTGCGCGGACGGCTTGAACGCTTGCCCTACCAAGCGGAAGCATTCGACGCGGTTTTCTGCTACGGCGCACTCATGTTCACTGAGATTCCCCAAACGCTTGCCGAATTTTATCGGGTACTAAAACCTAGAGGGCAACTTTATGTAAATGCGAATTCTTTTGGCTGGGCAGCTCACCTTTTGTTGGATCGAGGGCTGGCGCAACGTAATCCGGCGACGATCCGAGCAGCACTTCGGATGCTGTTTCGCACGGCTCGGCGGATGACCAGCCACCGGTTCCTCACGCGTCGTACCCTTACTCACATGTTGCAAAAGAGCGGATTTTCCATTCAGGCTTCTGGGGTAGAGGGACAGATCCATCACCCCGATCTCGAGCCTAAGTGCCCCTACCCACCACCTGCTTATCCATCTCGGTTCTACGGCTTGCCCTCAATTGTCGAGGTGTTGGCGCACCGGTAGTCCTCTCGTTTGAAAATCCTCATTTTTTTGCCCATGCTCACCGAGGGAGGAGCGGAGCATCAGGGTTTCTTGCTCGCTCGCTACCT
>JANWVU010000069.1 GCA_025056465.1 Verrucomicrobiia bacterium | reverse complement strand
TAGCCTTCATTGTATGCCGAGCTCATGAAGGCGGGATCATCGAGCGGCTTGGTGATCCCCCATCCCCCCCAGCCGAGAAACCCGTTAAATTCGCCCGGATACATCAGAGCAAACCCGCAGAACGCGTACGTCAACAAGCCGATACACACGATCAGCGTGTTCTTGAAAAGAATGTTGACGGTGTTTTTCGCGCGGGTCAGACCCGATTCGACCGTGGCGAAACCGAGATGCATGATGAACACCAAGCATCCAGCCAACAAAACCCATAGGTTGTTGACTGTGAACTTTTCCACACTGATTGCGGGCGCAGCCGCTTCCGCAGCAGTCTCAGCCGCGGCCGCAATCGCTTCCTCTGCCCACCCAACCAACGGCAGCGCCAGCCAGACAGCCAACGCAATCGCCGATCGCAGGGCACACTTCGAGCGTCGTAGGTTTTTCATGATTTCTCCTCTGGATTACGTTGTCGAACTAGAAGGTCAGGGTAATGCCAACGTTGCCAATTAGCTCATTACCTTGGCCAATCTCGTTGAGCGCCTGCAGCGCAATGGACCACTGCACACCCGCATGGATGCCCACCATTTCGTTGATCTGGAACGGCACCTTCACCCCGAGCAACAGATCGTTTGGTCGGAAGTTGCTCTGGCCAACGCGAGAATTATAGCCGAGGTCAAAGCTGAATTGCGCCGAGGGGTCAATGCTCAACGCCATCCCTTCACCCAAACCGAGTGGCTCGGTTAGATCAAAGCTGTGGCTTACGCCGAAACTGAGATAGCCACCGTGAAATTCATCGATGTCGTAGTACAAGGACACGTAGGGGCTTAGCAACACGTTGACGGTTGCTTTTCCATACAACTCCACCGTGTCTGCCCCCGAAACTCCATCGGGATAGAGATACCACACCGCTCCTCCCGTTAGGGTCAATTTCTCATCGAGCAAAGTGTGGCTGTACTCCAAGCCCAAATCCATTTCCTCATACCACCGGCCGGGATCGGCATCCGCGTAACCGCCCCAGTAATACGCTGTGAAGCCTTTCCAACTAAATGAAGCGTAGGGGTTCAGCAAAATGTCATTCCCCGACAAGTCAACGCCCCGGAACAAATATTCGGACCAAACATCGAACCCCACGGTCGCACTCCACTCTTTCTCGCTTTCTGCCGGCTCCGAAGCTGCCTCTTGTGCTCGCACGGCCCCGGTACCCAATGCTGCAACGCATCCAGCTACCAATATCAACCGCCACATGCTCTTGCTCATTACTTTTGCTCCTCCTTCATGATGATTTAGTTGTTTCGCACCACGCCCCCACTCAGGTGCACCAGCCATGCCACTGAGTGCCCACTCAGAGCTGCCTCATTGATTACCAACACGTTACCGGTTTTTCCCGAAACTTGGCAAGCCCGATTTGAGCGGGTGATTTGGTCAGCGTGGTCAAATCACAACACCGCTACCTAACCAAAAACTCGTCCGCGAACTCGACCGTTCACCCTCCGGGGCCCGCGCGCCGGACCGTTGTTTGTTTCACCCCGTTTATGTTGTTGTTATTGTTATTTCCGGCGCACGGGCATCCCGGTTACCGTGCCAAACCCAAACCGTAACACCACCGTGTTTCGATCCTGGTTGCCATTTGGGTTGAAAAAGTTCGCGGTCGGGGGCCGCTTCGCTTCGAGGGCTCGAGTGTCTCGGGTCGCAGTTTGGCAAGCTCGAGGCCACAGCAGACGGCTGCATCGGTGGCCATGATGCGGGGTCCGTCTGCCTTGGTGACGACGGCGAAGCGGTTGCCTGTGGGCAACGGCTGACGTAAGAACCCGACCGCGAATTCGTAAAAAAATCCGCTACAGAAAACGACGCCTTCAAAAACCTCCTGATGCCTACACTCATCCTCCCCTTCCCTTAGCAGTGCCCTTGCCGAATTAACGAAACCTCGTTGATGAGCGACAGAAGTCTCTACAGAACAAAAACTTGAGCGGATTTTACAAAAACCAGAATCCGGCGCCGAATGCCTCAGCGAGCCGACAAACTGGCATGTCCAATCCCACCAACCGCCAGATTGTCATCAACGACCACTTCCCGATGTAGCAGCAGCAACAAGCCGTTTCTGCTTCCTCATGACTAACAACATCGCCACGCCGCCCAACACCCCAAACCCTGCCATCGTCGGATACCACACGCCCCACCCGTACTGGGTGATCAACCATCCCGTCAGGGGCAACGCAATCGCGCTGCCGTAGTACTGAAACGAGTCAATCACTCCGGACGCAAACCCGGCCATTTTCTTCCCCCCAATATCCATCGGCGCGGCAGCTCCCACAATCGCATGTGTCGAATTCGCGGTCAGCGAAATCAACACGAGAAACAAACACCCTAAAAAAATCCCACCGGGCGTCGGCCCAACGACCCCGCTAAAGATAACCAGTGCCGCCGTCAGGATCACGATCGCCTCGAGAAAATACAACGCCATCGCCACCGGCGACCGATGTCCGCCAAACAATTTATCGGAAATGACTCCCGCGCTCAGCGACCCAAACACCGCCACCACCGGCATCAGATTCATCGTCCAAAACACCGGCGCGGGTTTTTGTTTCATGTCCAATCCAAGCTGCTCCACGAAATACAACACCGCCAGTTGATCCGAGCTATGCCGAACCGCACCGGTGCACGCATAGGCCGCTGCATAAAACCACACCAACGGGTGGGTAAAAATCGTCACAAACGACTCCTTCAGCGACACCCGCACCTGTTCATCTGCCCCACCGGTCTCGTCCTTCACCACGCCGGGAAAACCTGCTAGGGCCGGTGATTCACGCGCGACAAACGCCAACAGCACCGCCACGGCCGCCGTCACCAGCGGCGGAATCCGAAACAACCATCGCCACTCCCCCGCCGCCACAACCCAAGTGCCGATCGTAAACCCGGCAAGTATCAACGGAGCCAAATTATTGATCGCCACCTGCCCCATCTGGATCATGAACCCGAAGATACCAGCAAACGTCCCTCGCTCCGTGCGATTGAACCATGCGGCATTGATCTTGATCATGCCGGGCGCGCCAAACGACTGAAACCACCCGTTGATCAACCAGATCAACGCAAATGTCGAAAAAGTACCGGCAAACGACGCAAACCCAAAAATCAAATTGATTACGATGGTGCCCACCGCACCGGTCAACATCGCTGTCCGCCCACCAATCCGATCCGTCAACAACCCATTTACCAACTGGCCGGTACCATACGCCACCGACCACGCACCCAACATCCCGGTAATCTGAAACTTCGTGAACCCAAACTCCTCAATCATACCGGGCGTCGCGAACCGGAAATTGTACCGGCACATGTAATACGTCGCGTACATCAACCCCAAAACGAACCAGTTCAACCCGCGCCGCGCCCGAAATCCCGCTGGATATTCAATCCGCCCCATCACCAAGCCTCCGTTCGGCGCAACAACGACCGCTCAAATCGCGGCGCAAACCCCATTTCCTGCACAATTCGCTGACCGTCACGCGACTGCACAAACCGAATGAACGCCCGCGTCACCGGCGTCTCCCGCGCCGCGTTCGTATAAAACCGCACCGCGCGCGCGTACGGATACAAACCCTCGTTGACCGCCAAAATACTCGGCCGAATCCCATTGATGAGTACCGGCTTGATCCCCGACATCGCTGCATAATTCATCCCCACATACCCAATCGCATCCACATCCGCACGCACCGCCGCCGCAATGGCCTCATAACTTTCAAACGTCTCGGCAGCCGGCGTGTACGGCTCATTTCCCATCGCCAATTCCCGAAATCCCAAATGCGTCCCCGACCTCGCATCCCTTATGCACACCCGAATTGCTGCGTCTCGCCCTCCGACCGCCGACCAACGTGTCGACCGCCCAGTAAAAATCTCGCGCACCTGCCGATCCGTCAGCTCTCCGACCGGGTTGCCGGCGTTCACCACCACACTGACCGCATAAAACCCCACCAAATACGTCCTTGTCCGAATCCCGCGCGACCGCGCCAATCGCAACTCATCCTCGTTCATCGTGCGGGAAGCCGACGCAATATCGCACTCGCCCGCCAACAACGCCGCAATGCCGGTCGCGGTGCCTTTTCGCTCTAGAATGACCTCCACCCCGGGCCGCTGCGCTCGAAACGCCTCAATCAATCGCGGACCCAACTCCTCCCCAAAAGTATTCGACCCTTTGATGACCAGCGTCTCGGCTCGAGCAGACACAGCAAGCGCAAACAAAGATACGCTCAACCAAACCGCACGCCGGTGCCCTCTCATGCCGGCATGTTACAAACATGTGACAAACGTCGCTAGCCAAAAACCACCACCGGCTGTGGTCCCGTCTCCGTCAAGGAGTGCCTTTGATCTCGTACCAGAATCCCACCGACACGAATCCACACAGGTCACCGCAAAAATGCCGATGCCGGACTGCCCGAAAAATCCCTACTTAATTCGTGTTTTATTCGCGGCCCCACTTTTCTGTCCGTGCCCTTCAGCGGTCGCGGTTTTCCCTGGAAGAGCAAACACACAATTCTACGACGCCACGCCCAACACAGGATCGGCCACGGCCGCGGTTCGCGGATGTAAGTTCCCCAAAAACATCCGCGCCGTTTGCTCCCATGAAAATCGCAGCGCATGTTGCCGACACACCTCGGCCGGTATGCTCAGCGCCCGGCGCACCGCCTCCGCCAAATCTTCATCCATCGCACCGGCACCCGAGTCGCCGAGAACATCGCGCGGACCAGTGACCGGGTACGCCGCCACCGGCACCCCGCACGCCAACGCCTCCAACATCACTAGCCCGAACGTCTCCGTTCGACTCGGCATCACCAACACATCCGCTGCCGCGTAATGCGCCGCCAACTCCGCACCGCTCTTCATCCCCACAAACCGCACCGCCGGATACCGGCGTTGCAACGTCGCCCGCTGCGGCCCATCACCCACCACATACTTAGTCCCCGGCACGTCCAACGCCAGAAATGCCCCCACATTTTTTTCCACGGCCACCCGCCCCACGTACAACAAAATCGGCCGCGCGCCCTCCAAAAAATCCTTCCGCCCGGGCCGAAACAACTCCACGTCCACCCCGCGCATCCAGCGCACCACATGGCGAAACCCGCGCTCCTCCAACTCCCGTTTCACCGAGTCTGTCGCCACCATCACCGCCCGCGACGGCGCGTGAAACCAGCGCAACAGCGCATACGTCCAACCCACCGGCACCCGTGCACGCGCGTAGATGTACTCAGGGAATTTCGTCGCAAACGACGTCGTGAACGGCCAGCTCCGCCGCACACACTCATTGCGCACCGCCAACCCTACCGGTCCCTCCGTTGCCACATGAACCGCGTCCGGCGAAAACTCATCCATCCATCGCGACAACTCAGTGCGCCGCACCCATGCCAACCGGATCTCGGGATAACTTGGGCACGGTATCGTGCGAAACATACCGGGTTCGATCACCCGCACCTCGTGCCCCAACCGCTCCAGATGCGACACCGTCGTTTGCAGCGTCCGCACCACCCCGTTGACCTGCGGCGCCCACGCATCCGTCGCCAACAAAATCTTCATGCGGCGATCGCAACCCTCGCGACCACCGATGCCGACCCCGTGTCAAATCCGCTTCAATCGCGTGACGTCTCCACGCGCAGCCAAGCGTTCTCCCGCTCCATCTGCATTAACCACCGCGCGTGTTTCCATCCCGCCCAACAATTCAATCCGATAAACGCCACCACCAAACCCGCCCACACCGACCGCAACCAAATCGCCCCCAACGCCAGGAGCGCCGTCCCCACCAATCCGATCCCGGCCGCCACCTGCAAACTGCGCGCGCGCCCCAAAGCAAACCACAACAACGCACGCAAAATTTGCCCGCCATCGAGCGGATAAATCGGCAACAAATTGAACACCAGCAACACCACGTTGATGATCCACAACGATCGCCAGAACAACCACCACTCACGCGGTACCGACTCCAGATCCGGCCACACAAACACACTCCACGCCGTCAGCACCGTAAACAACACCACATTCACCAACGGCCCGGCAGCGATACTCCACAACACCGCCCCGGGGCGCTCTGGTGGTTGCACGTACGCCACCCCACCCAGTGGCCACAAAACAATCTGCTCCGCTCGTCCTCCTACCGACCGGCAGGCCAGCGCATGTCCAAACTCATGCAACAACACAATCCCGAACAACGCCAAATACTCCGCCGCATTCCACGCCAACGACCCATACACTTCGCGTCGCGTCGTCAGTTCAAACACCGCCACCAAAAACCACGACCAGTGCAAATACACCTGAATACCGCCCACCCGAAACAACCGAATCGAACCCTCCCCCGTCGGAAACATACTCTGCCTCCTGTCTCAGACCCGTGTCGCGCGCGGCCTGCTCGCCAATCCGCCTTGTCCAAAGTCACCAAACCTCACCAAAACAAAGTAGTCCAAAAAAGACGTGCGCAGGGCCCCTCTGCTTCTGACTGACATTGATCAAACGGAGTGCGTCGCGGCAACAAAGCGTTCCACGCACGCCTGCGCGCGCCCCGAATCCACGATTTCCGCCGCCAAGTCCCAACCCTGCCGGAAATCATCGGCCCGACCGGTTAGCACCAAAGCAGCCGCCGCGTTCAGCAACACGATGTCCCGACACGGACCCCGGTTTTGACCGCGAAAGATATCGCGAATGATTTGCGCGGATTGTTCGGGTGTCCCACCGGCCAACTCGGCCAGGCTTACCGGTTTCAATCGCGGCTCGGTGTGAGGCACCGTGTAATCGCGCTCGGTGAGTTCAATCCGGTCGCCCCACACCTCAGCCACCGTGTTCACGCCCATTGTCGAAAATTCATCCAGCCCGCTACCGTGCACGACAAACGCGCGTCGCACACCCAGCAACCGCAACACCTCGGCATACCGGGGAACCAGCGCGCGATCAAACAACCCAACCACCTGATGCGTGGGCCGCGCCGGGTTCACAAGCGGACCAAGGATGTTGAACACCGTGCGTTGTTTTTGCTCGGCCAGTTTCTTTCGCACCGGTGCCACGGCCTTGAACGCCGGATGAAACGACGGTGCAAACAAAAACGTCACGCCCGCTTGTTCCAACACGCGTCGCGCTTGCTCTGGTGTCAGCTCAATCCGCGCGCCCAACGCCGCGAGTACATCCGCACTTCCCGACCGGCTGGTAATGGCACGATTGCCATGCTTCGCGACCGCCACACCCGCGGCCGCCACCACAAACATCACCGCCGACGAGATGTTGAACGTGTGCGACATGTCCCCGCCCGTCCCGCACACATCCAACACCACCCCGCCAAACCGCGCTGCATCAACTCCCGGATCGAGCGCCCGTGCGCGTAATTCTTCCGCAAAGCCGGCGATCTCCTCCGCGGTCTCCCCGCGACGCGCCAACGCTGTCAAAAACGCCGCCTTCGTGTCATCGCTCTCCTCCGCGCCCAGCAACGCAGCAATCGCATCGCGGATTTCCTCACGCTGGAGCGGCTGACCGCTCGCCACTTTCCCCTGCAATTCTGCTAGTGTCCGCATGCACCGCAGCGTATCAAAGCAACGATGAAAACGGAAACCTTGTCGCGCGTCCTCGTACCCATCCTTACCGGCCTCGTGTTGGTCTTGGGGCTGACCACCGCGCTCGCGGTTCGGAAAGCCTCCCGGCTTGCGCACCAACTCACCGCAATCTCGACAACCCCGGTAGCTTCTGCCGCGCCGTCCGACGCGCAGACGGACCGAATTGCGGTTCTGGAATCATTGGTGGCCGAGCGCGACGCCACGATCGCTCGATTGCGCGCCGAGCTCGAGCAACGCCGGCAGCCCACGGAGTCCGTCATTCCGACCCCGACTCGCCCGGCGCCGTCAACCACTTCGCCCCCGCCACCGACGACGGGTGCCAGCTCATGGCTCGAGCAACTGCGTCAGCAAGATCCGGAACGGTTCGAGCGCATCCAAGCCGCGCTGGAACAACGTCGGCAAGCGGCCGAACAATGGTTCGATGACCAATACCAACGTCTCGAGCAACGGCTTCAAACGATCACCACCGCCAGCGAGGCCGATTTGGTGATGCAAATTTCTGAGCAGCTTCAACGCCTCGAGGAGCTCGGGCAGCGCTGGTGGCAATTGCGCGAAGTACCGGATGAGCAACGACGCGAAGCCGCCGAGTCGTTGCGTGAGGAAACGCGCGAGACGATGCAAACACTACAACAGTTGATGCAACAGGATCGCCAGCTCCAGTTGCAAAAACTCGCCCGCCAAATCGGTTACCGCGACGATGCCGCTGTGGAGCAATTCGTCGAATCGGTCAATGCGATCATCCGCGACACCGAACTGCGCAGCCTGCGTCCTCCGTGGGCCGGCGGACGCGGGGGCGGATTTGGCCCTGGCCCCGGTGGAGCACCGACCCCATGACGCCACCCTATTTTTCGGCGATGGCGCGGCGCGCGCATGAGCCGCCGATCAGTTGGTTGATGCGGCTGAAATTGGAACGGCCCGACCTCATTTCGCTGGCGGCTGGGTTCACCGACGATGAAACGCTACCGGTTCGTCACGTGCGCGCACTGGTGAACCGCCTACTGGCCCGCGCCACTGCCGGTCGCGCGGCGCTTCAGTACGGCACAACCGCTGGCCTACCGGCTTTACGCTCGCTGTTGCTCGACCGCCTCCGGCAACAGGACGAGGCGTCGTACGAGAAGTTGACGGTGGACGATGTGGTGATCACCAACGGGTCGCAGCAATTGCTCTACTTGATCACCGAGGTGCTCTGCGATCCCGGTGACGTCGTGTTGGTGGAGGACCCAACCTACTTCGTGTATCTCAGCATCCTTCAGGCGCGCGGCGTGCGCACCGCGACTTTCGCGTCACCAGCAGACCTGTCGGCCAAGCTGGACGCGCTTCAAAAACGCGGTTGGTTGCCGCGACTCAAACTGGTCTATTTGGTCACTTACTTCCGCAACCCTACCGGCCACACTTGGTCCTGGCCGATGAAAGAGGAGGCGTGGCGGATTTTGCGCCGGTACGAACGAGCGGCCGGGCACCCTATTTTTGTACTGGAAGACGCCGCCTACCGGGATCTGCGATTCGACGGCGAGGATGTGCCATCGTTTCTAAAACTCGACCCTGGCAACCGTCGGGTGCTGTACACGAACACGCTAACGAAACCGTTCGCAACCGGCTTGAAAGTTGGCTACGGCATCCTACCGGCACCGGTGCGGCGCGCGGTGTTGCGAGCGAAAGGCAATCACGATTTTGGCACCGCCAACTTCCTGCAAGCGATTCTGGCACGCGCGCTGGAGGATGGCGTGTACCAAAACCATTTGCAACGACTCGCGCAGACCTACCGGCGCAAATGTCACACGTTGGCGGCCGCTCTCGGCGAGCAATTTCCCCACGAAATCCCAGAAGGCGGTTTGTACATCTGGACGCAAACACCAAACAGTGAGCCAACCGGATTCCGCAGCCGATTGTTTCAGCGGGCACTCCGCGCCGGGGTGTTATATGTGCCGGGTGAGCTGTGTTACGCGGAAGACCCAAGCCGACCGGTGCCACGCCATTTTCTACGGCTCAGTTTCGGTGCACCGACGTTGGCACAAATCCGCGAAGGTGTACGGCGCTTGCAGGCCGCGCTCCGATCGTCGGAG
The DNA here is from genome assembly GCA_025056465.1 of Verrucomicrobiia bacterium. GTDB lineage: Bacteria > Verrucomicrobiota > Verrucomicrobiia > Palsa-1439 > Palsa-1439 > JANWVU01. The sequence continues at coordinate 2,109 of JANWVU010000069.1, read as the reverse complement.
CCATCGGAAACCGGCAGGCGGGGTCAGCCGGTCGCCGTGGCCCCAAAGTAACCGGCCCACGCCTGGTCAATGGTCTCGCGGGTCAAACGAATCGGTTCGCGATTGAACTTGCACACCTCAATCGCACGCTCGATCAGATCACGCGGTTCGCAGGCTTTTGGCGTGCGGCGCTCTCGGCCATACCGCTGCTCGATGTGCTGCATCAACCCCGGCTCGACCGCCAAGCCCTTAGTGCGAGCGTAACGGAAGAAAATTTCGGCATACGTATCGGGGCTGGGTGGCATCAGGTACAACCGGTAGCCCATGCGCCGCAAAAATGCCTCATCTGCGATGTCTTCCACCGTCAAGTTCGTCGCAAACACCACGATTTGCTCAAACGGCACGCGAATCTTCTTGCCGGTGCGCAACGTTAAATAGTCCACGCGATGTTCTAACGGAATAATCCAGCGATTTAACAGCTCCGTCGGCGAGCAGCGTTGCCGGCCCAAGTCATCAATCACCAGCACCCCGCCGTTGGCTTTCACTTGGAACGGCGCCTCGTAGAAACCCGGTAGGTTCCCTTCGCACAAGTCCAGACTCTCGAGGGTCAACTCCCCACCGGCCATCACAAGCGGCGGCCGAATTTTTACCCAGCGATGGTCATAGTCCTCGGTGCTGACGGGACAACGCTGATGACAATGCTCGTCAAAAATCTGAATCACCTCGTTGTCCACCTCGATCGCATACGGAATCCACAAAGTCCCCGGTAACGTGTGCACCAGCGCGCGCGCCATTTCGGTTTTCCCATTGCCCGGTGGCCCGCTGAGAAACAGACTGCGTCCCGAACTGGCAACGAGTCCCAACACCTGGCGCGCCGCCGGTGTCAACACCAGGTTGGCCAGCGCATCGTCAAGCGCTTTCTGAGTGACGGTGGGCCGACTGCGCACTTGTTTGACGATCAGCTCCGAATACGCCGCCAACGACACGGGTGCCGGCCCGCAATAGCTGTTGATACGGCGTATTCGTGCAAGCGTGTCCCAACCACGGTCCAGCATCTGAAACCGGTGGTTGCGCGGCGAGACCACACCTCGCTTCTCGATCAGATGGTCGCGACAAAGCAGGTCAAGAATTTGGTCGGTAATCAGCGTTCCCAAACCGAGTCGCTCGGCCACGCGCGCCGTGGTGGGATCAGCCTCAAGCGCGACTGCTTTCAGCGCGAGATGACCAAGAAACGTTTGATCCACACCGAGGTCGGAAAGCTGTTTGGGAAACGGCGGAATAAAAAGATCCTCGGCGTCCATCCCAACGTCGTTCTCAGCTTCCCGCTGGAGGGTGACAACGGCGCCAGTCAAATCGAGTAGGGAATCAGACGGCATGGCCATACTCACTTTCAGAGCACCGACCGCGCCAACAGGCCACAGCCTTGCATGGGCCGCCCAAATTGCTAATCTCGCGCCATGAACATTTTCGGCTGTGCGATTTTGGCCGCAATGTTGGGGTTGGCCACTTCTGTTCAGGGACAGACCGAACAACGCCTCGCCTTGATTGAGGAACGACTGGAGCGACTTCGTGCCGAGGTCGAGGACCTCCAATTCCGAACCCGTCGCATGCAAGAGCAACTCGATGACCTGCAGTCGCAAGTCAACCACCTCCGCAAAACGATCACCGAGGCCGATTGGGCCAAACTCGATGCTCAAATCCGCGCCCTCGACGCCGCCCGCGAACGCGACAAACAAATCATCCTCGATACCCTCGCCAAAGAGTTGGCCGCGTTGTCCGCGGGCCGACCGGCCTCCGGCGGCATTGAGCACATCGTGGCCCGCGGTGAAACGCTCTCGGCCATTGCGGCAAAATACGGTGTGACCACCGATGCCATCGTTCGCGCCAACAACCTCAACAACCCCCACGCCATTCAGGTCGGCCAAAAACTCATCATCCCGAAATAATTTTGCATCGAGATCTTCTGGCTCGACAAATCAGTTCGGAACCGCCCACGACTTGCCGCTGCTCACTACGAGTTTACCCATGAGTCTTGACCGCTCCCAAGCGACCGGCTAAACGGCTGACCCATGGCGGAAATCCAACCATTGCGCGGGGTGTTGTATGATCCCAATCGAGTTCGTCCCGAGG
>JANWVU010000068.1 GCA_025056465.1 Verrucomicrobiia bacterium | reverse complement strand
AGCAGCGCGCGGGCAATTGTGCCGCCCAACCACGGCTGTCGTCTGCGATTGCGATGCCACATATGCTAATGGGATGGCCGGGGCCGGCTCCTTGGCACCGGCCCCGGTGGGGTTCCCCACCCCCAACAATCCTCCTCGTCCAAAATCGTCGCGTTACAACTTTTCCGCTGCCCGCAGTTTCGCACTGCGCGCGCGGGGATTGGCCTGCACCTCGGCACGCGTGGCCATGCGCGGTTTTCGCGTCAGCAGTCGCGCCTCTCCTGTTCCGGCACGCTCCTTCAAAAACTGTTTCACGATGCGGTCTTCCAACGAGTGAAACGAAATGACGACCAACCGACCGCCCGGTTTGAGCAGACGCCACGCGCCAACCAACCCGCGTTGCAAATTCTCCAGTTCGCGGTTCACGGCGATGCGCAAAGCCTGAAACACCCGCGTGGCGGGATGGATGCGCCCCCGCCGCGGCCCGCACAACCGCGCCAAATCCATTGTCGTCTCCAGCGGCTCCCCGCGCTCACGCGCAGCCACCACGGCGCGAGCGACCGCCCGGGCGCGCGGTTCTTCGCCGTATCGTCGAAAGATTTGGGCCAGTTCCTCCAGGCTGGCTGTGCGAAGAATGTCCCGGGCGGTCACTCCGAGCGTACGACACATTCGCATGTCCAGCGGACCGACCTGTTGCCAGCTAAACCCACGCGCCGCTTCGCGCAGTTGATGGGAGCTGACCCCGAGGTCGAACAGCACACCGTCAACCGCTGTCATGCCCAACGCCATCATGGTTTGCTCCAAATCGGCGAAATTGTTTGCCACCAACTCCACGCGCGCGCCGAACGACGCCAGCCGAGTCCGTGCGACGGCAAGGGCCTCCTCGTCCCAATCGAAGCCGATGACTCGGCCATCGGGCGCGCTGGCCTCCAAAATTGCAGCGGCGTGTCCACCCCCGCCGACGGTGGCGTCCACGTACACACCACCGGCTCGCGGCGCGAGCGCCTCCAACACTTCCGCCACCAAAACGGGAACGTGAAATGATTTCTGATCGACCACATGCCTATCGCGCTCCCAAAACCCTCCCCAACCAACCAGTCGCCATGCTCCAACCAGCAACCCTCCGATGATTCCTCGTCTGACCGCATTCGGCGGCACTCACCAATTCGGCGGTCATTTCCGGCAGCGGACCGGCGTCACATAACCGCACGTGCAGTCGCCGGCCGGTAACCTCGGCTTTCGCGAAGTTGCTCTGGCTGATGCTCGTTACCCACGCTCGATCAAATTTTGGCAACGCCGCTGCACGCGGCAGCCGGTACGCTCGGTGCCCGACATCACCATCGCGCATGTTGCCATTCAACGAGAGATATCCTGCCAGTAAGCTCATCGTTACAGTCCCAACTGTTTCGCCGCCTCGGCGAAGTTGGCCTGCGACGCGCGCTCAACTTCTGCCAACCGCTCGGGCGACCAAATTTCAAATTTCGTCAGCACCCCCACGAGCACAGCCTCGTCTTTGATACCGGCATGCCGCAGCAACTCGTCGGTCAGCGAGATGCGTCCTTGAGCGTCGCACGGTGATGCATGCGCGCGCGCCGTAATGAACCGCAACACATCGCGCCGCTCATACTCGCCAATCGAGATGTCCTCGGCCCGCTCCAGCATCCGCGCCATCGCACTCTCCGGTAGCACCACGAGACAGTTCTTCGGATCGGGCAAAATAAAAAATTCACTCGCGCCGCTCTTCGAACCTCGCCACTTGGCCGGTATCGCGACACGTTTTTTTTCGTCAACGGCGTGACGATACGTGCCGACGAAGACCGTTCTTTTCAGTGCCTTCACCATGGGCTGTGGATCCTCCTTGAGCTCCACAATTCCCCACAACGCCCCACGTTGTGCCACAGCGATGCGCACGTGTCAATACCGTGGTGCGCCATTTGGAAAAAATTTTTTTAGCCGGTAGCCGAAGTCGGGCGCCCGTACAAAAATGTTAGCGCCCGCCACACTCGCGCCCGCCAGAACCGCTCGTTGTGTTCCGCACCTACGTCCTCGTAATGAAACAAATCACGTCCTGGCACCCATCCCAGCGCAAGGTAGATGTCGCGCACTTTCCGTGTCCACGGCGCTCCGTCTCGAATCGTACCGGCATCAAGATAGATGCGGAGGTCTTGTCGTCCACACTCCCAAAGAAAATCCAAAAATGTTTTTCCCTCGCGATCTTTGCACTCGAACGCACCCGATAAGCACGCCACACGCCCGAACATCTGCGGATAATGATGCGCAATCAGCAGTGAGATCAATCCGCCCAGCGACGATCCTAGCAAGCCCGTCACGCGCCGATCCTTCCGCGCAGGAAAATGCCGTTCGACATACGGCTTGATGACATCGCACAGATAATTTGCGTACGCATGATCCCGAAGATCAGCATAGCTGCGACCGGCTGTGTATTCTTGTTTTCGGTCCGTCGTGTTGGGAATCCCCACGAGAATCACCGGCTCGATTTGGCCAGTAGTCGTTAGGTCATCCACGGTGCGATTCAAGCACCAGCCGCCGTGGCCGAAACATGCCTCAGGATCATCCCAGATGTTTTGACCGTCCTGACAATACAACACGGGGAACCGGCGTCGCGCGTCCTGTAGTGCTGCTTGCGGAAGGTACACATACACGTCGCGGGCGTGAATCGAGCCGAAGCGCGGTTTCAATCGCTCGCGCGGCACGAAGTGAAAACGGGGCGACTCGGGAAAACGCATGCGCGGTTTTTACGAATAGAAGAGAGCTACACCGCACGCAATTGGTTTTGCTCGCGACGCGTTTCGCACGCGCGACAAACGTTAGAAGCTGGTCACTTTTAGCCGCACCCGTCCCCAAGCGCCCCGCGCCCCCTCGACGATGATGTAGTAATCCGACTCGCCGTCAGTAGTGAAGGTGACTTCCGAATAGCTCCCGAAATCATTGGCGTTGTCGTTGCAAGCAATCTCACTGATATTGGCGCAATTTCCTTTGCGCACCGACACGACCGTGTCGAAGTTGCTCCCGCGCGTGCTGACACGGAACGAGCGGCCCGGTGCCGCCACGGGTGGGGAGATTCGCCACATAACGTCCCGACCACCGACGGAACATGAGCCACCGGCTTCGCGGTTGGAATAGTGGATAAGGTCTACCGTCGCCGTGAAGGGAAAGCGTGTGATGACTTCAGCGGTGTCGCAACCATCGTTGAAAGCTGGACATGATGTGCGTGTCGTGCCATCGCGCGAGGCGGCCCGCGCGAGTCGAACGCTGTAGGGAGCGCACTGCTCAAATCCTGCCGGGAATTGCGCGCGTGCGCCGCTGAGATTGAACCGACGCAGCGTTAGAGTGGCCGCGCGAATGGCAGCGAGGTCCTCACCCGCGGCCGCGGCTCGTGCTTGATCGATGATGTCGGCACTAAAATAAACGTTCGAGCCCCCGCTTGAATAGAAACAGTCGGACGGGTTGGTGCGCAGGTACATTTGATTGGCTGTAGCTGCGATGATCTCCGCCGCCAACCGTTTGCGTTCTTTGCATAACAGCGAGGCGCGGTTGCGGTCGGTCTGCAATCCTTGCGCCTCACCCGTCACGTTGACGCTGCGGTAACCGAAGCCCAACGCCTCCATGGTGGTGTCAATCGCGTCAAGCTTGTCGTCACCGTTCCAATAATTCGATGGCAACTTCATGAAACCCACATCCACGCCCCCGCTATTGGCTTTGAGTGCGTTTAGTAACGTGACGCATTGCGGGTTGGCTGCGGCGGCAGGGTCGTCCACCTGCTGCATCCAAAACCGCACTGGCCGAGTGACGCAGGCACCGCCTGGTGGCGGCGGAGGTGGCGGGGCCGGCAGCTCCGGTATCGGTGCGGCACCGGCGCCGAGCGATGTGACGTACACGGTGGTGTCGTAGAGCGCATCGGACGTGTCCGCCACAATGATGGTGAGGGTATTATTGGCGCTACCGGCACCCACGACGGCGGAAAATTGCAAGACGGCGGTTCCGCCCGCCGTCAGCACGCCATCCAGCTCGGTCCCCGCCAGCGCGGCCATGCCGGGGTGATTGATGTTGATTGGCGAGCCCGCCGCGAAAGCGATGTTTGATCCGTTGAGAAACAGTCCGAAACCGTCATTAAAAGGTGAACCAACAAATTCGGGATATTCCTCCGAGCCGAACACAACTTGGAAGAAAACGGTGTCGAAGCCTGGCAACATGTTAAACGTAATGTCCATGCGCGTAACGTCATTGTGACTGAACGTCCCGCCGGTGATTTGATCGAGCAAGGTTTCATCCTGCGCGTCTCCCGGCTTGTTGTAGGCGGTGGTGGTGGCGCTCCCGTTGTTGGGGCCAGTCCGATAATCCGCGACGTTGCCTGTGCTCAATACAATTCCGCCAGCACGTAAACCATAGGTGTCGGGAATAGGACCGCTCAAGCTGTACAGTCCGCTGGAAACGGCGCTCCCCGTTCGGTTTGCCTTCAATGAGACGCTGGTGACTTGAATCCCACCAGCTCCTCCCGCCGTCACCGCGTTCGCTAACTCCACTGCGTTGGTTGTCGGTATGATGATGATTTCTGCGTGCGCCGAGATTAATCCGCACCCAAGCAGGGCGAGGGTCAACCAACTCGCGCTTGTCCAAGCGCGACAATTCCAACGCACCATTTTCATGGACTGGTCACTTGGAGTTTGAGGCGGCCGTACGCACCGCGTTTACCTTCAGCCACGATGTAGTAAACAGATTCGCCATCGGTCGAAAAGCTAACTTTTGATTGGGGAAGCAGGTCCGCGTCATCATTGCAGTTTACCGGCTCCAACAGGTCGCAATCTCCGCGGTAAATGGACACCACCGTGTCGAAGTTGCTGCCGAGGGTGTTGACTGTAAATCGGCGACCTCTCTGTCCCACCGACGGGGTGATTTTCCAAACCGCCTCACGTCCTCCCGTTCCACATAAAGACGGAAGTTGATCTGTGTAAGGGGTCAGGTCCACCGACCGCGCGAACAGCGGGCGAGCAAAAATGTTTGTGGTTGCGGGAAACACAACGGCCTCGGCCGCTTGGCAGGAGTCATTTACGCCAGGGCATGAGTTCTGCGTGGTGGGGTCGCGCGAGCTGCGGCGTAGCACGGCGCTTGGGTCTTGGGAGCACTCCACGAAATCATCGCCCACGGGAAACTGCGCACGAGCGCCGCTGAGGTTGAATTTCCGCAACAACACACCCATCGCCCGCACAGCCGCGATGTCCTCCCCGGCAAGAGTCAATCTCGCTTGCTCGATCAAGTCTGCGGGGAAATTCGTGTGGACCCCGCTGTTGATATACACGCAGTTTTCCGGTCGCGTGCCGAACATCACCGTGTTGGCAAGTGCGGCGATCAGCTCGACCGCGGTGCGTTTGCGTTCGACACACAACGCAGAGGCGCGACGTTTTTGCGACTGTGTGCCGCCTAATTCACCAGTCAGCCCGCGCCCCCGATAATAAAGACCCAACGCTTCAATCAAAGCGTCTTCGACGTCGAGGATGTGATTGTCATTGTGGTAGCCGCGCGGAATTGACAGGAAACCGAGATTGAACGAGTCACAGTTCGCCCTGATGGCGCGATGCAACGTTACGCAGTTCGGGTTGGCGTTGGTGCCGCGCGTAAACCAAAACCGTGCGTCGCGCGTGATGCAGTTGGTGACGACAGATTCCGCGATGGGACGCAGAAACAATGAGATGGAAACTGTTTTGGACTCACCAGGCGCAATTAGTAACGCCGACGCGTTGTTCGCTCCAAAAAAATACAGCACGGCACTGTCTCCCCCACCGGTACCGCTTTGGCAGGTGCCGGTCGTCGTCGCCACATCACGCGTCGGGTCCACCGTGTAGGTGAAGGCCGAGCCGAACGAGGTCGGCCAACAAGTAAATTGCAACAGATCGGGCCCGGTGGGTTGCGGTTGGATACCGGCCGGTCCGTTCACACTGCCGAAGATGTTAAACGTTGGTGGGTTGGGATTGACGTCATTGTCTTCAATCACGTACGCATCGAACGAGGGCGATAGATACTGCGCCTCGCTGACGCGCGGGTCACAACCGACAAAGTCGCCAAGCACCACGTTAACCGGCTGGAAGGTCGGTCCGTCGTCGGTGCCGATTTGATAATCAATCAAGTGTCGAATCCCAATCCGCGCCGCGGTCGTCCCGTTGTTTTGCACCGTGGTGGTCAGTTCGATGGTGGAGTCCTCGAATGTCGTCCCGTTGACCTTGATGTCCTGGGTTACAGTTAGCTGGTCGTTACCGGTAATGTTATAGACCGTGCGGAAGCCGGTTGTGCCAATGGGGCTAACGCTGCCCAGCGGGCCAAGCGGCACGACGGTGAACGATGATGTCTTGCCGTCATCTTGGACATAATCGGTGCCACTGGAGTACGAACGGATGGTGGTGAAGCTGGTGCCCGGTGCGCCGTTCCCAAAAATGACGTTCAGCCCGTTGCCAGCCGGATGTGCGGGCCCGGTGGTTGCGGTGTATTGGCCAACGTTGCCGGTGTCGGCGACGTAAACCCGGTAGTAATCGTTGCCGGCCTCCAACACCGCATCCACCTTCACACCCGATAACAGGGTGACCGCCAGAAGCCAACCACCCGCTGTTCGCGTTGCCATCGGGAACCCGCGTTTCATTGATGTCTCTCCCGCCTCAACGCGCGATGATGACCGTTCGAACCGCATCCCGTTTCGTAGGATCACGCGAGGAGGTTACGGTGATTAGGAAACTGTTGGTCGTACCGCGCACAACGTTGGTGCTCGCGGCCAAGTCAATCCGGAGCATCGTCGCGTCACCGGTAACCGAGGCTGGCGCCAACCGTCCGATTTCGAAACCTCCCGCGCTCACTTCGTCTGTAATTTCAATATCCGTGGTTGTGCCCAGGTAATACCGAATTTGGAAACCACTATCTTCTGCAGGACCTTGAACGATGAACTCATCGGGTGTCGAACCAATGTTGCGAATGGCGATGAAATTCCGAACTCCGTTTCGACCCCGCGTGACACGATTGGTCACACTTTGCCCGAGACCCGTGCTATTGGTGATGTTTTGTCCGACGAAACCAATGGCACGCCCCAACCGATCGAATCGAAGTCGTGGGACCCTGCCGATGAGCGCGTCCGGTTGCGAACTCAAGCCGTTTCCACTGAGCGTTACCGAATGAGGGCTGCCGGCTGCATTATTTGTGATCGTTAGCACCGCCACTCGGCTTCCACCATCTGTGGGATTGAACGTCAAATCCAGGCGGCAGGTTTGCCCGACTGTCAAGGTGCCGCACGTGTTGCCGGTTATGGAGAAGTCGGCGGGATTTGCGCCCACAATACTTACCCCACTGATAACGAGATTGGTCGTTCCGCAGTTGGTGATTGTCACGCTCAGCGGACCGCTCACCTCTCCCACGACCGTGTTGCTGAACAACAAACTCGTGCGGCTCAGACACACCTCGGGAGTGCGAATGAACCCGTTCCCTTGCAACGCAACGGTCACCGGCGCGGTCAATTCCGACGCCAAAATCCGCAGCGTGCCGGAGCGCAGGCCGTTCGTCACCGGGGTAAAGCTTACGTTCAGCGAGCACGTGCCACCCGGTGGGATGGGGCTTCCACTAATGCAATTCTCCACTACCGAGAAATCGTTAGAACCCTGTCCTACGAGCACAACGTTCGTGACCGTGAGGTTCGCCGTCCCGCAGTTCGTAAGCACAAGCGCTCGTGGCGAATCAGTGCTCAACTCACCCACCGCCGTGTTGGTGAACACAAGTGCTGCCGACGTGCTTAGGCACACAAGCGGCGCAGGGGGCACACCGGTACCGCTCAATGCAACCAAACGAGGACTTCCCGTGGCATCATCAAAAAATCGTAACTCCCCTGTGCGCAAGCCGGTTGTACTGGGGGCGAACGCCACGCGCACCGCGCAGGAACCGCCCGGCAAGATTGCTTGACCCGAGCACGCGTCTGCCTCGATGAAGAAGTCGCCCGTGACTTGGACCTCAGAGAGGAAGACCGGCACGGTCGAATTGTTGGCAAAGGTAACCGTTTGCACCGTGCTGGTAAGTCCCACAATGACCGAACCAAAATCAATGGTGGCAGGGCTGGCGGCGATGGCCGGTGCCGAGGCGCTAACATTCAGCACAAGGTTCCCGCCGTTGCCGTTGTTGAATGGCTCAGCGACAATGAAGTAGGTATTGGATCCGTCAGCAACGAAACTCAGCGCCGATTGGCCCGCCACGGGGTTGAACACCGAAACATGTTCCACCAATGCTCCGCACTCACCGCTGATGAGAATGGTTTGCGGCACGGTCCGCACCCGCCAAACCGACAATACCGGCGCAAATCCACTGCCCGCAGTCGTGATGGTGAAAGTCGTGCCAGGTGTTGGCGTTGGAATCCGGTAGAACGCCTCCACCCCACCCCGCGCGGCGGACGGACTGATGTGGACGTTCCGATAGGTGGCCTTATTGATATTGTTAGTGATAGAGACGGGGAATGAGGTCAACGTGGTGGCCGTCTGACAAGCATCGTTGGTGGCCAAGTTGGGCACGTCGCTGGGCGGATCGTTGGTGACAGAGTTGTAGACCACGAGGGCGAAATCTTGGTCAAGGTCGCTGCCGACATTTGGCACTCCATCACCCGCGATGTTGAACGCACGCACCACGACACGGTATGGGGCCCCGGCCGTTACCGGCCCACCGGGCGGCAAAAACACACTTTCAACATTATTCACGTCATCAAACTGTCCTGCGTTTCCCACAGAGTGCGGTCCGCTGAACACGTTTCCCTTGTAAAGCTTGCCACCGATGGACACTTCCAACTCCAAATTATTCACCAATTGAACAAAGCTGTTGGGGTCTCCGGGCGCGTCCGTCCATGCGAGCGTGACGCGGAACGGCTCGTCGCTACGCGCGACCAACCCCTGCAGTTCGTAGCTCTGGCCGGAGCGGCTGAAATACGTCTGCTGATGCACCGGATTCGTAGTGATCAAGCCGGTATCCAAAGCGCGCGGTGTAGTTTGGTCACGCAACACACGCGGCACGTCATCAAACATGCGCTCCAGGTCCATGATACCCATGCCTTGGGCAATCGACGGCAAAGTGTCCAGCGCACCGGGATACAGGGGGTTTTCCGTCTCGAGGTATCGTGCCGCGTTCAACATGTAGGCTTTGATCATCGCAGGCGACGGCGGCAGCATTCTGTAAACATTGCGCAACCACCACCACAACAATTGCGCCCCGCCTGAGACTGCTGGTGCCGCGAAACTCGTACCCGAATCACAACGGTATAATTCCACATATAGATTCACTTCCTCCGCGTCGGGGCCGCATGGATCGCGGGGATTGTTCGGGTTGGGACCAAACCCGCGCGCGGGCGTGTAACTCGCTTGCGACTTCGCACCGAAAACAGAAGCACCCGGGGCCACGAGGTCGGGTTTAAACCGCCCATCTCGGGTTGGTCCAAATGAATTGAAATAGGAAATGTCGGTAGAATTATCGTTGTCAGATATGAAGGGCAGGCAAAATTCTTGGCTGGGTACGTTCTCACTGGCCCCAACCGTGATCACATTTTTCGCTGTGGCCGGCGGTGTCACCAACACATCACCAAATCCACCAACCGGATCCAACCCGTTGGAGTTGCCCCCAGCAAACACGATCACCATTTCTTGGTTGACCGGGGAAGGCCCCGGAATCGGATTGCCCCCCTGATTGAGAATGGCGTCTCGCGTAAGCAGGTCATATGCGAGTGAATCACTGTCGTAAACCCCATCATTTCCATTCACAACCAGTATCTGACCCCAGCTATTGTTGCTGATGCGAGCGCGACTCAAATAGGCGCGCAAAATCGCTGTCTCCGGGCCTGGGAATGCCGACCCTTCCGCACCGCCGGGGCTGGCTCCTACTCGACCAAATGGATTCACACCAGTGCCAAATCGAAAACCCAACACATCGGTTTTTTCCACAGTAGCGGGCCACTGCAAGGCCGGTTCGTTTGTGACCACAACGCAGATGTTGGTGCACGCGATGTTAGTGCGCGTGCACGATTCAATCACGATGTTCGTAACGACAATCCCGTTGGTTATCGTAATGACCTGGTTGGTCAAACATTGCGCGATGAATTGGAAGTTGGTGGCACACTGCTCCCGTGTCTCTTTTGTGATCCGATTGATCGTCTCATCTTCTCGGCTTCCAGAACCCACAGCAATCGAAGCCACCAACGTCCCGTGACCATCCGTGTCGTCTGCCCACCGATAGGCCACCCGGGACAAGCTTCCCACTACTCTCGCGATCTGATCATCAACCGTGGCCGTGATAAGCAGTTCGATTGGAGGAGCGGGATACTCGTAAAAATCTGGATGAAGCACTGCCAACGTATTCACGTCCGGGTTCAAGCCCAAATCCAAGCCACTATCCGCCACATCAAGAACTGGGTATTGAGACGGGTCGTTCGTGAAGCCCAGTCCTTCCAACCATTCGATATAGTCGCTGCCTAGCGGCGGCACACGGCCCGGCAACCGATTCGTGAATGTTGCCGTGATCAGCGCGGCCTTTTCGTCACGCCGCTGGTACTGGGGCACGCGCTCAATCCGCAGCACCTGCGGGTTTGCAGCCAGACTCGCAAGGTTCGCCGCCGGCACCTCCAACTCCAAAATCCACTCTTGATTCAACTGACGTGGCGACTTAATTTGGCGAGTTGCCAAGGACCGCACCGCGTTCAGTGCCGCGGTTGGATTACCCTCGGGCGCCACGATGACTCGCACCTTCTCCAAACCCGCACTGTTTCGAAGGGACGGTTGTATCTTATAACCTGGCCGATATTCTCCCACCCACTGAATCGGCCCAGTCGGAGCCAATTGCGAACGCAACCGCTCCCCCACTGCCCCAGTCATGCGAACCAGATAGCCGTTGTTGGGCACGTAACGCAGAACTTGAGCACCAGCCTTTTTTAAGTTCTCAACCCACTGAGGCAAAATTGGGCCCACATATTGCACCAAATACAACCCCGAGCCCTGTGTCGGAAAAGCTGGTAGCCCAGCCGCCTGCGCACCCGTGTCAATCGGCGCTGCTTCCAACTCGAGCACGTTTAAGTAATTCGCTTTGACTGCGCGGTCGCCAAACCGCCCTTTCAACCGCGCAAAAACATCATCCGACCCGGTCACCACCCAGTAGGACCCGTAATCCCGCACCTGCGTGATCCCCTGCGCGCGCAAATCCTGAACCGTTTCGTTCCCGGTGGGATAAACCAAAATTTTGTTGGTGCGGCTCGCGTAGCTCTCGGGCGACCCCCCAATCCAAAACCCCGCGACGATCAATGCAGACAGCAAACTTGGCCATCTCCGAATATTCATGCAATTCGCTCCTCGTCTCTTCGCCTACACCCTGTTTGACGCGAGTCAATTATCAAGCTGCCCAAAACAATGCAACCTAACTTTTTCGATTTTCGTCAAGCGAGCCTACCGGCTCACTCCGCTCGCTTGTCCGGCTCCCGCGAGACACCCTCTCCGCCCCACTCCGCCGCTTCCAACCGCGCGCGCGCCGCCGCGCTCTGAACCTGTTGCGCCGCGCGCGTCTTCGCCTGCTGCCACATCTGTCTCAACGGCGGCAACCCCACCCGCTCCACCTGTTTCGGATCGTCTTTCCGCGAACGCATATATTCCTCCCAACAATATCTCGCCGCCTCCAACGCCCCACGCCACCGATCCTCCTCCCCAGCGACAACCCAAAACACCGCCTGCGTCAACAACCCCTCCACATACGCCAGCGCCTCGCGTTGTCCCATGTCTCGCACCCGCTCGCGAAACATCTCTCGCACAAACGTCT
>JANWVU010000067.1 GCA_025056465.1 Verrucomicrobiia bacterium | reverse complement strand
TGCGGTTGCTTGGTCGCTGCCGCGCACGGGTACATCTTGTTTGAAGGCGATGGCTCCGATGAACCCGGCTTCGTTCCACCGCCCACACCCCTCAAGCAACCTCCGTCGCCACCGGCCCACCGGTCGTCCCGCAAGCGCGCTCTGAAAAGAAACGCCCGCCTCAACCACCGATCATGTTTACCAAAATTCGCTCCGATCGCGGCGTGATTGATTGGGCGGCCCGTCCCAACGACCTCAACAACCTGCTGAAGGCGCTCAAGGACATGATCAACGTGCACTTCTCCATGGAGGTGAAATCATTTAGCGAAATCAGCGAGGACCCCGAACGCAACCCCATCCTCTACCGCACCGGTCACTTCCATTGATTCCTCTCGCCCGCCGAACGCCAACGCCTCCGTCAATACCTCCTCAACGGCGGCATGATCATCTTCAACCCCGGCATGGGTTCCAAACCGTTCTACGACTCCGCCAAACGCGAGCTGAGCGAAGTCTTTCCCGAAATCCCCATCCAACGCCTCTCCTCCGACCATCCCATCTTCCACTCCTACTACGACCTCAACCAGGTCCAATACCGCAGCGGCGTCCGCCAGGCCGGTTACCACGGCACCGAACCGTGGTTCGAGGGCGTCACCATCAATTGCCGCACCGTCGCCGTCGTCTCGCGCTGGGGACTCGACATCGGTTGGGACGCCGTGGACGACGATTCCCTACTTGGTTACTCCATCGAGTCCGCCCAAAAACTCGGCGTCAACCTCCTCGCCTACGCCACCGCCCAACGCGCGTGGGCAAAAAACCTCGCGCGCTCCCTCGAGTTCGTTGATGCCGATTCCTCCCAAGCCGGCAAATTCACCATCGCCCAAGTCATCTACGACGGCGAATTGAAAACCCGCCACACCGCCCTCTCAGTCCTGCTCCATCAATTCAATCGCAAAACCGAGATCCCCGTCAAATTCACCCGACGCGAACTGCGCCTGACCGACCCCGGCATCTTCGACGTGCCGGTACTCTACCTCACCGGCCACGAAGACTTCCGATTCTCCTCCCCCGAAATCAACTCCCTTCGCCAATACCTTCAAAACGGCGGTCTGCTCATCGCCGAAGCCTGTTGTGGCCGACGCGCCTTTGACCAGGCATTCCGCCGCGAAATCGCGCGCGTCCTCGCCGGCACCGACTTGGCACCCCTACCGGCAGCGCACCCTGTGTTCAACCTCCCCAACCCCATCGCCACCGTCGGCGTCACCCCGGCCCTCGCCGCCCAACTCGGCCGTCGCAGCACCACCACACCCGTTCTGCTTGGTGCCGAAGCGGGCGGACACCTCGCCGTCCTCTACAGCCCCTATGGCTTGGCCGGTGGTTGGGAACTCACACCAAACCCCTACTCCTTCGGCTACGACGCCCCCGGCAGCCTAGCCATCGGTGAGAACATTCTTTTCCACGCCATCACGCAATAACTGGCTGCTCATCCTTCTCCTACCGGCCGCCGCGCTCGGGGCCGACCCGGTCGCACTCGGCCAACGCGCATGGGAACAACTTCGCGCCGGTGACCTCGCCGCCGCCACCGCAACCTTCCAATCCATGCTTACCACCAACACCGACCCGCTCGCACAAGCCGGTGACCTCATGGCGCGCCGCTGGCTCACGCGCCTCGACCGCGAAAAAGTCAAAACCACCCTTCACGCCTACTACGCTCAACACCTCGAATACCCCGCCACGCTTCCACCCAACATCCAACCGCCTCACGACCGTTGGGGCATCCCCTGGCGCTACGAACGCACCACCACCCGATTCGTTCGCCACCTCACCAACCAAACCTACCGGCTCGAAAGTGTTCGGCTCGGCGAACTATCCGACCTTGCCGCCGCGCTGCGCGTTGCCTATGGCCAACGCATCCAACTTCAACCCACCCGCCGCGACGGCCAGACAGTCACCTTCACCCTACCGGGTCGCGCTCAACCCATCGTGTTATCCGTCGGCGCATCCTTCGACGGCGTCGACCTCGCTGCGGTCACCACCAACACCGTCATCCTCACCGACGGCGATCACTGGAAAACCCTCCCCCTACCTCCTCGCTAACCGTTTCCTGACCAAACAACCCTGCCGCAAATGCGGCCGGGTCAAACGGTTGCAAATCATCCGCCTGCTCGCCCAGCCCCAGAAACCGCACCGGTATCTTCAATTCCCGCGCAATCGCCACCACAATCCCACCCTTCGCCGTCCCATCCAACTTCGTCACCACCAACCCGGTCACCCCCAACGCCTGATGAAATTCCCGCGCCTGCACCAACGCGTTCATCCCCGTCGTCCCGTCCAACACCAACCACGTCTCATGCGGCGCGCTCGGCATCACCTTCTGCAACGACCGATGAATCTTCTTCATCTCCTCCATCAAATTTTTCTTCGTGTGCAACCGGCCTGCCGTGTCCACCACCAAAAAATCCACCCCGCGCCGCCGCGCCGCCTGCAACGCATCAAACGCCACCGCTGCCGAATCCGCCCCGTACTGCCCCGCGATCACCTCACAGCCCACCCGTTGTCCCCACAACTGCAACTGTTCAATCGCTGCCGCACGAAACGTATCCGCCGCCGCCAACAGCACCGTGTGTCCCTGCTGTTTCAACCAATATGCCAGCTTCGCCGTGGTCGTTGTTTTGCCGGTGCCGTTCACCCCAACCATCAACACCACCACCGGCTTCTCACGCCCCAACGCCGCAAACATCTCCCGCGCCGTCGTCGCCACCGACGGCAACAACCGCAACTCCCGCTCAATCTCCGCCCGCGCAATCCCCACCACATCCACCTCCCGCTGCGTCGCCGCCGCCTGCCGCACCCGCTCCACAATCTCCATCGCCGTCCCCACGCCCAAATCCGCCCCGATCAACGCCGCCTCCAACTCATCCAACGTTGCCGCATCCAATCGCGGCGCACCCGTCACGATCCGTTTGATCTCCGTGACCAGCCTGGCCGACGTCTTCTGCAGTCCCTCGCGAAATTTCTTCAGCAAGCCGAACATGTCACCCGCGCCTCCAACTCCTCCACCACCTGCGCCGGTACCGTCACCGACCCAATCAACGGCCCGCCACCCACGGCCCCATGACAATCACTGCCGCCCGTCGCCACCAAACCCAACTGCTCCGCCAGCGCCCGGTAATGTTCCGCCTGCGCGCGCGTGTGTTTCGTGTGCCACACCTCCAACCCGGCCAGCCCCATCTCACGCATCACGGCAATCGCTCCGTCCACTCCGTTCAACCCGGGGTGCGCCAACACCGCCACCCCACCGGCCCCGCGCACCAACCGGATCGCCTCGCCCACCGGCATCCGTTCCCGCTCCACATACGCCGGCTGACCCCGTCGCAAAAACCGCTGAAACGCCTCGTCCACCGATTTCACCGCCCCGCGCCGCACCAACGCCTGCGCCACATGCAACCGTCCGATCGTACCGGGCCCCGCGCACGCCTCCACTTCCGCCATCGTCAGCTCGATTCCCAACCGATTCAACTGCTCCACAAACCGCCGCGCCCGTTCCACCCGTCGCTGCCGGGCCTGTTCCATCGCCGCCCACAACGGACCCGCCCGCCAACCATCCCCGAAAAAATACCCCAACAAATGAATCTCGCGCCCGCCCACTTCCGCCGTAATTTCCACACCCGGTAGCACCCGCACCGCCGTGCCCTCCGCTGCGCGACACACCGGCTCCAACCCATCCAACGTGTCGTGATCCGTCACCGCAATCACCGCCAACCCAAGCCGGCACGCGGCCGACACCAACTCCACCGGGGTGTACAATCCATCCGAATAACACGTGTGCAAATGCAGATCCGCGCGGCTCATGACGGACTCGCCGTGCGCGCCGGTCGCGGCAAATCAAACTTGATGCGGTCGAGAATACCGTTGACGAACGCCCCGCTCTCTCGCGTCGAATATTTCTTCGCGATTTCAATCGCCTCGTTGATACTGACCACCGGAGGAATGTCGTTGCGAAACATCATCTCGTAAATCGCCAGTCGCAAAATGTTCCGATCCACCACCGCAATCCGCTCCAGATCCCAATGCTCGGCATACCGGCTGATCTTCTCATCCAACACCGCCCGCTGCTCCAGCACCCCGCGAATCAACTCCTCGGCAAACCGCCGCGTCGCCGGTGGCACATCCTCTTGCGTTTCCCAAAAACCCGCTAGCGCTTCCTCCGACGCATCGCCGGTCAAATCTACCTGATACAAACACTGCACCGCCAGCTCGCGCCCGTGCCGGCGCTTACCCGGGGCTTTCACCGCGTTTTCCATAACCGCCCCATCGCAATCGCCGTCAATCCCGCTTCCCGACCGCGATTGTATTGCTTACCCAAACACCGCACACGCGCCTGACGCAGATTGTTTGCGGTCACAATCCCGAACACCACCGGCACATTTTCCGTGATGCTGATATGCGTCAGCCCCCACGCCACCGCGTGCCCAATCAGATCCGCGTGTTTGGTCTCGCCCTGCAACAACACACCCAGCGCAATCAGACAATCATACCGGCGCGTGCGGGCCAGCCGCGCCACCGCTGCCGGCACCTCAAAACTACCGGGCACGCGCACCACATCCACCTCGCGCGCGCCCTGCAACGATTTCACGCATGCGTCCAACAACGCATCCGCCAGCTCGGCATTGTACCGCGCCGCCACAATCCCAAATCGTAACCCGGTAGGGTCTGCCTGCTCCGTCTCCGTCGTCCGACGCAACATCGCTTCCCCTCAGAGCCGGTGGCCCAGCTTCACCTTCTTTGTCTCCAAGTACCGCACGTTATGCGGCGTGGGCTCCACCCGCAGTGGCAACTGCTCCACAATTTCCAGATTGAACCCCTCCAACCCGACTACCTTTTTCGGGTTGTTCGTCAGCAACCGGATCCGCCGCACGCCGAGATCCGCCAAAATTTGCGCGCCCAACCCATACTCCCGCAGGTCGGGTTTGAACCCCAACCGCTCGTTGGCCTCGACAGTGTCCAAGCCGCCCTCCTGCAGTTTGTATGCGTGCACCTTGTTGGCCAAACCGATGCCCCGGCCTTCTTGCCGCATGTACACCAACACACCCCGCTGCTCCTTTGCAATCATCTCCAGCGCAATGTGCAGTTGATGTCCGCAATCGCACCGCAAGGAACCAAACACGTCGCCGGTCAGACACTCGCTGTGCACCCGCACCAATACCGGTTGCTCTGCCGTCCACTCGCCCATCGTCAACGCCAGGTGATGTTGCCCGTCCACCAGCGAACGATAAAGATGTAGTCGGAAATCGCCGAACTGGGTCGGCAACATGATCTCCTGCTCTTTGGCCACCAACTTCTCGCGCGCACGCCGGTACTCAATCAACGCGCGAATCGTGCAAATCTTCAGCCCAAACCGCTCGCACAAGCGCAGCAAATCCGGTAGCCGCGCCACGCTGCCGTCGTCGTTGAGAATCTCGCAAATCACCGCCACCGGAAACAATCCCGCCAGCTTGACAAGATCCACCGATGCCTCCGTGTGCCCCGCCCGTTGCAACACGCCGCCCTCTTTTGCCTGCAACGGGAACACATGTCCCGGTGCCACCAGATCATGCGCGGTGGCATTCGGATCAGCGATCACGCGAATGGTGCGCGCCCGGTCCGCCGCGCTGATGCCGGTGGTGATCCCGGTGCGCGCATCCACGCTGATCATGAAATCCGTCTGAAAATGTTCGCGGTTCTCCGCCACCATTCGCGTGATGCCCAACGCCCGCAACCGCGCCGCCGTCGTCGGCACGCAAATCAAGCCACGCCCGTGCGTGAGCATGAAATTGATCGCTTCCGCCGTGGCATGTTCACCGGCCATGACGAGATCGCCCTCGTTCTCGCGATCCTCGTCATCGGTCACCACAATCATGCGGCCCTGCCGGATTTCCTCCAGACACTCCGCAATGCTGTGAAATGGATTGGCCTCGCCCATCGTGGGCGCAACCTAACAACAGCCGCCTCCGAACGCAATGCCGGCAGCCGCACGCGATTACGGCCACACTTGCTCAGACCGGTAGGGCAAAGGGTTGGTCCAACTAAAATGCCCGCTGCGATTCCGCCGCCGAATCAGTGCTGCTGTGCCCGGCTCCAACCGCTGTGTCGTCACGGCGCCGGTCTGGTCCCGCCATACCTGTCCGCCTGCGTCGAACCATAGTTTGGTTTCGAACAACTGCGTGTGCGGGTTGAACAACATGGCCAAATCCGAGGACACCTGACTATGCCCCCCCACGAAACCCGACGCCACCAGCCCGCTCTGTCCCAAGTCAACCGGCACCGGCCAGCGGGTGCTGACCAAACTATAGCCGTTATTCTGAATGGTCTGCACCTGAGGTGTGCGCGGAAGATATCCGCCGGGGAAAATTGTCCGAACTCCGTGCGACTCGCGCACCGTCACAATGAGCCCTTTCTGTAAATCCACCAGCCGTTGGTTTGCGTCCGCAAAAGTCCCACTCTCGCGCCAGCCGGGATGGTGGGGCAGATTCGACAACCACACCCGGTTCGTCAGCACCTGCGCGGTCTGGCTCCAAAAATCCACTACGGTCGCCCCGCTCTCCGTCGCGCCGCCCACAAACCAGCCCGCCGGCAACACCGCGCTGAGCGTGTTAGTGGACGGGTCTCCTATTGGCCCCAGAAAATTCCGACCGGGCACCAACACTCGTCGCACCACCGAGTACACATCCGCAACCTTCCATAGCGAGCCGCGCATCACGGCCAACCGCGCGTGGGCCACCGCCACATTTTCCAACGGCTCGTTTACCCGAGCCACGACCTCATCCAACACGGCACTGTAGTGACTTGTGGCGACCACACTCACCGACCACGACCAATTTGTCAGCTCACCACCCGCCTGCGAGACATAGACGAGGTCTGGTGCCTGTTTGCGTCGCCGGTACGTCATCTGCAGGTAGTTCGTTCCGCCTTGCGGCGTCACCGCAAACTCCACCAATCGTCCCGTCTCCGCCGCGGTCGGATTCCGATCAAACGCATACTCCAAAAGATTCACCACGCCATCGCCATCCGGGTCCGCCTCGGGCAATGACGCCGCACCCATCAACATTGGAAACGTCCCGATCCATGAGTTGTATCCCGCCTCATGCGCCGCTGTGATCTTAAACGCGCGCAAACTCGTGCGATGGCCTGCGTACTGCCCTGCGTACCCCACCAACCGAATCTCCACCGCGTTGGTGTAAACTCCACCCTCCAGCCGAAACACAAACTCGCGATCCTCCGTGTCCGTGAACCGGCCGGTGTCGTACACCACCGCGCCGTTCAGCAGCACGGCATACCGGCGCGGCGCATGGTAATCCATCCGACGGATGGTGAATCGCACCTCCGCATCCCGCAAATCGAGCAGTTGGACCGGCGTCAACACCACGCTCCAGTGCGTCTGATTCGTCAACGCCAGCGCCAACGTGGATTCGGACTCATTCGCCGGCATGTTTTGCGACCAAATCAACCCGTCTGTGCCGGCCTGCGGCACGATGCCGGCACCCCGTTGCCAACCGCTGTAGGTTACATTCGACTTCAACACGTAGTGGGCGGTCCACGGTGTGCTCGCTGCCAGATTCGTACCCTCAAAGTTGCATTCCAAAATCGTTCCGGGTCCACCAACCACTTTGAAGTAAAACGTCCGCCATGCCGGGTCGCCATCCGCGTCCGTCAACCGCGCAAAAAGATAGTTGTCTCCCGGTTCCATTGGCACACCGGAAATCGTTTGATTGGAGAACGCTAAACCCGCCGACAACAACTCGCTAATCACGGTCAGTGAGGTCGCGTTGGTAAATGTGATCGGCTGCGCGTAGGGTTCACCCCAACGCGCCACGGGCAACTTTGCCGGCGTCAAAAATTCCGGTACCGTTCCGAGAGGGGCATCAATCGAACGCACGCCCGCCATCTCCACTGGCCAGTTCATCAACACCTGCCATTTCACTGCATTGGACGGCGGCTGCGCCAAATACTCCAAATGACCCCACTGGCCGTACCGACCCCACCGGCTCACATCCACAAATGCGCCATGCGTACGCAACCCTTTCGCCTTCCCTTGATGCAAATGAATTCGATAAACGTCCGCCATTTGCGGTTGCCGATTCAACAACTCCATGAACACCGTGATTCCGGCATCCCGTGGATCTCCCGAGTCCATGTAATCGGTGTAAATCGACGGTCCACCCTCATACGCCACAATCGGCTTCGTCCCGCCAAACGCATTCGTAATCGCCTCTCGCAACCACCAATCAAACCCACCGCCCAACCCGGTTGCGTCCGGACCTCCCCCCGCATGCTTGACCCCACTGAGCAAACGCCGCTTCCACTCCCGAAACGTTTCCGCCACATGCCGCATGACGTTCGTGCTCGACCAGTACGGATCGCTGTGCGGAACGGAAACCGGTCGCACCTGACCCGCCCCGTTCGTGTAAACCTCCGTCGTGTAAAACCACGGATCCATCGTCCCGGCCTGCTGTCGCGCTTTCTGATACGCCCAATCCTGAATCCCGTTGCCGAAATACGTTGTTGGCGACACAACATCCGCCGTCTGCGGCGGCGTCAACGTCGGCCCATACGCCGCAATCTCATTCAGAAATTCCGTCGTGTACCCGCTATGCGCTGTCCAGACCGCCGCCACCCGCACCAGCCGCTGTGTTTGCCCCGCAAATACATCGTAAAAAATCTTCCAAATCTGACAGCTCCGCCGCGCATTGAATTGGGCCTTGGTAATTCCCAACGCCGACGCCTGCTCCTGCGCCCAATTGCCCTGCGGAAATGAATTGCCACCTGACCAAATCTCATTTGAGTACTCCACAAACACGCGCCGACCCGCCGCCAAGGGCGGATACACCGGGTTGCTCTGCGGCGAACTGTAGGGCTCAACTCCATCG
Source organism: Verrucomicrobiia bacterium (assembly GCA_025056465.1). Lineage (GTDB taxonomy): Bacteria > Verrucomicrobiota > Verrucomicrobiia > Palsa-1439 > Palsa-1439 > JANWVU01. Next base: position 3,042 of record JANWVU010000067.1, on the reverse strand, counting down.
CTTCCGTATCGCAACAACCTCGCCAGCTTGATCACGTAATCATCCGTCGCCATGTGCGGCACCGTGATCCACATGTCGCGCCCTGTCGCGTTACACAGCGCCACCATGTGCTCAATCGCGCAGCCCGTTTTCCGATCTCCGGCAAATCCCGTCGCTGGCGCGCGCCGATTTAAAACCCCCATCTGAAACACAAACCGCGGCAACCGCCGATCCGCCCAATCTCGTTGCGGACTGGCGTTGGTGGCCATCCAGTCCATGAACCGCAAAAACACCCACGGCACATCACCCAGCCGCGCTAAGAATGTCGGATGAAATAATTGGTTCTCCAACGCCGCATTGTCAGGGTCTGCCGGGTCCGGTAACCATACCTTCAGATCAGTTAGCGGCTGGCTCGGATTCAAATCCTCCACCGTGATCCATTGCAACCGATCCGAACCCTCAAACCGATAGACGCGCCGACCATTCACCAATCGCCCGGTTGCCGGACCACTCGACTCGGATGCCAGATACGTCCCCCCGTTGGCTCGCACATCCGCGTCTCCCTGCCACGTGACCACCACTTTTCCCCGCGCCAATGTCGTTCGGTCGGGCCATCCGACCGGCCGCGACTCGTTCGCATGCAGCGCATACACCAACGCCCGCAATCGCCGGCCGGGATTTAGATACTTTGGATAGCCCAGCGCATCGAACTGCGGGTTGCCCTCGAAGTAGACGAATGACCCGAACTGGTTGGTCTCAAACTCCAACCACCCGGTTCCGTTCCACAAGGCATTCGCAAAGACCGGATGGCTCCAATACGGGTTCGACCCCAAACCCAACCCCACCTCACCTAAACTGGCCGGATCAAACGCCGCGGCCTGACTCATCCAAAAACCGACCACACCAAACAGGAGTGTGCCCCTTCGCATGCCCATGAAAATACCCATTTTCACCAAAAAGTCATCCCGTAACTTGCAACCGAAAACCTCTTACCCTAGCCTCTCCACGCGTGTATGCCGGCACCCCAAAAAAACAAACTCGAAATCGTGCGTGGTGACATTACCACCCTGGCCGTCGACGCCATCGTCAACGCCGCCAACTCGCATCTCCAGCATGGCGGCGGTGTGGCCCTCGCCATCGCTCGAAAAGCCGGCCCTGTTCTCATCCGCCAATCACAAGAGATCATCGCACGCCAAGGCCCCGTGCCTACCGGTGCGGCCGTCATTACCGATGGCGGCAACCTACCGGCCCGCTACGTCATCCACACCGTCGGCCCTATCTGGCGCGAACACACACCCGACGAAGCCGACCGGCTCCTCCGCCAATGCGTGCGCAGTTGCCTCGACCTCGCGCGCGAACGCGGCTTGAAATCCGTCGCTTTTCCCGCCATCAGCACCGGCATCTATGGTTTCCCTGTCGAACGGGCCGCTCCCCTGCTCCTGCGCGAAGCCGCCAACAACCTCACCGGCTTCGACCGCGTCATCTTCTGCCTCTACGACGACCCCACCTACCAGCTCTTCCTCCAAACGGCCCAATCCCTGGAACTTCTCCCGTGATGGCTGTGCCTCAGGCCGCGCGGGCAGAAGGTCACGGCAAACCGCTTGCATCCGTGTGGGCCGCGCGCTTCCTGTGAACGCGGTGGTTCATGATGCCGGCTGCACTAACCCAATCGTCAACTAGGTCCCCGAAGTTGGACATTTCGCGCGGGCCGACCCTACCGGCCGCAACTGGTTCGCTAGACCGATCCACTCGTCCAAACTCAGTTCCTCCGCGCGCCGTCGCGCCACGGAAGCCGGTATCGTACCGAAGGGCGCCAGCAATTTGCCCAACATCTTGCGGCGATGTCCAAAGCCAGCCCGCACAATCTCGTGAAACGGCGCATCCGCCAGCAGCCGCGTGCGCGGCTCGCGCCGTAGCAACCGCACGATCGCGCTGTCCACTGCCGGCGGCGGATAAAAACATCGGGCCGACACTCCGTGCACCACCTCCACATCGTATCGGCGTTGCGTAAGCACGGTGAGCGCGCCGTACTCTTTCGTGCGTGGCTGCGCCGCCAGCCGGTCGGCCACCTCGCGTTGCACCATCACGACAATGCAGCGCGGTGGTGCCGCACTCTCCACGACGCGCTCCAACAACGGTGTCGTGATTTGATACGGCAGGTTGGCCACCAACTTGTCGAATGCCGGCAGCGGTACCGTGGCCGCATCGCCCACGATGATTTCCAACGACGGAAAGCGCGCGCGCAAATATTCCGCCAAACGCGGATCCCGTTCGATCGCGATCACGTGCCGCGCCCGCTCCAACAACGGCTCGGTCAACACGCCCAGACCCGGTCCCACTTCCAACACCGTTTCATCCGCACGCACATCCGCCGCTTCAATCACCAGTCGCAAAATGTTGTGATCCACCAAGAAGTGCTGGCCCCAGGACCGACGAGGTCGCAGACCCAGTTCTGCTAACGTGGATCGCAGCTCCGTGAGGTTCATGGCCGAGGGCACACCGGCTCGCATCATCGTACGAATCGTTGCTCCGCCGCAAGCCAGCGTTCCATCCGCACGCGAGCCGGTAAGGTAGGTTACCGGCTGGCGCGGGCGCGAGGCGGGCTTGGTTTCAGAGGCAATGGAGCGGGGGGAGAAGTGTTGACTGGTTGCGCGAAATGGCCACACTTACGCGCCATTATGAATCCGAGTCGTCGGCCGATCATTGCCGGGAATTGGAAGATGTATAAGACCGGTGCCACGGGCGCGGCGCTGGTGCGCGAGTTGGCGCCTTTGGTGGCGTCGGCCACCGCGGTGGAGGTAGTGGTGTGTCCGCCGTTCACGGCGTTAGGGCCGGTCGGCGAGGCGGTGCGGGGCACGAACATTCGGTTGGGCGCGCAGAATGTGCATTGGGAGAAGGAAGGAGCGTTTACGGGCGAGGTGTCCGCCCCAATGTTGTTGGAGTGGGGTGTGCAGTACGTCATCGTCGGCCACAGCGAGCGACGACAATTTTTCGGCGAGACGGATGAAGGCGTCAATCGGCGGGCGCGCGCGGCACTGGCGGCGGGGTTGCGCCCGATTGTGT
>JANWVU010000066.1 GCA_025056465.1 Verrucomicrobiia bacterium | reverse complement strand
GGAATCATGAACGGCGAGACGCGGTCGGGGCCTTTTTGCAGGAGCACCCCGACTTGTTGCTCGATGGTTTCCATGCCGCCGATGCCGGATCCGATAAGGACACCGACCCGGTTGGGGTCTTCCTTGTCCATTTCGAGGCCGGCATCGGCGATGGCTTTTTTAGCGGCGACCACAGCGAATTGAGTGAACCGGTCGGTGCGCCTCAGGTCTTTGGCTGGCATAAACCCGGTGGGGTCGAAATCTTTTGCCTCGCCTCCGATGCGACTTTCGAAAGCAGATGCATCGAAGCGTGTCACCGGTCCGATGCCGCTAACGCCGTTGAGAAGGGATTTCCAAAAAGTTTCGAGATCACAACCCAACGGGCTGACCACGCCCAAACCCGTGATGACGACGCGCCGTTCGCTCATGATTTAGAAGAAAAGAGGCATAAAGTGGTTCGTGCTTCCGTGACCTTATGCCTCGCGCTCACATCCAACAGCGGACGGGCCGACCGGCCCACGCGCTGACGATTATTTTTCGGTGTGTTCCTCGATGTATTTAATGACGTCGCCGACGGTCTGAAGTTTTTCGGCATCTTCATCCGGAATCTCAGCACCAAACTCCTCCTCAAAGGCCATGACCAGCTCCACAGTGTCCAACGAGTCGGCTCCCAAATCATCGAGGATTTTTGCCTCGGGCGTGACCTTTTCCGGGTTCACGCCGAGTTGCTCGACAATGATTTCTTTGACCCGCTCCGCAATTGATTTTTCAGCCATCGTTCCTCCTCCTCTGTCACAGTGAAATTCAGCACATTACATGGCCAGACCACCGTCTACGGTGAGCACTTGGCCCGTCATGTAGGCTGCCCAATCACTCGCCAAAAACAACACCGCATTGGCCACGTCATCCACGGTTCCCAATCGCCCTAAAGCGATGCGTTGCCGAAGTTTTTCCGCGACCTCTGTGCCCAACACCGCTGTCATATCGGTCTCGATAAACCCCGGTGCCACCGCGTTGACGGTGATGCCGCGCGAGGCCAATTCTCGGGCCACCGACTTGGTAAAACCGATTAACCCCGCTTTGGACGCGGCATAGTTAGATTGGCCTGCATTGCCGGTCAAGCCGATAATTGACGACACGTTGATGATGCGACCGCTACGCTGTTTGAGCATTACGCGCGAGACCGCTTTGGTCATGAGAAACGCGCCGCGAAGGTTCGTGTTGAGCACTTCATCCCACTCCGTTTCGGTCATGCGCAACAACAAATTGTCCCGCGTGATACCGGCATTGTTGACGAGAATATCCACCCGCCCGAAATCCGCCACAACCCGCTCGACGGTGTCGTTGACCTGCCGGCTGTTCGCTACGTCCACCACGTACGCTCGGCCACCGGTCTGCTCCGCGACCTGCGCAACGGTCTGTTCCGTCCGACCACAACAGGCCACGCGCGCGCCCTCCGCCGCGAACCGCACCGCAATCGCGCGCCCGATGCCCCTACCCGCTCCCGTCACGAGCGCCACTTTATCCGCTAGCAAGGATCCCACGCGTTTCCTCCAACGTTTTCAGATCGCTCACAACCAACATCTCGACGTCTTTGTTGATGCGTTTCATTAACCCGGCCAGCACCCCGCCGGGGCCAAATTCGATAAACCGGGTAAAGCCTTGGCCGATCAGCCACATCATCGAATCGGCCCAACGCACCGAAGCCGTCACCTGCCGGGTAAGCAACGTTTTGATCTCCTCGACCGAGCTACCGGGTCGAGCCGTGACGTTTGAGACCACCGGCACGCGCGGTAGTCGCATAGGCAACTTAGTAAGCTCTTGAGCGACTTTTTTCTGTCCCTCGATCATCAGCCGCGAGTGATAGGCACCGGCTACTTGCAACGGAATCACCCGCTTGGCGCCCCGCGCGCGCGCCAGCTCGACCGCTCGGGCGATTCGCGAGCGTTCGCCCGAAATCACAATTTGACCGGGACAGTTCAAGTTGGCCATGTCCACATCGGCCTCGCGACAGATTTCGGCCACGAGCGGCTCGTCCAAACCGATCACCGAAGCCATGGCCCCGTCGGTCGCCTCGCAGGCTTCCTGCATGAATCGGCCGCGTGCTTGCACCATGCGCAACCCATCGTCGAACTCCACTGCACCGGCCGCCGTCAACGCAGTGAACTCACCCAGCGATAACCCAGCGGTGGCTTCAAACCGGACCGGCCCCGCAACCGATTCGAGTGCCGCCAAACACGCGAGGCTGTGGACGAAAATTGCCGGCTGCGCATTGTCTGTCTTCGTCAACTCGTCCTCTGGGCCCTCAAAGCAGATTCGACGCAGGTCCCGCCCCAGTACCTCGTTCGCGCGGTCGAAGAGCTGCCGGCAGGCCGGTAGCGCCTCGTACAAATCTCGCCCCATTCCGACCACCTGACTTCCCTGGCCGGCGAATAGCAACGCCGTTTTTTTCATCGGCCGACTTCCGCGCGCGCTTCGTCTGCCAAGGGGGTACTGAGATAGCGTTCACCAGTCGAGGGCGCCACGGTCACGATGAGCTTGCCTTTGTTTTCAGGGCGCTTCGCGTACTGAATGGCCGCCCACACGTTCGCGCCTGAGGAAATTCCGCACAGAATTCCTTCCTCTTTTGCCAAGCGCCGCGCCATCGCGAACGCATCTTCGTTGCTGACGGTGATCACTTCATCAATCAACGCTGTGTTCAACACCTGCGGAATGAATCCCGCGCCGATACCCTGAATTTTGTGAGGGCCCGGTTTGCCGCCGCTAATCACGGGCGAGTCTTTCGGTTCAACCGCGATGCATCGAAACGACGGCTTCCGTTTCTTGATGACTTCCCCGACGCCCGTCAGGGTCCCACCGGTTCCAACGCCGGCGACCAGCGCGTCGGCGCGACCGCCCGTATCGTTCCAAATCTCTTCCGCCGTGGTGCGCCGATGGATTTCGGGGTTGGCGGGGTTGTTGAATTGCTGCGGCATGAACGAGTTTGGAGTCTCGCGAACGATTTGCTCTGCGCGTCGGATGGCGCCCGGCATCCCTTCGGGGCCCGGTGTCAGAACCAACTCAGCGCCCAGCATCCGCAGCAACACCCGTCGTTCCACGCTCATGGTTTCCGGCATCGTGAGCACCAACCGGTACCCTTTGGCCGCACACACGAAGGCGAGGGCAATGCCGGTATTTCCCGAGGTGGGTTCCACAATCAGCGTGTCCTTGTTGATCCGACCTTCTCGTTCCGCGGCCTCAATCATCGCCACACCGATGCGGTCCTTCACCGAGCTGAGGGGGTTGAAAAATTCGCATTTGATTACGATTTCCGCCTCAAGCCCGCGTGTAACTTTGTTCAACCGCACCAACGGCGTACGCCCGATTGTTTTGGTGATATCTGGAAAGATTTGCCCCATTTTTTTCTCGCGGCGTTTTGAGTTGGCTGGCACTTTTAGGTAACGCTCATGGCAAACGCAAGCCTGAACGCCAGCTTCGCAGTCGCGCTGTTTCTGCTGGGTTGTGCCGCTCCAAATTACGTTCACGATTTGCGTTCATTGCGCCTGACTCCGCCAACAAGCACGGCGCCGGTGGCCTCTGTCCCGTTGGGTGCGACCGATTCCAGCAGCGCGCACCTCGTTCAGGTCAGGGATGCCGAACCGCTTCACATTCACGCGCACCATGACTTGGTGGTGGTCGTCAAAAGAGGGCGCGGAGTCCTGCGTCTGCGCGACCGGGAGGTTCGAGTACGAGCTGGCGATGTCCTCATCATTCCGCGAGGGGTTCCCCATGCGTTTCGGAACGAGAGCCGGGTACCCGCTTTGGCCATTGCGATTTTTAGTCCGCCATATGATGGCAAGGACATGATACCGGTTCCCGAGGGTGAGGTTGAGGGTAAAAAGGATTCAGGAGTTGCACGCCAAGGAGGTGGGGGTGGGGAACCCCTCTGAAGAACGTGCAAGCTCCTGAATCACATACCGAAATTTTCCGCATGAAAGATAGCGACCCATGAAGCCCTTTGCAATAGGTTTTTTCGTTACGGACTGATGACGATTCCGCGTCCAAACGAAACGGTCTCCCTGATCAACCGCGCGCTGACCGAGGTATCGGACAAAGACTGGAATTACAGTCGCATCACGTTGACCACCCTACCGCTTGGTGATTGGCCGATGCCATACGTTCTTTGGTGTGAATGGCTGGATATGCGCAAAAAACAAAACCATCGTGAAATCAGCGACATAAAAGAGGAAATTCGATGGGGCGAACGTCACTCGGATGAGCTAGGTGTCCTTGAACTGATCAGTTTGCGGATCAATAAAGCCTTGCTGGAATCCACAAGCGACGAGTATTGGGAATTCAATCGGCCTGTGGTGCGAGTCGTAAAAACCAAATCCCTTACAGATCAAGGAATTGAAACTGCATTTTGGTATCAGGTTACCGAGGTTGAGGGTGAGGAATTCGACAACCGATAATCACCCGCCGGCTACCGGCACGACAATCTCCAGCCGGTCACCCTCCTGCAGCTTGGTGTGATGAAACTCATCGCGGAGCAAAACCCGACCGTTGTACTCAACGACCACTTGGGTGGGTTTCCATCCGAGCTCGCCGAGCAACTGGGCAATCGTTGCCGATTCATCAACGCTGAACTTTTTTCCATTGGCCGTCACTGTGACCATAGCTCGATGCTAATTTAGCGATGTGTCCCAATCCTTCCAGACCGGTTCATACCCCTTCCGCGCCAACATCGCCGCCACCTCGGCGGGTGACCGTGTATCGGCAATGAGGAATTGCTCCTCAGCATGCTCACCCTCCGACGCAATGAGCCGTCCCCCGCGCGTGACATGCAACCGTTCTTTGCCCTGACCCGTGTACCCACCGGGTTCCGTGTGGCTGCCGGCACTCATCATCGTGATGCCCAGTGGAACCAAACCATCCCGCACCTTTGGAGACTCGCGCGTGCTGAGCACCAAACCAACCTCTGGAAACGTGAGCCGCAACGCGCAAACCAGTTGCGTCAAATCCCGGTCACTGACTCTCACCAAGGGGTGGAACTCACCGGCTGCCGGTCGCAAACGCGGCAGGCTGATCGTCAAGTGCGCTTGCCAGCATCTCTTCAGCAAAAACTCCGCATGATCGGCCAGTGCAATTGCATCAGCACGCCACGGCGCCAAGCCTAACAGCGCGCCAATCCCGAGACGTTTGAACCCGGCCGCATACGCTCTCTCCGGCGTCTCCAACCTCCAATCGAAGTCCCGTTTCGGACCGCTGGTGTGCAACTGGGCATAAACTTCCCGATTGTATGTCTCCTGATACACCACCAAACCTTCCGCGCCCGCTTCCACGATGGGCCGGTAGTCCTCGGTCTCCATCGGCCCGACCTCCAATGAAATGCTCGGCCAGTCGGTCCGCAAACGGGCCACACAATCACGCAAATAGGTTCGCGAGACAAAATACGGATGCTCTCCCGCAACCAACAAGATGTGCCGAAAACCCTGCCGGTGCAGATACCGGGCTTCCTCCTCAACCTGCTCCAACGTCAGCGTCACCCGCAGAATCGGATTATCCCGCGAGAACCCACAATACCGGCACACGTTGATGCACTCATTGGAAAGATACAGCGGCGCGAAAAACCGCATCACCCGCCCAAAATGCCGGATCGTCAGCGCATGCGCCTGTTGCGCCATCGCCTCCAAATACTCCGGTTGTTGAGCCGTTGGCGAAACCAACGCGGCAAAATCCACCAACGACCGGTGACGTCGTCCCAGCGCGCGCTCCACATCATCGGCCCGCGCTGTCTCCGCCCACCGGCTCAACTCCACCAACTCCAACTCACTCCGCATCATCCAAAAATCCTGTCAGCGGACTGGTCGCGCTGGCATACCGGCGTTGTGGCGCCAAACCAATCTCATACGCCAACCTGCCCGCCTCAACCGCCGCCCGAAACGCCCGCGCCATTCCTACCGGATCGGCCGCCACCGCAATTGCCGTGTTGACCAACACCGCATCCGCCCCCATCTCCATTGCCTCCGCCGCATGCGACGGCGCGCCAATCCCGGCATCCACCACCACCGGCACTCTCGCTTGCTCGATGATGATTTCCAGACTGGCCCGCGTCTCCAGACCGCGCGCGCTCCCGATCGGCGACCCCAACGGCATCACCGTTGCGCATCCCACATCTTCCAACCTCTTCGCCAACACCGGATCCGCGTGGATGTACGGCAACACCGTGAATCCCTCCTTCACCAACATCTCCGCCGCCCGCAACGTCTCCACTGGATCCGGCAGCAGATACTGCGGATCGGGATGAATCTCCAACTTCAACCAACTCGACCCCGTCGCCGCCCGCCCCAACCGCGCCAACCGCACCGCCTCCTCCGCGTTTCGCGCTCCGCTCGTGTTTGGCAGCAACACATACTTCTTCGCGTCAATGTACTCCAAAATGTTCGCAAACTTATCCCCGCGCCCGCTCAAATCCGCCCGACGCAACGCCACCGTCACCAACTCTGCCCCGCTCGCCTCCAGCGCCGCCGCCATCAACTCCCCCGACGCGAACTTACCGGTCCCCATGATCAATCGCGACCGAAACTCGCGATCCGCAATCCGCAGCGTCTGCGGTTTCGTCGTCACATTCCCCTCTCCTCTGATGCCCTCACTGACTCCACCAAACTTCCGCGCCGGTACCCCTCCAAATCCAACGCCACGTACCGGTAACCCGCCGCCTTGACCGCGTCCACCGCCCGCCGTCGCACGGTTGCGTCCCAAAACCGATCCAACTCGCCCGTGCCCACCTCAATCCGCGCCACGTCTCGATGATGTCGCACCCGCACTTCGCGAAACCCCATCGCACGCAATGCGCGTTCCGCCGTTTCGACCTGGGCTAACACATCCGCCGTGACCGGCTCCCCAAATGGCACCCGCGACGCCAAACACGCCATCGCCGGCTTATCGGCCACCGGCAAACACAAGCCCCGCGCAATCTCCCGAATCTCCTCTTTCGTCAATCCCACTTCTTTCAAGGGTGCGCGCACCCCAAACTGCCGCGCGGCTTCCGCGCCGGGTCGGAAATCCACGGCATCGCTGGCGTTCTCCCCATACACGATCGTTCGCCATCCTTCCTCCCGCGCAATTGCCGACAACTTCGTGAACAACTCACTCTTGCAGTGAAAACACCGATCCGCTCCGTTCGCCCGGTAAGCTGAATTTTCCAGCTCCCCGGTTTGAATCACTCGGACCGGGAACCCAGCCTGCCGGCCCACGCGCAACGCCTCCGCCAACTCCGCCCTCGGCAACGATGGCGAGTCCGCAATCACCGCCAACATCCCGCCATTCAACACCTCATGCGCCACCGCGGCCAACACGGCGCTGTCGACCCCACCCGAATACGCCACCAACGTGCGGCCGCCCTCTCGCAAAACCCCGCGCAATCGCTCCAGCTTGCCCTGCACGACCGCATACTAGTGACAACCTCCGGACGTGTCAAAATCCCCCACGACGCAAAACTGCGTGCGTGATACTTGCGACCCATCGCAATTCGGGCATAATGCCACCGATACGCGTGCGCCCGTAGCTCAACTGGATAGAGCGTCGGCCTCCGGAGCCGAAGGTTGTGGGTTCAAATCCCGCCGGGCGTACCAAGTCCTACCGGCCGACGTGCCGTCCCAACAACGGTCGCACCTCAAATGTGGCGGCTGTCGTTTTCGTCCTTGGCGTGATACCCGGTCTCCTGCCGCGCGAGGTTCACCCGGTGTTTCTTGGTGTACGCCTCGTAAAAATCGCTCGGCGTCATCTCCAGCACTTGCGCGAGCGAAATCAAAAAATGCAACAGGTCAATGACCTCCACGCGGGCATTTTGTTTGTCGAACTTCTGATATCGCGCCCACCATTTCCACGGCACACTGTCCACCAACTCCGCCGTCTCCTGCTGAATCGCGCGGCAATATTGCAACACCCAATGAATCCGTTGTTCATCGGTCATCTGGGTTGTATCTACGCCGATTCGTTTGTTGAGCGCCTCTTGAAGCCGGAAAATTTCGTCGAGTTTGTCGGGCTGGGACATGACACGCATTTTGGGAAACCGCGTTGGATTTGCACGGTTTTTTTGGTAGCAAAAACCCACGGTGAAGGTGCGAGCATTAGGACGAGGCCCCGGTGACCCGCGACTGACGGCCATCCGGTTCGTCGTGGACGCGGTCAACCGGGTGCTGGACTTGCGCGAAGTGGCCGACAACGCATTGCACGCGGTGTTGGCTGTGATGGAGTTTGACGGGGGTGCCATTTACGTCTGTGATGAAACCACCCACCGGCTCAAGCTGTTTGCCTCGCGCGGGCTGAGCGAGGCGTTCATCCGGCAAACCCGCGAGATCGCGCCCGGACAAGAAAGCCACATCGATGCCGCGCTGAACGGAGAACCGCAAATTGTCTCCGACTTTCGCCTCGCCCGCAGTCCGTTGAGCCTCGACGCGGCACGGGCGGGATTCGTAACCGGTCTTATCAGCCCCATTCGCGCGCAGGGCATTGTCGTGGGCGTGATGGTGTTGGGAGCCTACCGGTCCCGCGAAATTACCGGCGACGACCTCGAGCTGATCGAGGTCATCAGCAATCAGGTCGGCAACGCCATGGTCCACGCGCAACTGCGCGAAGATTTGCGCGCCAGCGAAGAGCACTATCGTACCTTGGTCGAGAACTCGGGCGATGCCATCTGTGTGCTTGATCCCGACGGTCGTGTCCAGTGGGCCAATTCCTCGTTCGAGCGAATGCTGGGCTACCGGCCCGAAGAGCTACCGGCCGACGGAATTTTGAGCACCGTGCACGAGGCCGACGCACACGACGTCGCGCGCGCCTTCGCACGCATGCTCGCAGGTGAACGGGTCAGCGGACTGGAATTTCGGATCATGCGGAAGGACGGCGGCTGGATTTTTGTGCAATGCAACGGCAGTGCATTCGGTCGCCAAGCTCAGGGCGCAACGGCGGTGCAATGGGTCATGCGGGACATTACCGGCGCCAAACAGCGCGAGCAGGAACTGCTGCGCACCAACCAGCAACTGTCGGCGCTGGTGGAGATCAGCGCCGCGCCTGCGCAACAGTTGGCCCTACCGGCGTTGTTGGAGCTGATCTTGAACCGTGCCGCCGCGTTGCTCGAGGCCGATGCCGGCTACCTCATCCGATTCGACAAAAACGCCGAGCAATCGGAAATTGTCGCCGTCACCCCCGAGCTGAAAGACCTGTTGGGGCCGCGTGGCCCTGCGTCGCGTGGGTTGTCGGGACTGGTGCGCGCCAGCGGTCAGGGCCGCATTTTCACTGCCGAAGAAGTACAGCAGTACGGTTACAGTCCGGTGCTGCGGCGCGCCAATGTGCGGTCGGCCCTCGTGGTACCGCTGCGCGCGCGCGGCCAGATGATCGGCACCCTGACGTTGGTGCGGATGCGAGCGGAAGCATCGCCGTTCAATGACGATGATTTGCGATTGATGGAAGTGTTCGCCACGCGCGCGGCAGCGGCGATTGACACTGCTGAGTTGGTGAAAGATTTGCAAAGGCAAAACGAACTGCTGGAGTTGTTGGTGCAGGAAGCGCATCACCGCATCAAAAACAACCTGCAGATGGTGTCGGGACTGTTGCAGTTGCAAGCCACCTCGGCGACGGATGGCACATTTGGCGATCAACTGCGCACGGCCACGTTGCGCGTGCAGGCGATCGCCAAAGTGCACAACCTGCTCAGCCAGGATCAACCCGACCGTGTGGACGCGGAGAAGTTGATTGCCGTGCTCGTGCACACGTTGGCGGACCTCACCACCGGCGGGCAAAACGATGCCCACGTGGAGTTGGACTTGGAGCCGGTAACGCTAACCTCGGAGCAGGCGGTCGCCGTGGCGCTCATCGTCAACGAGTTGGTCTCCAACTCGCTGTTGCATGCGAGGGTCCCCGCTGGGCAGCGACTGGCACTGCGAATGGCCTGCCGGCGGACGGGAGAAAACGTGGAGATGGAATTCGCCGACAACGGGGGCGGGTTGCCTGCCGGGTTCGATTGGCGGCGCTCGCCCGGCCAGGGCTGGACGATCATCAAGCAGTTGACCGAGGTCAATCTGCAGGGACAAATTACCGTCGAAAGCCGTGAGGGCGGATTGCGTGTGCGCGTGGAGTTCCCCGCCAAGGAGGTTTTGCCTGAATCAATCGCAGCGGTTACTTGACGCCACTGAAATCACACCGGTATGTTCGCCATGGCCGACGTAAACAAAATGAAGCCGCTTCGAGTTTTGATCGCGGACGATGACGGGCTGACGTTGGTTGTCTTGCGCAAGGTCTTGCAAGGTCTCGGCCACGAGGTCGTCGGCGAAGCGGCCGACGGCGAACAGGCGCTGGCCCTGTTTGAATCCACGCATCCCGACCTACTGATTTTCGATATCCGCATGCCGAAAATGGATGGCTTGCAAGCGGCTCGCCAAATTCGCGCGAAACGCCCCACGCCGCTGATTTTCCTGAGTGCCTACACGGAGTCGGGCCTGGGCAGTGAAGCGGCCGAGGTGGGCGCGCACGCTTACCTCGTCAAACCATTCACCGCTCCGCAAATCAAACCGGCCATCGAACTGGCGTTGGCGAATTTCGAGCGCTCCCGGCAGCAGGAACAAAAGGTTCAGCAGCTCAACGAACAGTTGGAAACCCGCAAGCTCGTCGAGCGCGCCAAAGGCATCCTCATGAAACAAACCGGGCTCGACGAGGAAGCTGCTTACTTGAAATTGCAAAAGACCGCCCGCAACGAAAATCTCAAGCTGGCGGAGGTGGCGCGGGCTATCATCCTGGCTGAGGAGGCGCGACGCGAAGCGCAGAAAAGCGTCACCCCTTCGCGTCCCTCACGCAAAGACAATCCCGGTACGTCTTGACTGCCGGGTAGTGGTCAGCCGGCAGGAGTGGTTGCGGCAGAGGCCACGCCGAGCTGGCGCAGCGCTTCGGCAATGGCGCGGTGGAAAGTCAGCGCGTTCAACTCGTCTTTCCCAAGATATACCGCGCCCATCGCACCCAAATCCTCGGGAATCTGTTCGCGCGTCAAACCTGACACCACCACGACCGGTGCCCGGCAGCCCTCTTGCCGCAACCGCCGCAACAACTGGTCGCCCGACATTCCCGGCAACCGCCAATCGAGCACAACCAGCGCGTAGCGCTGTTGCCGGATCTTCTCCAGCGCGGAAGTACCATCCGTGGCCGTGTCCACTTTCATGTCGCGCTCGAACGGCCAGGCGCGTGCGAGGTACCGGGTGGTGATTTCGCAATCGATCGAGTTGTCATCCACCACGAGCACGCGGAAAAACCGGGTGGCGTTGGCCGTTGTGGTGACATCGTTTCCCTGCATCGCTGCCTCCGCGCGAATGCTACCGGGCCAGACTTCATAACTCAATCCGAATCCGCTGTGTCCGCGCGGCGGGGGCGAGTATTTGTTGAGGGTCGTCGTTTCGTGGGTGGTCAACCGCACGGAGCCGGTATCCGCTTGTGACGCGAGGACTCTTTTGGTACGGCGGACAGGCCATGGGAACAGAAAACTCGGTGCGATCCGCGTCGGTAGCTTTGGGCCGGCGACCGCATTTGATTCGGCGATTGTATGACTGGACGTTGCACTGGGCGGAGACACCGTATGCGACGTGGGCGTTGTTTTGGTTGGCATTGGCGGAGTCGTCGGTGTTTCCGGTGCCACCGGATGTATTGCTGATTGCGTTGACGTTGGGCAACCGGCCGCGGGCTTGGTGGTATGCAACGGTGTGCAGCGTCGGGTCGGTGCTCGGCGGTGTGGTGGGCTACGTGTTGGGAGCCGTGGCGTGGCATGTGTTGGAGCCGGTCTTCATCCCGTACATTTTCCGTCGCGAGGTTTTTGAGCGAGTCGTGGAGTGGTACAACGCCGGGGCGTTTTGGTATGTGCTGATTGCCGCGTTCACGCCGATTCCGTACAAGGTGTTCACTGTGGCGGCGGGGGTGTGCCAGATTCCCCTATGGATTTTGGTAGCGGGTTCGGTGGTGGGACGAACGGCGCGGTTTGTGTTGGTGGCGGGGTTGCTATATTGGTTTGGACCACCCGTACGGGTGTTTGTGGAGAAACATTTTGATCGGTTGATGTGGGTGTTCCTGGCGTTGTTGATTTTGGGCTTTGTGGCCGTGAAGTACTTGCGCTAAAGTGCGCGCCTGACGACTGGTCGGTTCGGGACGTAGCGCAGCTTGGCTAGCGCGCTTGGTTCGGGACCAAGAGGTCGCGGGTTCAAATCCCGCCGTCCCGACCATA
>JANWVU010000065.1 GCA_025056465.1 Verrucomicrobiia bacterium | reverse complement strand
GGCCATCCTCAAGGACTCTACACAACCGTGGTCGCAGCGGCGATTTGCCTCTTTTGATTCTGCCGCTACAATGAAGCCGTGAAAAACGACCTGATACCTATTCAGGTTCGAGGTGCCGTGCCGGCAGCGAATGGGTGTGCGATTTTCCTCGGCAACGAACAGAAAACCTTCGTCATCTACGTGGACCACAGCGTGGGCATGGCCATCATCATGTTCCTGCGCAACACGCCGAAGGAACGTCCTCTGACCCATGACCTGATTGGAAACATTTTCGCGGGGCTGGGCGTGCAGGTGGACGGTGTCGTGATCAATGCACTCCACAACGGCACGTTCTTCGCGCGGCTTTTTCTGCGTGTCGAAAATGAGCTGGGCAAGAAGTTCATCGAGATTGACGCACGGCCCAGCGATTGCATCGCCATCGCCATTCAGCAGAAAAGCCCCATCTATGTCGTACCGGCGGTGTTCAACGCCGTTGAGGATGTCTCCGAGCATTTCAACAAGCTCAACCAGAACGAAGACGACAATTTGCCCGGCGGCGAAGAACAAACCGAGAACGAGTAACGGTTACGGCACGAAGATAAAGCTCGGGTCACCGCGCAATCCATCTAATTTTCTACCACCAGGGTTTTTCAACCCAATACACCCGAATACTGTGGCCAATGACTGCCACCGGTTCACGCATTAGCAACGGCCGATAAAACGCGCGCAGCTCCTCCGACAAATAAACGCCACGCAAGTTCGTTTCACTCACCGCCACGTAACCCGGTAGCTTCGGCGCCTGCGCAGTTGCAAAAAGCGGAGCGCCGGGTAAGTGCGTACAGCGAATCCCATAGTACGCCGGGTCGGCCATACCAAAGTAGCTGAGGTTGATGTGCTCCACGCCTTGCTTCTCCATCCAACGCTTCAATCCCTTCAGGTCTTGTCCCCAATCCAAGTTTGAGTCCACGAGATAATCCCCGCCACGCCACGGCCCGCCCACCGCCAAATTGAAAAACGCAAGACAATGGGGATACACCAAGGCCAGCTCAGCCGCCATGATGCCCGTGATCATCCACGCGCGTGCCTGTCGCAATTGACGAAACCAAGCGGCTACCGTACCGGCAACAAGTGCAATCAGGAGCGGATAAACCGGTAGGACATGACGCAGCCCGATGTTCAGCCGCGACATCATAGCCACCCCGAGAAACACTGCCGCCGTACCCAACAACAACCACTCGGCGTCCTCCCAACTTCGCCAGCGTCGCACCAACTGAATTAAGCCAGCCACCCACAGTACGAGCAACGCTAGCGGCGTTTTCATCAACATCGCAACCGGGAAAAAATACCACCAACCCTCCACGCTGTATTGCCCGGCAAGATAAGCTGACCGGGCTTGTGCTTTCGCCTGGCCCAACAGAAACCCTTCCAGATACGCGTTGGGCAACAATCGGTGTTCGCCCGCCCACTCCGCCGCCCGACACAAGCCCGGTACCCTCTCGCGAACCATCGCGATTTCTGTCACCCCCAACGTATCCTGACTGTTCGCCGACGGCAGATACCGCCATCCGTACACGGCCCAAACGGCCGCCCATGTTACCCCAACCAAGACGATCAACCCCGCCACGGCACAACGCCACTGACATCGTCTCCGCCATACCGTGACCGCAAGTGCCATCACGACAATCGGCCCTAGCAGGATCGCCGTGAATTTACTCACCTGCGCCATCGCAAAAAAACCGATCAAACCGGCCCAGTTTTGCCACACCGGTTGCCGGCACGTCCGCCATAAAAAATACACCGTCCCAAACACCAGCGCCGTCAGGCCAAAATCCGTGGTGACCAGCCCGGCATGCGCCAACAAATTCGGCTCCAACGTGTACACCACAAGGATGATCGTCGCCGGCCAGTAACCAAACCGCTCCCGCACAAAAGCGAAGAGCATCAACCCCAACACCACGCCCCACAACGCGTTCTGGAGTCGTGCACGATTCAAAAGCCGGTCGGCATCGTTTAGCTCGTATAGAAAATGGTGAGCGTACAAAAACTGGTTGAAAAATAACCATGCATCACCGGTTTGAGAAACGGGACAGTTTGTGATGAGATTCTGAGGTCTTACGGGTAGCGCCGCCCACAACCGCAACCACGGTGGATGTTCCGGATCAAACCGGTAATCCCCGCGCAACCGAATCTCAATTCCCGCGGTCAGGTGCTGCGGTTCGTCCCACGTGGCGGATTTCCCCCGGTACGCCCCGACCACCAAAACCAAATAAACCAAAACAAACGCGGTTAGCGTCAACGCCAACCGCGTTCGTTCCGAGAACTCCATTCGTGAGTGATTAGAGGCCGCCCATCCCGCCGAGATCTGCGCCCGCTGGCTCGTCAATAATGATGTCTCGCACCGTCTTGCCACTAGGAATCATCGGCAGAACATGCTCGGTGTACGGCACGATCACGTCGAGCACGTAGGGCTCCTTCGCCGCCAACATTCGCTCCAGCGCGGGTCGCACCTCGCTCTTACGGAAGATCCGCTCCGCCGGGACGTTGAACCCTTTGGCGATCGCCACGAAGTCGGGGTAGATCTGGTGCGGGTTGTCCGGGTCGCCCAAATACGTATGAGCGCGATTCGATTGGTAGAAACGATCCTCCCACTGCACCACCATGCCCAAATGTTGGTTGTTCAACACCACCGCTTTTGCCGCGATGTGCTCGATGTGCGCCGTGGCCAACTCCTGTATGTTCATCAGAAACGAACCATCGCCGTCGATGTCAATCACCTCGCGTTCGGGGTGCGCCACCTTCGCACCCATCGCCGCGGGGTAACCGTACCCCATGGCACCCAGTCCCGCCGACGTCAAAAACGTCCGCGGATGTTTGAATCGGTAGAACTGGGCGGCCCACATTTGGTGCTGGCCGACCCCGGTGGTGATGATGGCTTCGCCGTTGGTCAACTCCGACAACACCTCGATCACGTACTGCGGCATGATGATCTCGTGGATGTTGCCCTGCAAGAACTCGCGCACGTACTGTGACTTCAGCACCTCTTCCGTCACCCGGTAGCGGAATGGATACTTCTGTTTCCACTCATTGATTTGTGCGTGCCACGCCTTGAACTCTTTGCCTTTGACGACCTTGTTCAACTCCTGCAGCGCATACTTGATGTCGCTGACCACCGGCAAGTGCGCCACCTTGTTTTTGTTGATCTCGCTGGGATCAACGTCAATGTGCACGATCGTGCCGTGCTTCGCGAACTCGCTCACCTTGCCCGTCACGCGATCATCAAACCGCACCCCAAACGCCAGCAACAAATCCGCTTTGTCCACCGCATAGTTGGCGGTGACGGTTCCGTGCATGCCCAACCATCGCATGGACAACGGATGGTCTGCCGGTATCGCGCCAATCCCCATAATCGTGGTGGTGATCGGGATGTTTGTTTTCTCAACAAACTCGATCAATTCGCGGCTCGCATTGGCCGAGATAATCCCACCACCCGCATAAATAACCGGTCGCTCGCTTTTCTCGATCAAACCCGCGATCTCTTGCACCGCAATCGGGTCAATCTTGCGATCAGGATTGTACCCGCGCAAATGAACCTGTTCAGGGAACACCGGCACACACGATCCCTGCTGCACGTCCTTCGGAATATCAATCCACACCGGCCCGGGGCGACCCGTCTGCGCAATATAAAATGCCTCCTTGATGATGCGGGGAATGTCCTCGGTGTTCATCACCAGGTAACTGTGCTTCACAATCGGCGCCGACAATCCAAACACATCCGTCTCCTGAAACGCGCCGCGCCCGATCATCTTTGTAGGCACCTGACCGGTGATCACCACCAGCGGCACCGAATCCATGTAAGCATCGGCCACACCGGTCACCAAATTCGTCGCGCCCGGCCCACTCGTGGCCATCACCACCCCGGCCCGTCCCGTCGCTCGCGCATATCCCTCCGCCGCAAACACACCACCCTGCTCATGTCGCGGCAGCACCACGCGAATTTTCTTCGACCGCGTCAGCGACTGGTGCAATTCCATGCTGGCACCGCCGGGATACGCAAACACCACTTCCACCCCTTCACGCTCCAGCGCCCGTACAACGATATCGGCGCCCCGCATTGTAGTTTTCGGTCGTGACGTAGTGGTTGTGGAAGTTTCGTGCTGGCTCATAGCGCGCAACATATAACCCGCAGCCCGTCCCCCCGCAATGGCAAATCTCCGGCTCGCGCTGCGGAAATCCAACGCTCGCGGTCTTTTGCTTTCACCCCACCGTCATTCGTTACGACGACGATGCCGGCACCATGACAGGCAAGTTGCAACGCTCGAGAACCGCTCGCAACACGCGCTCATAGTGGAAAAATTCGTGCATAACCTCACGCGCCGCCGCACACTGTCCCGCATAATCCTGTTGCACCGCCTCCACCGCCGCCACCGCTTCTTCCACTGTCCGAAATGCCCACAACCCTCGACCACACGGCAAAACCTCCGAGAACCCAGTATCCTGCGCGATCACCGGTTTCCCCGCCGCCAGATACGCCGCTGAGCGGTCGCTGAACCAACCGCTGCGCGTTTTCACTTCCAGATTCACTGCCACACTCCACTCGCCCCGCGAATCGCCAATGTACCGCAAATAATCCGGCATGGTTCGTGTCACTCCAATCGCTGGTCGCACCTTCCACCCGGCCGCGCGCAACTCCTCCCACGGCACATCCCTCCCGGCAATCGCCAATTCAAAAATCGGTCCACACCGACGGGGCAACTCCATGAATCGTCGCAACTCGACATCCTTTTGACCGTACGTTTCGCCCCGATACTCCACCGGCGCCCGCGAACGCCAACTCATCACAGTCGTAAAATCCGCCGCGTGCGGTGTCCAACGCACCGGCACCAGCTCGGGCACCACCGGCGGGCGAGTTGGCCACCACCGCAACCCATGCGTCGGAATCGGGCAATCCGCGCTCCCGATTCGCTCCCCATAGGTAAAGTGAACATGGAAATCCCACGGTGATGCGTACCCCGATGTTGAACGTGACGGTTGTGGCGTCATCCGAAATTGCGTGAACCCGGGATCCGTATCCACGAATACGCGCAGCGGACATTCCGCAAACTCCTCGATCCAAGTCACGTTCGCGCGGCTAAACAACATCGCCGCCTGCCGGCACAACTCCCCGACTCGCGTACGCGACAAACCCCACGTCCTGCCGTCCGCACCAATGTAACACCAATTCTCCGCCAGCCCAAACGGCGCGAGCACCTTTCGCAATGCCGCAATCCCCGCCGACGGGTCATCGGTCATCACCTCTCGTTCAGGATCAAAACACGGCGTCGGCCAACTACCGGCTTCCTCAACGACGTACACGTCATAACCAAGGCGTTGTAGCCCTAGGATGTAATGCAGCTCCGCCAACACATGGCCGCCCAGCGGGTATCGGATGTTGTAGCTGGTGTAGATGGCGATCGGCCGTCTCATGCCTCGCGCGCCTTCTCCGCGAGCGCCGCGCCAAACTGCAGCGCAAACAACCGCGCATACACCCCGCCCCGTGCCAACAACTCCTCGTGCCGGCCGCGTTCCACAATCCGTCCCTCCTGCAACACTAACAACTCATCCGCCGACTGAACCGTGCTCAGCCGATGCGCCACCACCAACACCGTTCGCCCCTCCCGCAATCGCTCCAACGACGCCAGCACCGCCGCTTCTGTTTCCGCGTCCAACGCGGTTGTCGGTTCATCCAAAATCAAAATCGGCGCCCTTTTCAAAAACGCCCGCGCCAATGCCAACCGTTGACGTTGTCCACCCGACAACAAACTACCACGCTCGCCTACCGGGGTGTCGTACCCTTGTGGCAACTTCGCGATAAACTCATCCGCACCGGCCAACCGCGCCGCCTCGCAAATCTCCTCCCGGCTCGCTTCGGGCCGACCATACGCGATGTTCTCTGCCACTGTCGCCGAGAACAGCACCGGCTCCTGTGGCACCACGGCAATTTGGCGGCGCAACGACCGGTACTGAAACTCGCGGATATCCTGCCCATCAACCATCACCCGTCCCTCTTGCGGATCATAAAACCGCAACAACAAACTCAACAACGTGGACTTGCCCGCTCCGCTCGGCCCAATCAGCGCAACCGTTTGCCCCGGCCGCGCCACAAACGAAACGTCCCGCAACACCGGTCGTGCCGGGTCATACCCAAACGTGACCCGCTCAAACGCAATCTCGCCCCGGCAACTCGTCAATGGCCGCGCCCCCGGTCGGTCCTGAATTGCCGGACACACGTCGAGGATTTCCACCACGCGCTGAAACCGCGTCAGTGCCGCCTGCACCGAGTTCGCCAGCCCGCTGAGCGTTTGCATCGGCCCGTACAACATCCCCACGTAACTCGTAAACACAATTACCTCGCCCACGCTCAGCCGCCCCTCCAACACCCGCAAGCCGCCCACCCACCACATGGCGACCGTACCGGCCGCCGTAATGATTCCCACCGCAAACCCCGACGCCGTTTGCGCGCGTGTCATCCGCAAATTCGCCGCCGCACTGCGCGCCACCCCGCTGCCAAACCGTTGCTGTTCCTGCTCCTCCCTTGCAAACGCCTGCACCGTCCGAATCGCCGCCAACGACTCTTGCGTGATGGCGCTGACCTGACTCTCTTGCGTGTGATACTCGATCGAGGTCTCCGCGATGCGCCGATTGTAGAATCGAATCGTCACCACGAGCAGGGGTGCGACCGCCATCGCCAACAACGTCAGCACCACATCAAACCGCCACAAAATCACCACAATACTGGCCAACGTCAGCGTCGCCGTCACTAACGGCACCAACCCACCGTTGAACAACGTCTGAATTGCAAACGTATCCCCCGTTACCCGATACAACGAATCCCCCACTGGCCGCCGCTCATGAAACACCACCGACAACCGCTGCAGATGCTCATATAACCGGCAGCGCAGCTCCTGCATCATGGCCAGTCCCGCGGCCACTAACTCATTCGTGCTCCACGTCCCCAACGCGCCGCGCACCACGTGCAACCCCAACATCGCCGCGCACACCCACACCAACGCGACCGCTGAATCCGCCGGCAACCACGGCGGCCGCGGTGCCTTGTCCGTGAGAATCGAATCCACTATGACCTTCACCGGCCACGGCAGGGCCAACCCCGCCCCGATGCTGGCCAACTGCAACACCAACCCCCACGTGGCCCGCCTTCGCTGCGTCAGCATCAACGGCCATGCCCGCCGCAATAACCGCCCCCACCCTGCCAGCTTACTCGACCCTGCGCTCATTCGCGGTTCTCATAACAGAACCAAACAAACCATGCAAAATCACCAGAAGCCGGCATCCCCGCCGACCGGCTCGGAGCGTCGCGCTGCGCAACAAATCCCCCTTGGGTCGCGCCGACTCAGCAGTGCTGGCAAGATGCGTCCGGTGATTCGCCGGCCGGCGCGACCCTTCCCAGTTAGGAAAAAGGATCAGGCGGTTGACGTGGGTTCCTCGCGCCCCGGAAACGGAATCGCGACGAGATGACCGTGTTGGTCATACGTCATGTCGGTAATCTCACTCCACACCCGCGCACGCTCGTCTGCTGGCAACCGCGCCAGCAACCGCTCGCACACCCGACGCAACTCATGCCAGCGTTGCTCCCGCTCCCGCGCCAGGCGTTGCCAGTGCGCGCATTGCCGTTGCAGCTCCTCCCGTTCCGCTCGTTGCTCCCGCAACTGCCGGTAGCGCGTCAGACCGGCGGTGACCGCGGCCACCAATTCATCGGTGAGCCACGGTTTTACCAGAAAGCGAAACAACTCGGCGCGGTTGATCGCCTCCAGCACCGTGCTCAACTCCACCAAACCGGTAATCAATATGCGACTGGCCTCGGGCTGCACCCCGCGCGCGTGCTCCAGCAGCTCCAGGCCGGTATGTCCTGGCATCCGGTGGTCTGCCAACACGACCGCGAACGGCTCTGTGTCAATCCATCGCCACGCCTGTTGCGCATCCGTGGTACAACGCAACGCAGACACGGTTGGGGCCAGCGCGTCGCGAATCAATCCCACCACGCGCGGCTCGTCGTCCACAATCAGCACCGGCTCCATGCTGCTTCCTCATGAGTACGTTTGCCACGTTGGCGCCTGCGCAGGTGCGTAAGCGTCCTGCACACGATGCAACGCGCGCTCGGTTTGCCGGCATTGATCCGCCTGCTGTTGCGCGCGCCGGTAGACCTCCGCCACCGCCACCGCGTTCTGCTGCTCCAACGCCAGTAACTCCTGTACGACGGGCCGAAACTGTTCCTGCAGCCGGTGCACTTCCTCGGTCGGCAGTTCCCGGTAGATCCCTTCGATAAAGGGCTGAAGCTGCTGTTTATGCTGTTGCAACCGATCTACCGCTTCCCACCGCTGCAATCGGATCGCTTCCGCCTCCGCTACGGTCAGCTCACGCCATCGTTCGTAGTAAAGCCGCAGCGCCGTGGTCGCTGCTTCCACGCCGGTACCACGTCCTACCGGCCTTCCAGCCGGCGCATGTGCATGATCGGGCAAGGCCATGTGTTACCGGTTTATCGGTGGTCGGTCTCCATCACTTGAGCGCCGCCCACCGGATGCGACCCCTCGGCCAACCGCTGGACCAAGGACGACAACTCCAGCACCGCTACCGGCTGCGTTTTTGGCAGCTTCTGCAACAGCTTCGCTTGATACCGCACCTGCAACCATGTCCCGCGCGTCAGCAACGGCACGTCCGGAAAATCCGGTGACCAAATCGTATCGGCCAACACATGCGCGCTGTTGAGTCGCTGCACCGCCACATCGAGCCGCGGGGTGGGATGTTGATAAGCGCGAAACTCGAGCCCCGGCGGTTCGGAGACTAACCGGCACAATGACATTCCCGGTGGCAAAACAAACGCGTCTCGCGCACGGCCACCTTCGTACACCTTCGCTGGCACGGCTACGGTCAGCTCGTGTCCCTGATTTTCGAGCGTCACCTTCAACCGCGCCGTCGCAAGATTGAGCACCTCGGCCAAAACCTCCCGCACATGCGCATGGCTGGGACTAAGCTTGGTGCCGAGCACCGTGCGCCGCAGTTGCTCCGCGGCCGCTTCACTGGCTTGGAACATCAAAGTGACTTCGCGGTTCTGGCTCAACGACAACAACGTGCTCCACGCCACCAAGGTGCCCGTCGGGATTGCCGGGCTGGCGGATGCTGCCGGGCCCCCATTCAATTGAATCCCCAACGGCTCAAACACATCGCGCAGAACCGGCAGCATGCAACCGCTGGCGCGAAACAGACAATCGGGGTCGCAACCGGTGGTCTCAGACGGGGCGGCTGATGTGCTCGTACCTCGAGTGACCCGCCCCAGAATCTCGCCGAGCAAGTTGTGTCGCCGCAGCGCGGATTCAAGCTCGTTGACGTACTCCTCCAGCTCCGCATGCAAGCGCAAAATCCGCTCTGCAGTGCGCAACCGCGCCTGCAACTCTGCCAGGTCCAGCGGCTTGGTCAGATAGTCATCCGCCCCGGCATTGATCCCTTCGATGATGTCCTCCTTACGAGCGCGCGCCGAAAAAATGAACACGTACATGCCGGCTGTTTCCTTGCGGCGGCGAATCATCTGACACAGCTCCACCCCGCTATGTCCCGGCATCATCCAATCAAGAATTGCCAGGCGCGGACAATCGGGTTGGCGTAACGCGGCGGCGGCCTCGGTGCCGTCGCAGCAGATTTGCACCTCATGCCCCCATTTCACAAGGGTGCGTTCCAACAACAACCGCGCGGTGGCGTCATCATCCGCGATGAGAATCCGCATAGGACTCGCCTCCCATGGCTTGGGTCCAAGCCTCGTGCAACACGGCGAGCCGCGTCCGCACATCTTCGATTCCCGTCGGTTCCTTCTTCAGTAAACTCTGTTCCAATCGCCAATCGCAGTAGAGGTACACGCGTCGCAAGGCAGCCGCCAACTCACCGCCGGCCTCCAAATTGAGCCACGCATTCAGTTCCTCCAAAATCGCGCGCGTGCGTTGGACGTTGTTGTGGATGGTCTCATTCCTCGCCAGTGGGTCATCCAGATCAAACCCTTGCAACGCCCGATCCAAAAATCGCAGTGCCCCCTCGTACAACATCGCCACGCACCGCGCTGGTGAGGCCGTCTCAATGCTAAATCGCCGATAGATGCCCGCGGCCTGCGCGGTCGCATTCATGATCGCCTACTCGGATTCGGTTTCGTCGCCGAGCTTCATCGCCAGCAACCGCGCCAGGGCCAGCAACGTCGCATCAGGCGGATAATCTTCCTGCGCAACCAGCTCGCGCGCCCGTGCCACCTCTTCTGGTCGAGCATCCGGCAATGCGCGCACCGCCGACTCCAACTCCGCCGTGGCCGGAAACGACACGTCATCCCGCGCGGTGGTTTTCCGAGCCGCACCGGCTTTCTCGGTGCGAGGCATCGTTACCGGCCGCGTCGCCTCGGCTTGGATGCGGTGCAGATTGACGTCCATACTCATTATTTCGACCGTTTCTCAAAAAACTTTAGCGAAGCGGTACACTGGCCAAAATTGTCGCCACACTAAATTGACCGAACCGGCGCGGCGACAGGTGGATACCGGACGGGTCCGCCCCCGGCACAAGGCGTCCGAAATGATGTTCACCAAATTGGCGCGCCGCCGCCGCATCAGTCGGTCGGGTCGCGTCGAACACCTCGTCCACCGCCCACAACGTCTCCCCCGTGACGCGGACACATCGCGCTCGCCAACCTGTGCGCAACGGGGGGTACGCCTGAAACTCCGTCACCTCCGCCAACACCACCGCGTCACACCCCGTCCGTTCGCGCACGTCCTCCAGCAGGTCAGCCGGTAGGCGTTCCGTGCACGACCACTCCTCCCGACCGCTCAATTCACGTAAATCCTCTCGGCTTACGGTCACCACCTCAAACCGGCCGCTCTTCCGCCATTCCGCCACCCAGACCGGCTCAAGCGCCGCGCGACCGGCTTCGTTGCCGGCCAGCGGCAGCAACGCCACCCGCCGCAACGCGACCGGCAGCCGGTCGGACTCCCGGTAGACATTGAGACCACGCTGGGCGAACAGCGTGGTCACCAAACTCAACCACAGAACACCGCTCCAAACCCACCGGCTCATGTGCGATCCGCTCCGAATCGTTGTTGCAGGAACTGCAACTGACGTTGGATTTGCGCCTGCGCACGCTCCATCGCGATGAAGCTTTGAATCAACCGCTCACGATTCGCCTGCACCGCGCGTTCCATCGCGGCGATCTGTTCTTCGATGCGGTTTCGTTGGGTGGTGAACGTGTTCTGACGGCTGACGAGATACCCGTCGTCACCGGCCTGTCGTTGCAACAACGAATCCAGCCGTTGCGCCAAACCGTTCGTGGCATGCCCGAAAAACTCCGCTACATCCGCCAAACGCGACGACAACTGCTCCGTGAGTTTTGCCGCGTCGGCCAGCGTGAGGGTGTCGTCGTTGCCGTTGGTGCTGTATCCGAGTTGGTCCAGTCGCGTGATACGCCCGCTCAGACCGGTTACTTCCCCGAACACCAACCGCCGCAGTTCACTGGCCAGAGCTGCCACGTCGCGGTCACCGGCCAACACGCCGTTGGTGGTCGTACCGGTTGCGCTCGATGCTACGGCGGTGGCGGACGCAATCAACGCCTGCACCTTGTTGTACTGCGCAACAAACTCCTCGATGGCTGTGCGCGCGGGCGACGGGTCAGCGGTAACCGTCACCGTCGTGGTACCGGTGGTCAGCGCCGTGATGGTTAGCCCGCTAATGCCGTGACTATCTGCGGCCGCCGTGTTGGAACGACTGGTGATCGGGGCGCTGCCGTTGAGCGTGTACACTAGGTCCTGCCCTGCGACAAACGTCCCACCGGCCGATGCCGTCAGGCCGGTGGCTGCGAGGAAGTTACCCGTGACATCGGCCAGATGGATGGCCACGTTGCCGGTCGTTTTGTTGATCAGCACGACGCGATCTTGAACGGGATCGTACTGCGCCAGCACGCCGGCTGTGGAGTTGTTGATGCGGGCCAGCACGTCCGTGAGCGTGTCGGTGCTGGCGTTGAAGGAAATGCTCACGCCGTTGATCGTGAACTCACCGGCTCCGCTCCCGCCATCGGAAATCGCCGTGGCAAAGTTGGCGTTCTGCAGCGGGGCGCTGACCTTGATCACCCCCAGCGGCAACGCGCTGACAACCGATCCGGTACCGTTCTGCGTGAGCCGGGCAACTTGCAGAAAATTGCTCGTGTCGGCGGCGCTACCGAGCTGAATCGGCGCGCTACTGCTCAGCTCGATGCGGTCGGTGGCGGGATTGTAACTGGCG
>JANWVU010000064.1 GCA_025056465.1 Verrucomicrobiia bacterium | reverse complement strand
CCCGTTGCACCGGTAACCACCACGAGGCTACCGGGTTGGATTCCATGTTGCTGGATGCGCCAAACACATTGCGCGGCCGTTAGCCCGGCGGTGCCGTAAATGGCGCACTGGCGCGGCGTCAACGACGGCGGGCGCGGCACCAGCCAGTCGGCTGGGACACGAACGTACTGAGCCCAGCCACCCGGGGTGTTCATGCCGAGGTCGAAGCCGGTGACGATGACGTCGTCGCTCATCGCATCAATGCCGGGCGTATGCGGGTAATGTTTGGTGACGCCGCGATGCCCACTGGCCGACAACGCGTCTTTGTAATTCAACGAGGAGTAACGCACGCGCAGCAGTACGCCGTCGGACGGGAGGTCGGCGAGTGTTCGCTGTTCGACTGCGCGTTGGAAGCCGGCAGGGGTCTCGCGCACAACCAATGCCCGAAAAAATTCAGGTCTGGTCGTGCTCGACGAAACAGCGTTCATCCCAAAAGCCGGGGATGCGGCGGTGACAATTGGGACAGAGTCCGCCCGGCAGGAGGTGGTAACCGGTGACGCGGAAACCACGTCGTTCGACCAACAACTCACCGCAGTCGGGACAAATCGTGTTTTCCCAGTTGCCCACTCGCCCGGGCAGGTTGCCCGCATACACAAAGTGCAACCCCTCCTCACGCCCAATCTCACACGCGCGCATCAGGGTGGCTGCCGGCGTGGCGTCGCGGTCGGTCATCTTGTAATCGGGGTGGAACGCGGTGCAATGCCATGGGATATCGGGCGAGATGTTTGCGAGGAATCGCGCCATCTGGCGAATCTCATCATCGGAATCGTTGAATCCCGGTACCAGCAAGGTGACCACTTCCAACCAGAAACCTTTCGCGTGCACCATGCGGATTCCGTCGAGGATGCGGTCGAGCGTGCCGCCCAGCTCCCGGTAGTGTCGGTCGTTGAAACTTTTTAGATCGATTTTGTAGAAGTCCACCCACGGTCGCAGGTAGTCGAGCACCTCCGCAGTGGCGTTGCCGTTGGAGACGTACGAGGTGTGCAATCCACGTTGTCGCGCATGACGGAAAACCTCTACCGCCCACTCACTCGTGATTAGGGGTTCGTTGTAGGTGCTGGTCACCGTGCGTGCGCCGTAGCGCACGGCCAGCTCGACGAACTGCGCAGGGGTCATCGGTGATGGCGGCACGCCGCTGATTGGGTCGCGCAACGCTTGCGACGTGACCCAGTTTTGGCAGTAGCCGCAATGTAGGTCGCAACCCAACATGCCGAAACTCATCGCCAGCGACCCCGGCAGCACATGGAAGAACGGTTTCTTTTCGATGGGGTCGCACTGCACGCCGGCGAAGTAGCCCCACGGCACATACAACGTCCCGCCACGGTTGAACCGAACGCGGCAAATTCCGTCCCGGCCATCCAGAATCAAACAGCGATGACCGCAGGCATAGCAGCGGACCCGATTTTGCGGTAACCGCTCGTAGAGTTCACCCGGTCGGGTCAGTTCCGCCAGCAACTCGCCCAAGGTTGGCGCATCCACCGCCATCACCCCAACTTTACTCTGTCCTACCGGCGGCGCAACGTTGGCTTGGCAGCCTGTTTGTGTTACCGCACGGACGGTGCAACCGTAAGCGGGATCTTGTTCGCAGTCATTTTGCAGTCATTGCTTCGAAGGGTGTTAGGCGGTCGTTGCGTCGGGTGGTGGCATCCGATACAGTCGGGTGCCATGAGGAAACTAGTGTTGTTATTCGGGTGGCTGTGGTGTGGATGCCTGACGATTGTTTATGCGGATCCCGGCGAGCAATTTCTGCAGGCCTACTTCTTGGTTCAAGAGGCTGACCAGGCGCAGCGCCAAAATGATTTGGCTCGCGCCGCCCGGCAATATCGCGAAGCGCAATCCATCTTGCGCGCCATCCGCACCGCCGCGCCTGATTGGAACACCCACATTATTGATTTTCGGCTGCGCTACTGTGCCGAACAACTCGCCAAGCTGGCCGACCACCTGCCGCCCGAGCCACCGACTGCAGCAGCGCCCGCGGCGCCAACCGCCCCGGTAGCGCCAGCCGTCGCCGCCGCCGCCCCGCGTCCCGAGGACGAAAAACGCATTCAGGAATTGACGGATGAACTCAATCGCGCTCAACAACAAATTCGCGACCTGGAGGCCAGTCGCGCCGCGTTGGAAACGCGGCTTCGCGAAGCGTTGCAGCGGGCGACAGTCACTGAAACGACACCGCAACTCGAACAGTTGCTCACTCAGAACCGGCGGTTGACCGAGCAACTTGCCGCGGCGCAACAACGCATTCAGGATCTCACCGATCAAGCCGATCAACTACAGCAGGCGCGTGAACGAATCCGCGCGTTGGAGACCACCCGCGATGCGCTCACGGCAGAGTTGGCCCAGACCCGCGCGCAACTGCGTGAGCTGGAGACCAATCATCCGCGCGTCGCCGAGTTGGAACGGCGCAATCGCGAGTTGACCGAGGAACTGGCCAAAACCCGGCAGGAATTGGAAACCGTTCGCAGCGGGGCGGCCCCTGCGGCGGATCCGGCGGAAATCGCGCGGTTGCGCGAAGAGTTGGAGGCCAGCCGGCAGGAGTTGGAGCAGACCCGACGCGAGTTGGCGGAGGCGCGTCAACAAACCGCGGCGCTGCGCGAAGAACTTGCCGGACTGCGCGCCCGGTACGGCGACCTGCAACGACAGCACGACAGCGCGCTGCAACGGTTGCGCGATGCGGAAGTGCGGATCAACTCACTGGAGGCGGCCGGTAAGAAAGACAACGAGCTGATCGTATTCCTGCGAAAAGAAAACGCCCTGCTGAAACAAATCGTCGAACGGTATGAATCACGGGGTGCGCGGACGGATCCGACCGGCCCCCGACGCGGGTTTGTTTTTTATCGGCGGCCGCACGTGGCGCCTTCCCCCAGCCCGAGCGGCGAGGCGGCGGTGCAGGAGTCAAAACCGGGTCGGCTTGTTGCTGAGTTGGCGGCGCAACCGGTGGCCGAACCGCCGGCGTCTGCCCCCGCGTCGCCCCCGGTCACGCCGTTTACCACCGCGCCCGCCAAAGCGGAGCCAGCACCGCGCGCGAATGCACCGGGGCCGTTGCAACCGAGCGCGCCCGAGTTGCGCGACTTATTGCGTGAAGGGCAACGGGCAGCGGAGCAGCGCGATTACGCGACGGCGAAAACAAAATTTGAAGCAATTTTGGAACGCGACCCCAACAACGTGCTGGCGCTGTCCAACCTCGGCGTGGTGCACTATCAGTTGAACGAACTCGAGGAGGCAGAGACCTGTTTGCGACGGGCGGTGGCGTTGGCGCCCAACGATGCCGAAAGCCGGTCGCTCCTGGGGATTGTGTATTTCCGCCGGGGCAAGGTGGACGACGCGTTTGCGGAGTTGACGCGGGCGGTGGCGATCAACCCGCGCCATGCCGAGGCGCACAACTACCTAGGGATTACGCTAAGCGAGAAAGGGTGGACGGCGGCTGCTGAGCAACAGATTCGCAAAGCCATCGAGCTCAATCCGAATTATGCGGACGCGCACTTCAATCTGGCGGTGTTGTATGTGAGCTTGCGTACGCCACGATACGAGCTGGCCCGGTATCATTATCAGAAAGCCCTCGACTTGGGTGCCAATCCCGACCCGCGTGTGGCGGAGTTGATTGAAAAAGGTCTCAAGAAGTAGGGCACTGCCGGTGGGAGACTTCGCGGTGGAACGGGCGCCGTGCGCAGGGTGCGCTTACCGATTCCGCATGCGGTCAAGAGAACGC
Source organism: Verrucomicrobiia bacterium (assembly GCA_025056465.1). Lineage (GTDB taxonomy): Bacteria > Verrucomicrobiota > Verrucomicrobiia > Palsa-1439 > Palsa-1439 > JANWVU01. The sequence goes on along the minus strand of JANWVU010000064.1, from coordinate 8,529 downwards.
GCGCCGTTTCGCGGTTGGATTGCGGTTGGCGCGTGCGTGGAGTGACCGCTAAATATCGCGCATGCCACGAGTCAGGCAGAAGCGGTTGCTGACGTTGCGCCATTACGAGGCACTGGCGCGCGTCAGTGCGGCGCTGAATTCGTCGCTGGAGCCGGCCAAGGTGTTGGAGTTGGTGTTGCGGTCGGCGGTGGAGTTGACGCGGGCGACGAGTGGGTCGGTGTGTTTGATCAACCCGCACACGCAACGGTTGGAGATCGAAGCGGCGGTGGGCTTGGATGAGAAGGCGCGAGAGTTGCAGTTGCCAATCGGACGCGGCGTCACCGGCTGGGTGGCAAAAACCGGTCGGCCGTTGCGGGTGGGCGATGTGCGACGCGACGCTCGTTACGTGGCAGTACGGGATGAGGTGCGCAGCGAGTTGGCGGTGCCGTTGGTGGTGGCGGATCAGTTGTTGGGCGTGCTGAACGTGGATTCGACGCGGGTGCGCGCGTTTAGCGAGGCGGATGAAGCGTTGCTGATGGCGTTGGCACATCCGGCGGCGCGGGTGATTTACAACTCGTGGTTGCACGCCACGGCCACACAAAGCGCGCGGCGGTTGGAGGCGTTGCTGACGATTGCCGGGTCGGTGCTGGCGTCGCTGGATCTGGAGGAGGTACTGCAACGGGTGACACGCGAGGCGTGCGCCTTGATGGAGACGAAGGTCTGTTCGTTGATGTTGTTGAATGAGGCGGGCGATCAGTTGACGTTGCGCGCGTGTCACGGCGCGGGCGAAGAGTATCTGCGCAAGCCGCCGCTGCCGGTGGACGACAGTCTGCTGGGTGTGGTGGTGCGGCACCGGCGTCCGTTGCAGGTGTACAACGTGCAGGAGCACGACGCGTTTCGGCATACGGAGCTGGCGCGGCGCGAAGGGTTGGTGTCGCTGTTGGCGGTGCCGTTGGAAGCCGGTGGGAGGGTGCTGGGGACGCTAAACGTGTACACCGAGCGGCCCTACCGGTTTTCGTTGCAGGACATCAAGGTGATGTTGGCGCTGGCGAATCTGGCGGCACTCGCAATCACGAATGCGCAACTGCACGCGAAGGTGTTGCAGGCGGAGGAGCAGTTGCGGCAGACGGAGCGGCTCAGCACGTTGGGGTTGTTGGCGGCGGAGGTGGCGCATGAGATTCGCAATCCGCTGACGGTGATGAAGATGTTGTTTCACTCGTTGAATTTGGAGTTTGCCGCCAACGATCCGCGGGCGCAGGACGTGCGGGTGTTTGCCGAAAAAATTCAGCAGCTTGAGCAGATCGTGTTGCGGCTGCTGGACTATGCGCGGTCGAGCGAGCCGCGGTTTGGGCCGGTCGATGTGAACGTGGTGTGTGAGGATCTGTTGTTGTTGTGTCGGCGCAAACTGGCGCAGGCCGGTGTGGAGTTGCGCCGGGAGTTGGCACGCGGGTTACCGGCGGTGGAGGCCGACCGGGGACAGTTGGAGCAGTTGGGTCTGAATCTGATTTTGAATGCGGCGGAGGCGATGCCGCAGGGGGGGACGTTGACAGTGCAGACGGCGGTGGAGTCGGACGGGCGCGTGCGCTGGACGGTGCGGGATACCGGGGTGGGAATGACGGCGGAGCAGCGGGCGCAGTTGTTCACGCCGTTTCTCACGTCGAAACCCGGTGGGACGGGGTTGGGTTTGGCGATTGTACGGAAGATTGTGGAGGCGCACGGCGCGGAGTTTGAGGTGGAGAGTGAACCCGGTCGGGGCACGGCGGTGCATGTGCGGTTTCGCGCGGCGTTGTCGGGTTGAGGGCCGGTAGGACATGCGCGCGGCGGTTGGTCGGTGGGGTTGGGTGTGGTTTGTAGTGGCCGTCGCGTTGTATGCGCCGTTGCACACTGCGCATGTTTATCACTGGGATGGCGCGCAGTTCGTGTTGGCGGTGCAGGAGTTTAGTGTGCGGCTGAGTCAACCGCACGCGCCCGGTTACCCGTTGTATGTGGGTTTGGGAAAGGTGGCGGCATGGTTGACGGGTGATGCGCATCGAGGGTTGTTGTGGTTGAGCACGTTGTCCGCGGCGGGGCTGGTGGTGTTGTCGTACCGGCTGGCGGCCGCATGGTGGGGAGCGCGGGCCGGGTTGGCAGCGGGGTTGTGGGCGTTGACCAGTCCGCAGGTGTGGTTTCATGGCGCGGTGGCGTTGACGTATGCGGTGGATGCGTTGGCAGTGACCGCGCTGGTGGCGGTGAGTTACCGGGCGATTGTTCGGGGCGGGCGGTGGAGTGATGTCGTGCTCATTGGGGTGATGATGGCGGTGGTGGGTGGGGTTCGACCGCAATCAGTGTTGCCCCTGTCGCTCACGATGGCGTGGGCGTTTTCGCGGTTTCAACCGCCGCGCATTGCGAAGTTGGTAGCGGCAGCCGGTATCGCGGCGGTGTTGGCGTTGGTGTGGTTGGTGCCGACGGTGGCTTCAGCCGGTGGATGGGGTGCGTTTCGCGATATCGTGCGTCGGCACGCAGCGCACAACGCGCCGGTGACGTGGGCGGGCGGTGGGCTGCCGGCATTGGTGGATAATGTGGTGGCAGTCGGTGCGTATTGTTGGGTGGGACTGTTGGGAGCGGTGGTGCCGCTGGCGGTGGGTTTGGTAAGCAAGAATGCCGGGCCTGCAAAATCGCTCGTGGCCGCGTGGGTGTTGCCAATGTTGTTGGCTGGAACGGTGGTGGGGTTCACGAGCCAACCGGGCTATGTGCTGAGCTATCTGCCGGGATTGTTGTTGTTGGCGGCGGCAGGGGCGCGCGGTGTGCCGGTCATCATGGTGGGATTTGTGGCGGTGTTGAACATGGCGGTGTTTTGGGCACCGACATCGTGGACGGATCAGGTGCGATTCGGTGTGCCCCGTGTGGCGGAGGAATTGCGTCGGCACGATGCCCAATTGGCGCAAACGTTGTCGGCATTGCGGCGGGAGTTTTCGCCTGCGGACACCGTGTTGCTCCATGCAGGGGAGTGGTTCACATTCGGCACGCGGCATTTTCAAGTGCACGCACCTGAGTTTGATCAGTATCAGTTGATTCCCGATCCGACTGTGCCGTGTCCACCTGGCAAAGCCGTTTGGCGCATCCGGCAAGGGCGGTTGGGGTTTGCGGAAGCGGTGGAGGTGTCGGGCTACCGGCACGTGGTGTTGGTGGTGCCGCCCGGCATGGCACCGTCAATTTTCGGCCGTGCCCAACCTTGGGCCGAAGCCCAGCCGGTGGCCGGAAGCGGCGGGACGCTGTATGTGTTGTCGCGGCGAACATAGTGGCGGAAAATTGTTCAGGAACTGAACAGGCTTTTGCATCCTTGGGCATTCGCCAACGCAGATTTGGCTCGACTGAAAACGCTTTTCGGGCGTAGATGTTGGCAAAACGCCGATTGGCTCAGCCATCTGAGGGGTAACGTCCCGCGACGGACAATGTGGCATGAAAGTTGGTGTGTCTGTCGGCACAACACTAACTGAGAGGGAGGTGAGTTCATGAAGTCACTGAAGAAGTTGTTGCGCAGGGTGAAGGGACAATCGGGCCAAAGCCTGGTCGAGTATGCGTTGATTCTGGCTTTGATCTCGGTGGTCGCGATTCTCGTGTTGCGGGGCATTGGCACCAACGTCAACACCAAGCTGGGTAGCGTCAGCTCCAACCTGAACTAACCCATGCGGGTTTCCACGGGGAAACCGGTCGCTCAGCCGGTTTCCCCGTTTTTTTTCTCCTGAGTTGTGCTAGCCTCCCGCGCGTGCTGTCACCCAACTCGACACCCAACCCTTTCCGCGACGCCGCCGACCGTCAACGCAATCCCGAGCCCTGCGTGTTGGTCATCTTTGGTGCCACGGGCGACCTGACCGCCCGCAAACTCCTACCGGCTTTATACAACCTCGCTCACGAAGGCCATTTGCCCACCGGTTTCGCCATTGTCGGTTTTGGACGCCGCCCCAAATCGGAAAACGAGTTCCGCGCCGAACTGCGCACCGCCGTTGCCAAACACGCCCGCTTTCAGCCCATCAACCCTGCCGTCTGGGACGCCCTCGCAACCGGCATCTTCTATCAACATGGCGACTACACGAACCCCGCCGACTTCCAACGCCTCGCCCAACGTCTGCGCCAACTCGATCGCGAGCGTGGCACTGGTGGCCGATGCCTTTTCTACCTCGCCACCCCACCGGCTCAATTTGTCGAAATCACCCAATCCCTCGCCGCCGTTGGTCTCAACGATCCCGACAAATGGCTCATCGTCGAAAAACCTTTCGGTCGCAACCTCGCCACTGCCCGCGAACTGAACCGCCTCCTCACCCGCGCGTTCACCGAGCGCCAAATCTTCCGCATCGATCACTACCTCGGCAAAGAAACCGTCCAAAACATCCTCGTTCTCCGTTTCGCCAACGAGATCTTCGAGCACCTCTGGAACCAAAAGTACGTTGACCACGTACAAATCACCGTCGCCGAAACCCTCGGCGTGGAAGCCCGTGGTAGTTACTACGATCAAGCCGGTGCCCTGCGCGACATGGTGCAAAATCACATGATGCAACTGCTCGCGCTCATCGCCATGGAACCGCCCATCACCCTCGAAGCGGAGGTTATCCGCGACGAGAAAGTCAAACTTCTCCGGGCCATCCGGCCCATCCGTGCCGCCGACGCCGCACACTGCACCGCGCGTGGCCAATACGCTGCCGGTGCCGTCCAAGGCCAAACCGTCCCCGCCTACCTCGCTGAGCCGGGCGTGAATCCCAAATCCCGCACCGAAACATTCGCTGCCATCCGACTCCACATCGAAAACTGGCGCTGGGCAGGCGTCCCGTTCTATCTCCGTCATGGTAAACGCTTGCCCAAGCGAGTTGCCGAAATTGCGATCCAGTTTAAAGCCCCACCGGCGGTCCTCTTCGCAGCGGAGACCAACGTCCCGCTGGCCACCAACACCCTCGCCATTCGCATCCAGCCCGACGAAGGCATCACCATCCGCATGAACGCCAAGGTTCCCGGTGCCGCCCTCCACATCCAGCCGGTCAAAATGGAATTCCGTTACGGCGGCAGTTTCGGCGCGCGCGCACCCGACGCCTATGAACGGCTCCTGCACGACGCGCTGTTGCGTGATGCCACCTTGTTCATCCGTGGCGATGAAGCAGAACGCTGCTGGGAAATTTTCGATGAACTACTCGCCACGTGGGAAGACCCGGCCACGCCGGCCCCGGAACCTTACGAAGCCGGCACGTGGGGTCCACCGGCGGCCGACGCGCTAATCCGCGCCATGGGCCACCAATGGCGCCGACCATGACGGCCTCCCCTACCAACCTCGATGCCTTCATCGCTGGCTTACCGGCCGAGGTCAACGTCGCCGACATCGAACGACAACTTTCCTCCATGTGGCAACTGGCTGCCGAAACACCTGGCACTTCGGTCACGCGTGCCTCCATGGGCACGCTGATTGTCCTCTGTGCTACCGAGACCGAACTGGAGACCGCCACCGGCATCGCCCGCGACCTTACTGCGCATCATCCCTGCCGGATCCTCGCCGTGTTGCACGACCACACGCAAGCCGCCCCGGCGTTGTCCGCAACAATCACCGCGCACTGTCACCTCGGCATCGGTGGCGGCAAACAAGTTTGCTCCGAACAAATCACCGTCCGTGCCACCGGCTCCGCCGTTGCTCAAATTCCTTCCGTGGTCGAATCCCTGCTGGAAGCCGACCTACCGGTTACCACGTGGTGGACCAGCCCATGGCCCGACACCGGTACCCTGCGCGATCGGCTGCTCGCGCTTAGCGACCGCGTGTGCTTCGACACCTCTAACTGGCCACCACAAGCGCGCCACCCACCGGCCATCCGCGCCGTCCTGCGAGCCTATCCCCGCACCGCATTTCACGACCTCAGTTGGATCCGACTCGCCTTCTGGCGCGCCCTCACCGCCGAGCTATTCGACAGCGACGCGGCCGCCGCGGAATTACCGGCACTGCACACCATCGAGATTCAACACGGCACCGCGCCCGGCGCCGCGTGGCGCGCGCAACTTTACGCTGTATGGTTGCAACACCGGCTCGGTCGCCGCCTGCGCACCCGCCTCACCCAACAGGACTTACCGGAAACGGGTCTGCTGGACATCTGCATTCTGAGTGCTCAAGGCCGATTCCAAATACACAAGCTGCCCAACGAACAAGCCGTCGCCAGCGTCGCCCACCTCCCCACGCTGTGCGAACTGCCACGCAAACGCGCCCTCGCACCCTCCGACCCGCTCAGTCTTTTGTGCGCCGCGCTCGACAACCCCCGCCCGCCGGCCGACTACCGCGCCGTTTTGGAAATCCTGGCCCAACCATGAGAGCGCTCAGCGCGCTGCTCATCCTCCTTTGCGTCGTGGCGACCGGCTCCGCCGAACCCACCTTTCGCGAGCTCAACGAAACGTTCGGTCACCCTGTGTGGATGGACGACTCCCTGTGGGACGACCCCCACGCCGAGGTCGCAGCGCGACTTGAGCTCAACCTGGAATCCCAAACCACCACCGAGAGAAGCTATCGAAGCTACCGGCAGGGCGACCGCAAACTGCTCGGCGCTGGCTATTATTCTTTGGCGATGTATGCGGTCACCAATCGGCTCACGCAAATCTCCATCATGTTTCTCAACAAAGGCGATTACACCGGCATGACACCGGCTGCCGCTTCCGATGCCGAAGCATGGCGCGAGTGGCAACGCCAGCGCGACAAAAAACTGCGCGGTTACAGCTCCGCGTGGCGTAAGACCCGGGACGAAATCGAATCGCGACTCGACAAATTGCTTGGTGCCTCCCAACGCGACCGTTTCGGTGCCACTGCCGCGGCGAGCGAAACCGTTCGGCGGTGGGACTGGAACGGCCACGCGATTTTGTTGGCCGCACCCCAGAGTGAGTACATCCACGTGCGCATCGTGCCCAGCGCCGTGGCCGATGCCGGGGGCCGCATCGAAAAAATCCGCGACAAAGAATTGCGCGAGCAACTTGCCAAGCGGGTGCAACGCCGACCCAACGGCGATGTGATCGTCACCGATATCCCCATGGTCAACCAGGGGCCCAAGGGCTACTGCGTTCCAGCCACGTGGGAGCGCTACTTGCGTTACCTCGGAATACCGGTCGATATGTACTGGTTGGCAGTGATCGCGGAGACCGGTCCCGGCGGTGGCACCTATCTTCAAAACATCGTGGACGGTGCCCGCGGCCTTGTCAATCAGGGCGGCCGCCGGCTCAACCGCATCAGCGCTTCAGTCTCGCTCGATCGCGTCCGTGAATACGTGGACAAGGGACTGCCGCTAATGTGGACAACTCATCTTGTTGGAGAACTAAATTACGAACTGACCCGGCGCGCGCACGATCGGCTTGAAGTCACGAACATGGAAACTTGGAAGAAAAAACTCGAAGGGCATCGCCGACCGAGAAAACTCTACCGGCTCGAAAAACACCGGCCCGCCCACCAGTGCCTCATCATCGGTTACAACGTCAACACACGCGAATTGGCCACGAGCGACTCGTGGGGGCCCGACTTCGCTGAGCGATGGCTCACCCTCGAGGAGGCCGACTTCATTGACCTCAACGAGTGCTACGTCATCATGTGGTGACGCAGCACCCTGTCCAAGCCATCGGGCTTGGCCGGGCGTTTCACTAGTACCAACCGATTGGTGCCTCGTTCAAGTTGATGTGGACCTGTTTGGTCTCGAGAAATTCTTCAATCCCATGCAGGCTCATCTCACGCCCTTGCCCGCTTTGTTTGTATCCTCCCCACGGCGCCTCCACGTAGCATGGCTGCATCGTGTTGACCCACACGATACCGGCCCGCAGTGCTTTCACCATCCGCAGACATTTGAAGATATCGCGACTCCACACTGCCGCCGCCAACCCATACGGCGTGTCGTTGGCAATCTCGATAGCATGCGCTTCATCCTTGAACGGAATGCATGTGACCACCGGTCCGAAAATCTCCTCGCGCGCGATGCGGGCCTTGTTGTCAGACTCAAAAACCGTTGGCTCCACATAAAAGCCGCGTCGCAACTCGCCGCGCGTGGGCACACCACCACCCATCAGTAACTTGGCTTCACGCTTACCGGCCTCGATGTATTCGAGGACTCGCTCACGGTGTTCGGCCGTGATCACCGGCCCCATCTTCGTCTCGCGTTTCAACGGGTCGCCGAGCCGAATCCGTTTCGTTTTCTCCTTCATTCGCTCAATGAATGGCTTCCAAATTTTTTCCTGCACCAACACCCGGGACCCGGCACTGCACACCTCACCCTGATTGACAAACACGCCGAACAATGCGCCATCGGTCGCCGCGTCCAAATCGGCATCGGCGAAGAAAATGTTTGGCGATTTTCCGCCCAGCTCCAGCGAAACTTTCTTCAAATGCGTGCTGCCGATCGAACGCAGGATCGCTTTGCCGGTATCGGTGCCCCCGGTGAAGGCAATCTTGTCCACATCCGGCGACTCCACCAACGCGCGCCCGGTTGTCGGCCCGTCGCCGGTCACCACGTTGAGCACGCCCGCCGGTAGCTCAGGCAGTTCCTTCTGCACCAGCCGACAAAACTCCAGCATCGT
>JANWVU010000063.1 GCA_025056465.1 Verrucomicrobiia bacterium | reverse complement strand
GACAAACGAGGTGGCCCGTGTTTCCCGCCAGCCGACCTGGAAAACCCGCTCCCCGTTGGGGCCGCGCAACCGATCGAGTAGATTTTTCTCAATCGTCGTCAGCCCACATATCGGCTCATGCTCGAAAACGGGTGTAACAGTCACGCCAATTGGCCATTGTATGCACCCAGACGCAGGGTCACAAGAGGGCCGCAATCGATGTTGAGCAAGTGCCACCAGTTGCGTTGTCGTACCGGTCGATTAGAATTTTTCGTATGCCGATCTATGAGTTTTATTCGCCTGATACGAACAAGATTTACAGCTTTTATGCGCGCAGCTTGGCTTATGCGGGCAAAACACCGCGTTGTCCCGACGGTGCCCAGTATCGGATGCAAAAATTGATCTCCCCATTCGCCATCATCGGCCGTGCCCGTGAACCGGGCACGGAAACGGAGGCAGTAACGGACGCCGACGACGCGCGTTTTGAGGCCGCCATGCAAACCATGGAACGCGAGTTCGCCAGCATGGACCCTGACCATCCTGACCCGCGTCAACTGGCGCGAATGATGCGGCGAATGTCGGAGTTGACCGGCGAAAAATTTACGCCGGAAATGGAAGAAATGGCCCGACGGCTTGAGGCGGGCGAAGACCCCGAGAAGCTCGAGGAGGAGTTTGGGGATCTCGGCACGGACGAGACTGGTGAGGAAGATGAGTTTGGCTCCCCGCCAGATGCCGGTTCCGAGACCACCGAAGAAACAAAGACGCGTCGGCTGTTACGCCGGTTACGCCGACGTCGTCCACCGCAACGCGACGAAAAACTCTACGACATGGCGGACTACGTCTGAGCCGGGGCGGCCGTGCGTGGTCGAGTCAACCACGCGATGAGAACGCCGGCGACAAACCCGCCGAGGTGAGCGAGGTTGTCCACCAACGGTTCCAACCAACCCACTAACAGGTCCACCGCCACGAGCGCGAACAACACCCGCAGCAGACTGGCTCGCAGCGTCGCGTAAGCCGGCGCTTTCAACTCGGCTATGGCCACACTGAAAGCGCCTAGCAACCCAAAGATGCCGGCACTGGCACCAATCGCCAAATCGGGTCGCTGACTCATCGCGCTGAGAAGATTACCGGCCGCGCCGGCCCCGAAAAAAATCACCAGAACCCGGGTCCCACCCCAACGCCGCTCGATCGCCGAGCCAAAAAACCACAAGGCCACGCTGTTGAAAGCCCAGTGAAACCAACCACCGTGCAAAAACATCGCGGTGATCAATCGCCACCATTCACCTTGTTGAATCGTCACCGCACCGTTGCCACCCCAAACAATCAACCTCTCCGCCTCGGCATAGGGCAACAACAACTGCGCCGCGAAGACTCCGGCAATCCCTCCCCACAAACCCACCACGACCGGAGTCGGTTGTGTCCAGCCCATCAGCTCGCGCCATGGCCGCGACCACTCCTCAGCCCGCTGCAACGCCGCGCGTTCGGCTTGGTAAGCCGGTAGACTCGCCGCGCACACGACGGGTTCGGTGTGCGATGAACTAACGGCGGGCTCCGCGCGTGATAGATAAAACTGAATCGCCTGTCGCCAACCCGCGTCTCGCAAATCCGTTAGCGCCATCGCGCGGCTCAGCCACCGCCGCGCTTCCGTCCGCTCGCCGCGCGTCAACGCACACCGACCCCGCCAGTACGCTTCCCAACGTGCCCCGCCCATGCCGCGCGGTGGTTTGGCCAAAAGCCGCACCAACTCCTCCTCATCGCCCGCCATCGCCGCCAACCGCACGCGCATTGCCCACAATGGTTGCTCCAATCGCACCACCGACGGCGACAGCACCACAAATTGCAAACATCGCAATGCGCGCGGCACGTCGCCCAGTTCCGCAAACGCGCGCGCCACTTGCAACCGTGCCTCCGTTGCGATCCGTGCGCTGCCCCAATCCGACGTCTCCTCAAACAACCAGAGCGCACCCAGCCAATCACGACGGTGTAGCAATAATCGCAATTCCCAAAACCGCACCACGCCCCGCGCCGCTACCGGCATCGATTGGTTTTGCAATCCCCGCAATCGAGTGAGCGCCGCCTCGTCGTCGCCCCTAGCCAAGTCGCGCAACACCTTGGCCAACTCACGTCGCAATCGCCCCCAACGTCCCCCGAGCAATGCTGCCGCGAGCTGTTCCCAACGCGCCGCCCGCTCATACCGGTGTTGCTGTCGGTCCCGGTAACTCGCCATCAAAGCCAACTGCGGTCCCACCACCATCACGAGAAAAACCGCCCAACCCAACGCCACGCACCATGCACCGTGCGGCCACGCAAACGCCACCACACCCAAAATCGCCACCACGAGCAACCGCGCGATCATCGGTTGGTTCCAATCGCGGTCACGGCGCCACAACGGTGCCAAATGAAACATCGCCAGCACCAACAACGGGTACGCCAGATACCGGTGGCTCAAGGCAGGATGATTACCTCGTCGCCCAGTTCCAGAAGCCGGTAGAGCCGCTCGATATGTTCGGGTGCCATCGCGATGCATCCCAGCGTCGCTGCACCATTTGGACTGGGACCGTGCAACCCGATTTCGCCGCCCAGTGGTGTGTCCCACGGCGGACATTGCCGCGCCGCGATGGCCGCCACAATCCGCTCGTATTGCGTGCGGTCAATCAAACCGCTGCGCAACCCACGCTCCGCATCCTCGACATTCGGATAACTGATCCCCAAAAACCGGCCGTACCGGCTCTGCGGGTTGATATAGCAAATGTAAAACTCGCCCACCGGCGTGGCACGGTCGCCCTCTCGCTCTTTATCCGCAGGATTCTGCCCGGTAGCCACCGCACAACGCCACACCTCCTCCTCGCCGTCGTACAACACCAACGTGCCGGTATGCTTCGTGATCACCACGCGCGGCCGACTCATCGGGCCACCGCATCAATCCGCGCTGCCAGATCGAAATCGTTTTGGGTCAATCCGCCCCGGCTGTGCGTCCACAACATAATTTTCACCCGACGATACCGGTGCAACAACACATCGGGATGATGATCCATCTCATCTGCCGGCCCGGCAATCCTTCCGATGAACGCTGCCGCTTCGGTGAAGTTGCTAAACTCAAACTCCTTCACCAGCTTGTCCCCGTCGCGCAACCACCCATTATTCAACTGTGCCAAGCGCGTTGTAATCTCCTCCTCGCTCAACCTCGGCAATCCCGTGGACATGACATCACGCTCCTCTCCTACCCGCACTATAGCAAACGGCACGCACCTGTTCGCCCCCTCACGTCGCCAACGCGCGCCGATGCCGCAACCGATCCAACGCAACCGCCGCCACAATAATCCCGCCCGTCACAATCTCCTGCACCCAATTAGGCAACCCCATTTGCGAGCAGCCCGACCGAATCACCGTCATGATCAACGCCCCCACCAAACTCCCCCACACCGATCCTTCCCCACCGGCCAAGCTCCCGCCGCCAATCACCACCGCCGCAATCACGTCCAACTCCAACCCCAGCGCCACCGTCGGATCGCCCACCGTCAACCGCGAGAACTGCAGCACACCGGCCAACCCCGCAAACGCCCCGCCCACCGTGTACACCAGTGTTTTCACCCGCTCGACCGCCACACCGCACAACCGCGCCGTGGCCTCGTTCGACCCGATGGCGATGGTGTGTTTCCCAAATCGCGTGAACCGCAGTCCAACCGCCACTAGCACGGCCAGCGCCAACATCAACCACACCCCCGGCGGCACCACCATCCACCGCTGTTCATCCGGCAACACCGCCAGCAACTCCTCCAACCAACTCGCCGGTGCATCAATCTTCTGCTCCCGCGCCAACCCTTTCGCCACGCCTCGCACCACCAACAAACTCCCGAGCGTCACGATAAACGGTACCACCCGCAACCGCGTAATCACCACGCCGTTGACCGCGCCAACCAACCCACCGGCCGCCACGCCCGCCACCATCGCGCCCCAAGGCGACCCACCGGCCTGCAACCAGCCTGCCACCACCACCGTGCTCAACGCCACCGTCGAACCCACCGACAAATCAATGCCACCCATCACGATGATCAACGTCATCCCCAACGCGGCCATCCCCACAATCGCCGTCTGTCGTGCGATCGTCTCCAGATTCCGCACCGTCGTGAAACTTTCCGGCGCGATCAACGCGAACAACCCGTACACCACCACCAACCCAATGACCGGCCCCAACCGTCCCACCCATCTCACGGCGCACCTCCCACGCCGGTCGCCTCCAACATAATCTCGTGCTCATTGCGCTCGCCGACCGGCCGCGCCGCGCCCAACCGACCCCGACACATCACGGCCACGCGATCGCACACACCCAACAACTCCGGCAGGTAACTGCTCACCATCACCACCGCCTTACCGGCTCGCGCCGCGTCATCCAACCGCCGATAAATTTCCGCCTTGCTTGCCACATCAATCCCGCGCGTCGGCTCATCCAACAACCACACCTCCACCTCCGCATCCAGCAATCGCGCCACCGCCAACTTTTGCTGATTCCCACCGGACAACTCTGACACTCGTTGCCACGGCGACCGGCATTTCACCGACAACTCCGCCAACCACCGGCCCGCCCGCGCCGCCTGTTGTCGCGGCCACACCCACCACGGCAATCGCGGCAACGTCACATTGTCGGCAGCCGTCCATCGCACCGCTAAACCTTCGCGTCCCCGATCCTCGCTGACCATCCCGACGCGCGCGCGCCAATTGCGTTGCGCAAACATCCGCCGCAACAACTCCGTTCGCCCCGCGCCGATCAACCCCGCAATACCCACCACCTCCCCGCGCCGCACCGCCAACCCGTCCACCTCCCACACCACCTCGCCCGGCGTCCGCGCGCTGCGCGGATACAACTCACGCACCTCACGTCCCACCATCGCCGCCACCAACGCCGGTATCGTCCACTCGGCGGTGGGTCGTTCACCCACCACCTCGCCATCGCGCAACACCACTACCCGATCCGCGATCTCGGTCACCTCCTCCAGAAAATGCGAAATGTACACCACCGCGCGCCCACCGGCTTTCAACCGCCGAATCAACCCGAACAACCGCTCCACATCCGGCCGCGTCAACGTGCTCGTCGGCTCGTCCAACACCAACACCCGGCAATCCGTCGCCACCGCCCGCGCCAACTCCACCATCTGTTGTTCCGCCACCGACAACTCGCCCACCCGCGCGTCCAGCGATAACTCCGCGTGTCCCAACTCCGCCAACGCCGCCGCCGCGTGCCGACGCCGTTCCCGGTAGCGCGGCTCGTTGCCCAACCAAATATTGTCGAGCACCGACAAATGCGGCGCCAACGCCAACTCCTGATAAATCATCGCCACACCAGCACGCCGCCCATCCAACGGATGCCTTGGCCGGTAGGGTTGACCGTCCAACTCCATCGTGCCGGCATCCGGTCGCACTGCGCCCGACAACACCTTCATCAACGTGCTTTTGCCCGCGCCGTTTTCGCCCACCAACGCCACCACCGTACCGGCCGGCGCCTCAAACGACACCTCCCGCAACGCCACGGTCGCCCCAAACCGCTTGCTAATCCCCTGCATCCGCAACCGCACACTCATCGGTCACCGTCGCGTCTGGGAGAGAGATTCCGTCCATCGCGTCCGCATTTTCCGCCACCCCACAAACCGGCCTCCGCGTTGAAGCGACCGGTTGATCTACGGACACTCACGACGGCGCGCGCTAACGCAACGCTTCCAGCGCTGGCCGCAGCACCGCCTGAATCTCCGGAGTGTCGAGATTCTCCCGCGTCACCAGCGCCACCCCGGTATCAATCCGTTTCTCCACCGGTTCACCCCGCAAATGCGCCACCATCGTTTTCACGCCGAGATATCCCATCCGATACGGATTCTGCACCACCAACCCGTCCATCTGACCGGCTTGCAACGCCTCCAACAATTTCGGCGACACATCAAATCCCACAAACCGCACTTTGCCGGCCAGCCCTCCATCCTGCAACGCGCGCAACATGCCAAACGTCGTGGATTCGTTGACGCAAAAAATCCCGTCAATCGTCAACTGTCCGTCCTTCTTGTACGGCGCCAGCAAGTTCTCACTGGCCCGGTAGGCTGTCTCCGTGGTCGCGCCGCCATATTGATTGGCGCTGACCACTTCAATACCGGGATGCTTGCGAATTTCCTCCAGAAAACCTTCCTCGCGATTCATCGTGCTGGCACTGCCCTCCGCGTACCGCAACATCACCACGCGCCCTTTCCCGCCCAACACCTCCGCCAACCGCTGCGCGCCACGCCGACCACCCTCGCGATTGTCCGTGGCCACAAAACTCACATAGCGGTCCGACTTCAAATCCGAATCAATGATCACCACCGGTATCCCCCGCCGCACCGCGTCATGGACCGGTGCCCGCAACGCCGTGTCATCCAACGGCGCCAACACGATGCCGTTGACCTTCCGCACGATCATGTCCTCGACCACCTTGATTTGCTCCTCGCGATTGTCCTCGCGCAACGGCCCTTTCCAGATGATGTTCACGCCGGTCTCCTCTGCAGCCTTGCGCGCCCCCGCGTGAATCGCCTTCCAAAACTCATGCGTTGTCCCTTTCGGAATCACCGCAATCGTCGTCGGCTCTTGCGCCCAGACCGACCCCGCCATCGTCACCACACCCAACCACCACGCAAACCTTTGCATGACCATGCCTCCTTTCGTCTGAATTGTTTTGCAAGCGCCCCAACCCGCGCCACTGGCCTGCCAACCCAACCGGCCACCTGAAACGCCCCCAGCATACCGAATCACCCCCCATCAGCAAAGCCTCGACCGGACCGTCATCATCAGGCGGGAACGCGTTGGAGCCGCGCCAGCCCGTTGTTGACAGAATCGCCGCGTCGCGACTACTATCGTCGTCGCTCGCTGCATGAAATCCCAAGACGGAGGAAATTGCCAATGAAAGGTCTGGTCAAAGCAGCTCCCATCATCGTTTCGGTCTTGTGTCTGGTGTCGTTATACTTCGCCTTCACTATCAAAGGCCAAAAGACCCAGCTCAACCAGGACCTCACCAGCGCAAAAAGCAACTTGGAGCAGGCCAACAACCAGTTGGACCGCGCCCGCCGCAACCTTGAGGAGACCACCGCCAAGCTGCGACAGGCTGAAACCGACCTCGCCACTGCCAAAGCAGAAGTCAGCGCCAAAGATGTCGAGCTGGCCCAACGCCGACGCGAGATTGACCAACTGACCCGCGCGAAAACGGAAGCCGAGGAACGCGCCGCCGCCGCTCGCGCCGAGGTTCAAAAAATCAACGACGAAATGGCTCAACTTAAGCAAAGGCTCCAAGCCCTTGACGTAGCAAGCATTGAGGATCTCACGAAAAAGGTGGAAGCTTTGACCTCTGAAAATCAGCTACTCGGCGAGCGATTGGCTGGTTTGAACCGCGAAAAAGAGGCCTTGGAGGCGCGAATCCAAGAATTGACCACGACACCGGCGGACTTGCGCGGACGCGTGACGCTGGCCAAATCCCAGTGGAATTTCCTGATCATGGACCTGGGACGCGAACAGCGCGTGCAGCCCAACTCCCACTTTCTCGTGTACCGCGACAGCTCGCTGGTGGCCAAAGCGCGCGTCACCTCCGTGTACCCCAACAGCAGCGTCGCCGAGCTGGTGCCGGGCTTCACTAAATCACCCCCGCGCGAAGGCGACACCGTTGTGCTCCAGAAGATGTGATGAACGCGCGCTCCCGGGTTCTCACTGGCCTACTCTGTTTGGTGCTAGCGTGGTTGACCGGTTGCGCAACCACCTCGCGCGACGAAGTCAGTAGCCAACCGTGGAACCGTCCCCAATCCTGGGAAGGCGCGGCTGGCTTTGGCGGCTTCCGTCCCCCCGGCACCACAGGGTACTAACCCATCGCACGGCCCCACCCGCACGACCTCAGGGAGGGCACTGCGCCCGCCGCCTAGTCGGCTGCCGGGATTTTTCATTTGGCATGCGCGCCCCTTCCGGTAGCTTTTCCGCAGCCGCGATGAAAAATCTCGTGCTGGTTGGTTTCATGGGCAGTGGCAAAACAGTGGTCGGTCGCCGGCTCGCGGCGCAGTTGGGCATGGAGTTTTGCGATTGCGACCAATTGATTGAGCAACGCACGGGTCGGCGCATCTCCGACATCTTCGCGCGCGAAGGCGAGGCGTTTTTTCGCCAACTCGAACGGGCGCTGGTGCGCGAGCTGGCAGCCGGTAGCCGCCGCGTGATTGCCACCGGCGGCGGCGTGGTGCTCAACCCCGAAAACCTGCGCGACCTCTCGGCCACCGGCATCATCATTTGTCTGTGGGCCGAGCCGGAGGTTTTATTGCAACGCTTGCAGCACGACACGGACCGACCGCTGCTGGCCGGTACCGATCGGGAAAAAAAGCTGCGCGAGCTCTTGGCGCAACGCGCACCGTTGTATCGCGCCATCCCGCTGTGTGTGGACACTACGCGACTGACGATCGAGCAGACCGTACAAGCCGTTCATGAACTCTATCGCCAACACGCGGGCAATGGGACCGACACGCGATGAGTACCGGGTTCGATTGGGAACATGAGTTCCGGCGTTGCTATGAGCGGGCCTGCGAGCGCTACCAGCAGGGCGACCGGCACCCGGTAGCCTGGTTCGATTCCACACAACAAGCGTTTCTTCGCAGTATCGGCGTTCGACCCCACGAACTGCTCGACTACGCGGAGGACGCGCCCGAGTTGAGTTACGGCGACGCGCTGTTGATCGTGGCGGTGCGGCGCGAATTTTTTCTCCACATCCAATGCGGCCAATGGTGCGAGTCGGTCGTCCCCTTGGAGACGTTTCCACCGAAAGACGCCGCGCTGGCCGGTTGGGTCTGGTTGCCGCGCATTGTGGCCAAAGCACGCGCGCGGTTGCGCGGTGTGTTGCCGCCCGAGCTGATGTACGGCTGCGGTGGTGACCGCGCATTCCTGCGTCGTGTGGGAATGCACCCGGCCGATTTCCTCCGATTGGTCTGGCAAGCCGGTAACGACGACCACGCCGTCGTGCGTCGCCTACCGGTCACGACCCAAGGGCCAACCGCCTCCAAACCATAGCCCAACCATCTGTCGAATCGGCGGATTACTTTGGCGAGCCTCACACTGGTTGCACATCGTGCCCTGCCTGACCGAAATGCGGGAGCTGGTGGTATCCCAAGCCTTTCGAGGCAAAAACTGCCGGAGTCGAGGCAGGTTTTGCCGCTGCGGATGCGGTCGCGCGGCTTACCGGCACGAGTTTGCCGGTGGCACAGGCTTTGCACGGGCGGCCAACGAGATGAACGTCAGCCTCACGCAAGCAGCCGCCGGAATGACCGCCGTAGCGCGTTGGCAGGAGGTCATCGCGCAAAATCTGGCAGGTGCGGTGGTGCCAGGCTTCAAGCGAGTGGAGACGGCGTTCTCCGCCGCAACGCATCCGTATTTCCCGAACGCGATCCTACCGGTCTCGCACGTTGTGAGAAATTTTTCTCAGGGACATCTACGGCCTACCGGTGCCCCCACGGATGTCGCGTTGGATGGTCCTGGATTCTTCGAGGTGCAACTGCCAGATGGCCAAACCGCGTTTACTCGCGACGGCGAGTTCCGCGTCGATCCGCAGGGACAGTTGGTCACGAAAGAGGGCCACATCGTGCTCGGCGATGGTGGGCCGATTCAACTGGACCCGAACAACGGTGCGCCGTTGTCCATCTCCGCCGATGGCACGGTTGCGCAAGGTGGCGAAGTGCGTGGCAAATTGCGCGTGGTGGCATTTGCCGAGCCGCACCGGCTGGAGTGGATCGGGGCGGGATTGTTTGTGGCGCGTGATCCGGCGCTCGTGCCGACCACCGCCGCCACACCGGTACGACAAGGGTTCCTCGAATCCGGCAACACCTCACCCGTCACCGAGATGGCGCACTTGATTGCTGCGCTGCGCCAGTTCGAGGCGATGCAGCGCGTGCTGCAATCCCAGGATGAACGACTCGGGCGCGCCATTCAGGAACTCGGCAATCCCAATCCCGTCTAGGAGGTGATCGCTTATGCTTCGCGCGTTGTATTCATCGGCGGCCGGGATGCAGGCCCAACAGGCCAATCTCGACGTCATTGCCAACAACCTCGCCAACGTCAACACCACCGGCTTCAAGAAAAGCAAAATCGAGTTTCAAGACCTGCTCTATGAAACCGAGCGCGTGGCCGGTGCCGATCAAGGAGCCGGTAATCTCCTGCCCACCGGCATCCAGATTGGTCATGGCTCGCGCATCGTGGCCACTTCAAAGATTTTCTCCAACGGCGAACTGAGCCGCACGGGCGAGCGTCTCGACGTGGCGATTCAGGGCGACGGGTTTTTTGAGGTGCAACTACCGGACGGCACGCGTGCCTACACCCGCGACGGCGCATTCAAAACGGACGCCAACGGTCGCGTGGTCAATAGCGACGGCTTGCCCATCCAAGGTTTTCAGCCGGTGCCCACCGGCACGCAGAACATCACCATCGCTGCCAACGGCGACGTGACGTATAGCGGTGCGGGCGGGACCACGACGTTCCGTGTGCAACTGGTGCGGTTTGCCAACCCTGCCGGTCTCGAGGCGATGGGACGTAACCTGTACCGCGAGACGCCGGCTTCCGGTAGCCCTGAGTTGGGCAACCCCGGCGAAAATGGTTTCGGCATCCTTGCGCAGGGTTATCTCGAACTGTCCAACGTCAAAATCGTCGAGGAGATGGTCAACCTCATCGTCGCCCAGCGCGCCTACGAGATCAATGCCAAGGCCATCCAGGCCGCGGACGAAATGATGCAGCAAAGCAACAATCTCCGCCGCTAACACCGTATGACCCGACGCCCTTCTATGCGCACACTTTTACCTCGCGCGCTGGTGGTTGTTCTCAGTGCGATGTGGATTTCGAGTCGCGGAGCGGGCGCCTCCACCCCCGCCGATCCTCCCGAACGCTCCGCGACCGTTTTGGACGAGGTCGCACTGCGAGTGTTGCTTACCGAGGTGCTTCAACGAGATCACGTGGGCGACCGCGGCGAGTTGGAGCTGACCCTGATGCGCCACTGGCCGCCGCTGACCATCACGAACGACGCGCCGATCGAGTTGCGCGTGTTGGAACTGCCGACTCTCGGCGTGACCGCGCACTTCATTGCGCGGTTTGAATTGCGCGCGGGCGACCAGAGCCTCGGTGTATGGCAAATGCCGGTCACCGCGCGCATCTGGCGTGAGGTGTGGGTGGCGCGCCGTCCATTGCGCCGCGGGGAACTGCTGACCGAAACCGACCGAGCGGTGGAACGTCGCGATGTGCTGGCGCTACCGGCTCCGTGGCCGGTGTCCGCGCCCGATGAATCCAACTGGGAACTGGCGGAAAACCTGCCGGCAGGTGCTCCGTTGCTCAGCCGGCATCTCCGTCCGCGCACGCGGGTGCGGCGCGGTCAATTGGTGGAAGCCGTGGTGCGGCCGGGAGCGCGGGGTGTGTCGCTCAAAGTCGTGGCGTTGGAAGATGGCGCGGCCGGGCAGGTCATTCGGGTTCGCAATCAACAATCGCGCCGCGAATTTCGCGGGATGGTGGAGAATGAAACGACCGTTCGCGTTAGTTTGTAGTTTCGTTTGGATGCTCAGCACCCATGTGGTGTGGGCCGACTCGTTGTGGCCCGCCGATGCGACTCGTTCGTGGGTGGCGGACCGCAAGGCCCATGCGATTGGCGACATTCTCACGGTGCTGGTGCAGGAATCCAGCACGGCGACCAAAGACAACAGTACCAAGACCGGTAAGAAGTCCGGGGTGGACGCCGCACTGCAAACGTTCCTCTACAGCCCGGCCGCCAGCGGGTTTCTCACGAAAGGCGGGACGCTACCGGCATTGAAGTTCAACAGCACGCACACGTTCGACGGCGGCGGCGCCATCGAGAACAAGGAGCAAATCATCGCGCGCATCCCGGTGCGCGTGGTGGATGTGTTGCCGAACAACAACCTTGTGATCGAGGGCACGCGCCAGACCGCATTCGGCGGAGAGCGTCAGGAGATTGTGTTGCGCGGTGTGGTGCGTTCCGAAGACATCGCTGCCAACAATACCGTGTTCAGCTACCACATCGCCGATGCCACCATTCACATCATCAACAAAGGCACGGTGTCCGACAGCCAACGCAAAGGATGGTTCACGAAACTGTGGGAAGTCATCACACCGTTCTGATTTTATGGGCCGCTACCGGGTCATAACGCTCGTTGTTTTGTTCACCACGGCACTGGTCGGCGCGGAGCCGGTAGCTGCCGGTGTGCGCATCAAGGACCTCGTGATGGTGGCCGGTGCACGGGACAATCAATTGGTCGGTTACGGTCTGGTCACCGGTCTGGCAGGCGAGGGCGACAAAAACCCTGTCTACACCGTGCAGAGCATGGCCAATCT
>JANWVU010000062.1 GCA_025056465.1 Verrucomicrobiia bacterium | reverse complement strand
AATCTGTTCGATTCGCACGACACGGACCGACTCGTGAGCATGATCGTCAATCCCGACCGCGACTATGATCAAGCCAACCGCCCTCAAGATGGCCACCAATACGATGGCTCGAAACCCGGTTCGGCCGCTTATCAGGTGTTGAAACTGATGGCGACGTTCCAAATGACATACGTGGGGGCGCCAATGATTTGGTACGGCACGGAAGTGGGCATGTACGGCGCGGACGACCCCACCAATCGCAAACCGATGGTGTGGCCTGACCTTGGCCCATATGAAAATCCGCGGGATCATGTCATGAATGATGTGCTGGAGCATTACCGGCGATTGATCGCCATCCGCAACACCTGGCCGGCGCTGCGAACCGGTTTGTATCGCACGTTGTTGACCGATGATGAACGAGACGTGTTGGCTTTTGCCCGCGTGCGCGGCAACCAAATCGTCGTGGTGGTTCTCAACAACAGCGACAAGACGCAAACCGCCGAGGTGCCGGTGCCGCTGGCAAACGGCACCCGATTGGTAGATGCGATGGCGGCGACGCCGGCTCAAATGACTTTCTTACCAGCCCAGCAATTGGGATTTCCCGACTATCCTGCCAACACCACGTTGCGCGCCCTGCGACTGGGTGCGGGGGCTTCCCCCTCGTACAAAGTGCAAGACGGGGCAGTGCGCATCAGCCTTGACCGCAAATCGGGCGCGATCCTGGTCGCGCCGTGAGCTTTCAGATCGCGGTGGATCGAGCTTCACTCCGTTGTCACAGGGAGTTGGCTATCGAAACTCAACGACCGATGTCAGTCGTTAACGATCCGGGAGTCAGGTGCCTTGTTCCATAACCGGTCGGTGTGGTTTCCCACCAGCCGTGACCAACATTTGCTGAAAGGTCGTGCCTGCATAATAGGCCAACCGACGAGCCAGGAGTTTTTCGAGGCACTCGCGAAGCGGCTCGGTCAGTTCATCATACCGGATGCGAACGGTGGGATTTAGCCCGTGCGCTACCGGTAGCCGATCGGCCAACGAGTCGGTTCGCGCGACCGCAGCATCGCCATCACGCGTGTCATTGAGATAGCGGCGCACATCGAAGTTTACCGGTAAATCGGGTGGGTATTGCGCGATGGTCTCAGCGCGTTGTCGGGTGCAATGCTCTTCATCGTCGAATTGCACGAGACAGTGCAAGGGAGGGGGAAGATAGAGGTCGGCCCGCACAGTGCCTTCTGGCCATACAAACACCCGGTCACGCTCCGCGCGGACACCGTATTGGCGCTCGAAGTAACGAGCCAACTCTTCCAGAACAACGGATCTCACAACCTTTGGAGGCAATCGTCGAGTCGTGGCAACAAATCCGCAATCGTAGCCGGTGTCTCGTCGCCCATGTGGGCGATGCGGAAGCTCTTGCCCTTAATGGCACCGTAGCCGCCGTCAATGAGGATGTTGTGGCGCTCCTTCAGCAGCTTCTGGAACTTCGCGACGTCAATCTGGCGGTTGTTCTTCACGCAGGTCAGCGTGACCGACTCATAACCGGCACGCGGGAACAACTCAAAACCGTTGCGTCGCGCCCAATCCCGCACCATCTGAGCCATCCGTTGGTGGCGGGCGTAGCGGTTGTCCATCCCTTCGGCGAGCATTTGGTTGAGTTTGAATTGCAAGCCATAGATGTGCGGGATGCTGGGTGTGGATGGCGTCATGTTTTTGTCGTGATTGGCCTTGAACTCCAGAAAATCAAAGTAGTAACCGCGCCCCGGTATCGTCGCGGCTTTTTGCAACGCGCGCTCGCTGACCGTGAACACTGTCAGCCCCGGAGGCAACGCCCACGCTTTCTGCACACCAGCCAGCATCACATCAATCCCAAGTGCGTCCGGCTCGACTTTCACCGCGGTCATCGAGCTAACCGTGTCCACGATAAACGACACCTCGGGAAAACGGCGCACCACCGCCGCGATCTCGGCCAATGGATTCATCAGGCCGGTTGAGGTCTCGTTATGCACCACGGTAATCGCATCGAACTCACCGGTTTTCAGACGTTGTTCGACCTGTTCCGGCAGGATGGGTTGACCCCACTCGACCTTCAACGCCTCGGCGGCTTTGCCACAACGTTGCGCCACATCAAACCACTTGTCGGAAAACGCACCGCAACAACAGCACAACACCTTTTTCGCGACGAGATTCCGGATGGCCGCCTCCATCACGCCCCAGGCGGATGACGTGGAAAGAAATACCGGTTGGCGCGTATGTAATACCTGCTGGAGTTTGGGCTGAATGTCAGCGTAGAGCGCTTGGAACCCGCTACCACGATGGCCGATCATCGGCTGGCACATGGCCGCGAAGGTTTCCGGGCTGACCTCGACCGGACCGGGAATCTGTAATTTGACGTGTGGTTGTGTCATGGGATGTCGAATTTTTTTCTGGCCTGTCCTTTGGAAATTGGGCAGCAGTATGCGCGACAACGAACAACTTTCAACCCCGTTTTACCCCCAGAGGAGGCAATTCATGGCAAAAACGCTCAACGTCGGGATGATCGGTTACAAGTTCATGGGTCGCGCCCACTCCAACGCCTGGCTGAAAGCCGACAAATTCTTCACTCTGAAAGCTCGACCCGTGATGAAACTGATTTGCGGTCGCGACCGCGCGGGCGTCTCCGAAATGGCTTACAGATTTGGCTGGGATAAGTTCGTGACCGACTGGCGCGAGGTCGTGGAAGATCCGCAGATTGATATTGTGGACATCAACACACCGAACGACACCCATGCTGAGATCGCCATCGCCGCCGCCAAAGCCGGCAAACATGTCCTCTGCGAAAAACCGCTCGCGCTCGATGCCAAACAGGCCAAACAGATGTTGGACGCCGTCAATAAGGCCGGCGTGGTTCACATGGTCTGCCACAACTACCGGCGCATCCCCGCGATTGCGCTGGCCAAAAAGATGATCGCCAACGGCGACCTCGGTACCATCTACCACTACCACGCGCGGTATGCACAGGATTGGATTGTGGACCCGAATTTCCCGTTGGTCTGGCGCCTCCAGAGCAAGATTGCCGGATCCGGCACGCACGGCGACATCTGCGCGCACATTATTGATCTGGGTCGGTACCTCGTCGGCGAATTCGCCGAGGTCTGCGGGCTGATGGAGACCTTCATCAAAGAGCGCCCGCTGCCCTCTGAACAAGGTGGCTTGGCTGCCAAGGGCTCCGCCAAAATGGGCAAGGTCACTGTGGACGACGCCTCGCTGTTCATCGGTCGTTTCCAAAACGGCGCGCTCGCCAACCTTGAAGCCACGCGCTTTGCCCTCGGTCGCAAAAATGGCATCCAAATCGAAATCAACGGCAGCAAAGGATCGTTGGTGTTCGACTTCGAGGACATGAATCGCCTCAGGTATTACAACAATGACGATCCCTCGGACCGTCGTGGCTTCCGCGACATCATCGTCACCGAGAGCGTTCATCCTTACGCGGGCGCGTGGTGGCCACCGGGACACATCATCGGCTACGAGCACACCTTCGTTCATACCATCGCCGATTTCGTCAACGCCGTCGTGGACCGCAAACCCGTGCAGCCAACGTTTGAGGACGGCTATCGCAACCAGGTGGTGCTCGAGGCCGTCGAAAAATCCGCCAAAACCCGTCGCTGGGTGAAGCTGTAAAACCAGCACGCCGACCGGCAACCATCGCGGTCGCGCCGCGCGCTCACTCGACGCGCCGTTCACCACGCGACGCGATTCGAAGGCAGCGACTCGGTTGAACGGGCTTGCATCCCCTTCCCTGCTTGCGCATCTTTCGCGACATGGCTGAGCGGTTCGTCTCCCAGACGCTCCATGACAAAACGCTGGATGGCTCGCTCCGCCCTACCTTGTTCGCCGAGTTCACCGGTCAGACTCGCGTCAAAGAACGTCTCGAACTGACCGTCGAAGCCGCTCGCCAACGCGGCGAAGCTCTCGACCACATCTTACTCAGCGGCCCACCGGGCCTGGGCAAAACCACCCTCGCGCACATCCTCGCTCGTGCGATGGGCGTCAACATTATCGTTAGCAGCGGCCCGGTCATCGAGCGTGCTGGCGACCTGGCCGGCCTCCTCACCAAACTCGAACCGCGCGACATCCTGTTTCTCGACGAAATTCACCGCCTGCCGCGCGCCGTCGAGGAATACCTCTACCCGGCGATGGAAGATTTCCGGCTCGACATCGTCATCGACCAGGGACCCAACGCCCGCAGCGTCAAGCTGGCTTTGCCTCGATTCACGCTTGTGGGCGCCACGACACGGAGCGGACTGCTTACCGCCCCGATGCGCTCGCGATTTGGGCTGACCGAGCGACTCGACTACTACACACCCGAAGAGCTGGCGCAAATCGTCCTGCGCTCGGCCGGTATCCTCAACGTCGAGGTGGCCGACGATGCTGCGCTCGAAATTGCGCGCCGCGCACGCGGCACGCCTCGCATCGCCAACAACCTGCTCAAACGCTGCCGTGACTTTGCGCAGGTCAAAGAACGCTCCCACCGAATCACACTCGACATCGCGCAACGTGCGTTGGCCCTGCTCGAGATTGACGAACACGGTCTCGACGAAATGGATCAGCGCATCCTCGAAACGCTCGTGCACAAATTCGGTGGCAAACCGGTTGGCATCAACTCGCTGGCCGTTGCCGTCGGCGAAGAGCCCGACACCATTGAGGAGGTGTACGAGCCGTACCTGATTCAGGAAGGCTATCTCAAACGCACCCCGCAAGGCCGGGTGCCTACCGACAAAGCTTTCAAGAAGCTGGGGGCAACGGCATCACGCCACCAGCCTGAACTGTTTTGAATCGCTCGTCCCGTCGCGCCACCGGCTCATCGCGCACGCCGGTGACATCGCACAGCAACACCTTGGCAAAACCCTTGTACAGGCGCGGCCGTCCGATGACCCGTGCGCCGGTAGCCCCGCCTACCGGCCTGCGATCCAAAACCAGGTAGCTGTACGGCAACGCGCGCAAATCAATCCCTGCGCGTTTCGCGAATCGCACCCAGTTTGCGTCGGCCATCACGCCCGCCGGTGGCTCGGCGAAAAAATGACACCAGTGTCTTTCCTGCCCTCTAGCTAGCAGTCCGCACCGTTCCCGATGCGAGCATGGCGCCACGACAAAAAACTCGTCGCGCCACCGTTCCCGCTGCGCAATCAACGCTCGGCTCTCCTGATGGGTACCGGGCTCAACCCAGATCACCGCCTCGGCCTGCCGGATGACGTCGTACACGTCACGCGGCTCAATCTCATTCAGCACATGGCTGAGCACCAACAATCCCGGTGGTTGTCCGCGCCACGGTTCCGCCCTACCGGCTTCGCAGGCATACCGGACTGCCAATGGCGAGCGGTCATGCACCCACAATGTGCGCAGCCCGAAAAAATCTCGCACGCATCGTCCCGCCACACCGCTGCCACAGCCCCAATCCAAAACTGTCTCGCCCGGTGGCCTCCAACCCAACCGCGCCAGCTCTGCCAGAACCGCCGCCCATTTCCACGCGATACGCTGACCGAACGTCTGATCGTACTGCTCCAGATCGGTTCGCGACCGCCAATAATCGGCTTTGCCCCCGCGCAGAAACTGTGCGCGCAGCCTATCCAAAACCTCCCAGTCAAGCTGTTCCCAATTCAAAGCCCAACGCCTCCGCCAACCGTTGTCGTTTCACACCGAACGCGCGGGCCAGCTCTCGCACCGGCTCCGCAGGCCCCGACCGGCCGCGCCACACCGCTGTAATCATCAGGTTTTTCGCCGTGTGCTCCATGTCCACAAACTCAAACACGCGCGCTTCGTACCCCGCCCATTCTAACAACGCCGCCCGCAACCCATCCGTGACCAACTCCGCCTGTCGGTGGTGCAAAATTCCGTGCCGAGTTACCGGCTCCAGCGGGGCAGGAGCCTGCAATTGTGGCGCCAGCTCTTTGTGACAGCACGGCGCGACGATCAACGCCCGCGCTCCCGCCCGCACGCCTTTGGCCAACGCATCATCGGTTGCCGTGTCGCAGGCATGCAGCGCCATCAACACGTCCAGTCCCTCCGGAATCGGGTACGAGGCGATGTTGCCCGTTTCAAACCGCAATCCACTCAGTCCATGCTGCTCCGCCAACGCGTTTGCGGCCTGCACCAAATCTTCCCGGCGTTCCACACCGATTACCTGTGCTTTCGTTGCGCCCTGCGTGCGCAACCAATCGTAAACGGCAAATGTGAGGTAGCCCTTGCCGCAACCCATGTCCACCACCCGCGCCACCGCCGAGGGCTCGCCAATCAGCGATGCAAAAATTTCGACGAATTTGTGAACCTGCCGCGCCTTGTCAGGGTCGGGTCGCAACGCCTGCCACCACGGCGTTTGCAGATCAATCAACCGCGTTTTCCGCCGATCATGAGAGCGGTCCACCGGACCCGAGTGCCGCGGCGGTTCAATCCGCAAGCTATCGGCGTCAACGCGCCATTGCACCACGGCGTCGGTGGTGAACAAGTACGCTTCGCCGAATTCCTCACCGAGCCAACGATCCAACCGGCCAAGCGCCTCCGTCAGCTCCAGATTTTTGGTCACATCCCGTGTGCGATACTGCCAGACGAACTGAAGCCGGTTGCCCTCACGCAATCGTACCGGCCGCAGCACAACGCGCCGGAATGACGAATCCTTTCCGCGGTACTGGCTGAGCGTTGCCTTCACCAACGTGGCGGCCGCAAACGCTTCGCGCAATCGGTTCAGCCAATCGGTTTTGGTGTCCACAACCCCATCCTGCCACAGCCGACCGGGATCAGAAACCCGATTCCAGCAACTGCACATACCGGCCTGCGAGCGCAAAAATCTGAACGATCAGATACAACGCGACCAGCGCATACACGACCCACGGCACGACGCGCCCGACCCACTGCAGTCGCTCCTCAAGCCGGTATGCCGCCTCATGCGCCAACCGTTGCAGCATCTCGTCCAATCGTCCGCTTTGCTCGCCCACGGCCCACAGCGCTGCCCATTCCGCCGGCACCTGCCGGCTATTCTCCAACGACGCACTAACTGACGCGCCATGTTTTTCCGCGGCGTCGGCTGCGGCCCGAAGTGCCGACGCCAACGGTGGACTGGGACAAACCCCCGCCACGGCCCGCAATGCCGGTAGGATTCCCAAACCGGCTCCCAACAGCATTTCCAGTCCGCGCGCGACCCGCCAGAGTTGAAACTGGCGCCACGCCCCGCCCACGACCGGTACCGCACGCAACAGCCGGTCGCGTGCGGCTGCCGGTAATCGGACCACAACGAAACCAATCAACGCAATGCTACCGGCAACGAGAGCAAGAAATCCGACGGATGACATCCAGTAGGCGGCGCTGTCGCCGGTAGCGAACCACGCCGGCAACGGCACCACAAACGCCGCCACCGCCAGCACACTCGCCGGTAGGATCAACCCGGAAATCAATCGTCGCTGCATGCGGTGAAGGGTCTGCGCGTACTCCGCCAACTCGCCCAGCACGACATCGAGTCGCCCGCTGCGTTCGCCCAGTTCCAGCAACTGCACCTCCGAAGCCGGTAGCTGACCCCACCGGGCCAACGCTTCGTGCAACGTAGCACCGCGTTCGATGTCGGCAGCCGCCCGCACGCGCAACGTTTGCAACGCCTGCACCGCCGCCACGCCCGCGCTCAGCAGTTGGCCGAGCGACCGGTAGAACTGGCTGCGTTGACGGGCCGACCACACGCCTGAGTTGTACCGCGCGCGTGGCGGGCGTGTCGAAACGCAAGTGCGCAAAGGCAACGACCGCTCATCGCGTTGCGCGGCGGCGGCGGATCGTGAGGGCGATTTGGATACCCACCAAGGCCGGCACCAGCACGGCAACGGTTAGGAACGCTGCCGGTAGGCTGATGACATCGGCCACTATCCCGGCAACGAGCGGACCGAGGAAGAATGCACTGCCGAGGATGGCTTCGTGAAAACCACTGCCGCGGGTTTTGGCGGCGGTCTCTTCGAGCGTGAAATAAATGCTGGCAAGGTAGCTGTAACCGGAGGCCGCACCAATGACGGCAGAGGCAATGGCAAACTCCCACACGCGCGTGCCGGTCACGAATAGAAGCGCCGCCAATGCGGCGGCGGTTTGCGTCAACCACAACGGCCAGAGTCGGCGTCGCCAGTAGTGCAGATGTTGCAAGGTCCAAAATCCCACCAGCGCCATGCCGCGGCTCAGCGCGAGCAATCCGCCGTGTTGGTCAGCCGGTATGTTGAGTTGGGTGGCCAGTTTGGGCATCAAGGCAGTGGTGGCTCCGATGAGCACAGTGACGCCAAAATTGGCGAGCCAACCGTTGATGCGAAACCCGCGTCCGTGCGGCACCGGTTCGTGGTTAGCCGGCAGGGTTTCGCGGGGCATCGGTTGCATTGGCAACAGCAAGAGCCCCACGATCAGGACGGCGGCGGCGATGGTGATGGCGAACGCCAGATGCGGGTGCAGCTTAAACAACTTCCCGGTCACGCCAAACCCAAGCAGCGCACCGAGGTTCCACGCGATGCTGAACCGCGCGAGGCGCCGCGACAACGCACCGCCGTTGGCGCCTTCACTGAGCCATGCCATCAATGGCGGCCAAAACGCGCCCCACGAAAATCCCATCGCGGCCACGGTGGCAACCAACACGGGCAGGTTTGTGGTCAATGCGCACACAATGCTGCCGAGCAAAGTCACGACGGCACCGGCCACGGCGGACCGACGTGAGTTCCAGCGTTCAGCGAGATGACCGAGGATGAGCGCGCCGAGGATGTAGGTGGCGAAAAATCCGCCGCTCAGCATGCTGACTTGAAACGCGCTGGCGCCCAGCTCGGCCGCGCGGCGCGTGATGGCGAAATTGACACCGCACACGGCAAAATCCATCAACACAGAGACAGCGTAGATGATGTGAAGCGGATTCACGGCGGGGCGCGCAGGATAGTCTTCTCACCGGTAGGGTGCCAAGTATAATGCGCCGCCATGCAATTGGTGGTGGCCACGCGGAACAAACACAAACTGCGCGAGCTGCGCGCGTTGTTGTCGGACCTAGACTTCGAGGTCGTGTCGGTGTCTGACCTACCGAACGTGCCCGAGGTGGTGGAAGATCAGCCAACCTTGCGCGACAACGCGATCAAAAAAGCCGTGGAAACCGCGCGAGCGACCGGGCGATTGACGTTGGCGGATGACAGTGGGTTGGAAGTGGACGCACTGGGCGGTGCACCCGGTGTGATGTCCGCGCACTATGCCGGTGAGAACGCGTCGTATCACGAGAACAACAAAAAACTGCTCGCGGCGTTGGCCGGTGTTCCCTTGGAAAAACGAACGGCGCGGTTTCGTTGCGTGGTGGCGATCGCCGATGCCAACGGGTTGGTGGACACGGTCGAGGGCGTGTGCAACGGATTGATTCTGACGGAGGAGCGGGGCGGCAACGGGTTTGGCTACGACCCGTTGTTCCTGCCCGACGGCCAGGTCAAAACGTTCGGTGAGCTACCGGCAGAGATAAAAAACCGAATCAGCCACCGGGCGAAAGCGTTGCAAAAAGCGTGGGCCGTGCTCTCGCGTTACGCGCGCACCCGCGCCACCCAAACCACCCCAACCGGCCGCGCTGGCTGAATCCCCATCCTTCTCGCCCAAACTCGCAAGCCGCACGCCGCCAAGCGGTGGCGGGGCGCGCGGTTGATTTCTGGGGTGGGGTTGGGCATGCTGCGCGGGCTGTGAAGGTTTTTATTTTGGCGGCGGGGCTGGGGACGCGATTGCGCTCGTTGGGTTTGGATGTTCCGAAGGTGATGGTGCCGATTGGCGGGAAACCGTTGTTGGAGCATCACGTAGAGTTGTTGCGTGCGCAGGGGGTGACGGAGTTCATCATCAATCTGCATTACCGGCCGGAGAAGATTACCGGCTATTTCGGAGATGGATCGCGGTGGGGGGTACGCATCACGTATTCGCATGAGCCGGAGTTGTTGGGCACGGCCGGTGGGGTGAAAAAAATGGAGGCGCAGTTGCGTGAGGGGACGTTTGTGGTGTTGTACGGCGACAATCTGGTGCGGTTTGAGCTGGGGCCGTTGGTGGCGTTTCACCGGCAGCATCGGGCGGAGGCGACGGTGACGTTGATGCGGTCGGCCGAGCCGTGGACCGGTGGGGTCGTCGAGTTCGATGCGAGCGGTCGGGTGGTTCGCTTTGTTGAAAAACCCCCGCGCGAATCGGTCACCAGCGACTGGATCAATGCCGGGGTCTTGGTGCTGGAGCCGGCGGTGCTGAACACGATACCGGCAGGACAATTTTCGGATTTCGGGAAGGACATCCTGCCGGCAATGGTGGCCTCGGGCCGAGCGGTGTTTGCGACGCCGTTGCGCGGGTATGTGCAGGACGTAGGGACACCGGAACGTCTGGCGAAGGCTCGAGCGGATTTTGAGCGAGGATTACCGGTGACCGTGGAGGGCGAGACGCGGTGAGCGGGGCGCGCGTGTTGATTACCGGTGGGGCGGGATTCATCGGGTCGCACACGGCATGGGAATTGGTGCGCGCGGGGTACCGGGTGCGGTTACTGGATGCGTTGTGTCCGCCGGTGCACGTGGGGGATGGGCAGTGGCCGCCGTGGTTACCAGCGGAGGCGGAGCGTGTGCGGGGCGATGTGCGGGAACGCGCGGATTGGGAGCGCGCGTTGGAAGGTGTGGATTACGTGATTCATCTGGCGGCGTACCAGGATTTGCTCCCGAACTTCTCACGGTTTTTCCATGTCAACTCGGTCGGCACCGCGTTGCTGTACGAGTTAATTGTCGAGAAAAGGCTACCGGTGCGGAAGGTCGTGGTGGCGAGCAGTCAGTTTGTGTACGGCGAGGGCCGATATCGGTGTGCGCGGGACGGCGAGGTGTTTCCCAGCGGGCGCGCACCGGAACGCTTGGCCAAAGCGCTGTGGGACCCGGTATGCCCGAAGTGCGGGGGTGCGATTGAGCCGTTGCCGTTGTTGGAGACGCATGCGGATCCAAAAAACCAGTATTCGATCTCGAAGTATTCGCAGGAGTTGATGGCGTTGGCGCTAGGGCGGAACTACGGCATTCCCAGCGTGGCGCTGCGGTATTCGATTGTGCAGGGGCGGTGGCAATCGTTTCGCAACGCGTACTCGGGTGTATTGCGAGTGTTCACGATGCAGATGATGCAGGGCCGACCCGCGCCAATCTTCGAGGACGGGCGACAACTGCGCGATTACGTGCACGTGGAAGATGTGGCACGGGCGAATCGGTTGGTGATGGAGAGCGACGCGGCGGATTATCAGGTGTTCAATGTGGGTGGCGGGCGTGGGTACACCGTGTTGGAGTTTGCGCAAATCGTGGCGGAAGAGGTCGGTTGGAAAGGCATGGGGCCGGGATACGAATTGACGGGGGAGTACCGCGTGGGCGACACGCGGCATAGCGTGTCGGACATCTCGCGACTGCGTGCGCTCGGTTGGGAGCCGACAAAGACGCCGCGTGATAGTGTGCGCGAGTATGTGGCGTGGTTGCGATCGGAGCGACTGGATCGGGATTATACGGGTGAGGCGTTGCAGCGGTTGCGCGCCAGTGGCGCGTTGCGGAAAACGGGCGCATGAGTGGCGAGCCGCTACTGAGCGTGGTGATACCGGCGTACAACGAGGCGGCGCGGCTGCCTCGTCACATTGAGCATATTCGGCAACATCTGCGGGATCGCGCGCATGAGGTCATCGTGGTGGATGATGGAAGCCGGGATGACACGGCGTCGGTGGCGGAGTCGTTGGGCGCGCGGGTGATTCGGTTGAATCCGAATCGCGGGAAAGGCGGAGCGGTCAAGGCCGGTATGTTGGCGGCGCGGGGTCGGTATGTGTTGTTCACGGACGCCGATGAGAGCACACCGATTGGCGAGGTGGAGAAGTTGTTGGCGCGATTGGAGTCGGGGTACGACGTCGCCATCGGATCGCGCGCGGTACCGGGTGCGGAGGTGAAACAGCCTCAGGCGTGGTATCGGGCGTTGGCCGGTAGGCTGTTTGGGCTGGCGGCACGCGCGTTGGTGGTGCGTGGCGTGCACGATACGCAGTGTGGGTTCAAGCTGTTTCGGCGCGAGGTGGCGCACGCGGTGTTCCCCGAAGTGGAGTCGTCCACGGCGATTTTCGACATTGAGTTGTTGGCGCGGCTGGCGCAGCGGGGCTACCGAGTCGCGGAGGTACCGGTGCAGTGGGTGCATGATCCCGATACGCGCATTCCATACAACTTGCGGAAAGCAATCCGCATTTGGGCCGAGTTGTTTCGGATCAAACGGCGCGTGGGACGACGACAAAAAGTGCGCACATGACGCGAATGAAATCGGTGGCAAACGAAAGTGTGGCTAAGCCGGTCGTTGCGGCGTCGCGCGAGCCGGTGGGACGTTGGGAGTGGATTGCGGTGGCCGCGGTGTTGATCGTGGCGGGTTGGTTGCGGTTGTCGCACCTGGATTTGGTGGAGTTCAAAGCGGACGAGGC
>JANWVU010000061.1 GCA_025056465.1 Verrucomicrobiia bacterium | reverse complement strand
CTCGACGCAGATGCGCAACCCCGCTCAGGAGTACAAACAGGGCGGGTTATTGCAGTAAATATAGCTTGACGGAAAGGAACGAAAGCGTTAGTAAGCGATTTAGTTTATTATGGGGAAGGCGGTGAGGACTCTCAGTTCGGTTTTTGGCTGGCTGCTTCTAATTTGTTCCTCTGGCATGGGGGCCATTCTCGATGAGGGAGCTATTTTTGCCCCTGAAGTCATCGAGGCAAAGCTCGCGTACACCAGCTCGGTCGGTTTGTCCAACGTCAACTACATCGTCGGGGCTGAGCGCTTCTATAACGCAGGTTACTCTGGCGTGGGTGCAGAGATGTCAAACATCGAAGCGGGGCACATTGACAACACATACAGTTATCTAACGCACGTAACCACTTTTGTGCATGGCGGTGGGGCGTTGGGCACTCCCCAAACCCACGCCACATACGTCGGGCATATCATGGGTGGGCGCCCGCTCGGCAACATTACGGCGCAAGGAATTGCGCCAAATGCGACGCTGATGTCGGGTGCGATTGCCACCAGTTTCGGCAGTGGGGGAAGTTTCTCGATTACATACAACTCGTTTATCTATGCGTACACCAACAGCACGATTGGTTTCGGAGCGGTCGATGTGATCAACAGTAGTTGGGGCGGCTTGGATTCGACCGGTGGTGGGTTCTTTACAGTGGCTCTTGATGGGTTGGCGCGAAACAACCCGAACACAACGTTTGTAATTGCTGCCGGCAACTCTGGTCCCTCCACCGGCACGGTGCTTGGCCCGGCGTCTGGCTACAACGGCATCAGCGTAGGCGCACTTGGAAATGCGAACGCTTACAATGCGGTTGCCAGCTTTAGCAGTCGCGGGCCGCAAGCCTATCATGATCCCGTTAACGGGACCAACTTGGCTGTTCGGCCTGTCGTGGACATTGCGGCACCAGGCGAGTCTTTGTCTGTGGGGAACGGCACCAGCTACGCCGCGCCGGCGGTGGCGGGCGCGGTAGGTCTGATGGCAGGTGCGTCCTATCAGTTGGGTCTTCCTTCCACTTCACGAGACGCACGCGTGATGAAGGCCGTGCTGATGAACGCGGCTGACTCCATCCCCGGTTGGAGTAACGGTCAATCAGCGCATCCCAACGGTAACGGGGGCGTTCGCACCACGCAGGCTTTGGATTGGAACAGCGGCGCGGGCCGGATGAATTTGGATCGCACCTACGACCAATACCTGTCCGGTCAACGGGACATTCCTGGGCTTACCGGCGGCACTACGACCCACAACATCGGGTGGGACTTTGCGCAGGTTCAACTCGGGCTTTCGACGGACATCGTCATCAATCATCTACTCGCCGGTGGCAGCGAGTTTCGTGTGGCGCTGACCTGGTTTCGCAACCGCGATCTGGATGCGGTTGCCGGCATCGCATACGACAGAGCATTTGCGAACCTGAACCTCGAAATTTGGAACAGCACCTTCACGACCCTGTACTCCGATTCGATCAGCATCTACAGCGAGACGGAGTTGTTGCGCTTTACGCTGCCTTCCACGAATTATTACGGGATCCGTATTACCTATCCGAATAACCGCTTTGCCTTCGTCAGCCACAACGTTGAACAATTCGCCGTCGCGTGGTGGGGTGTCTCCGCCGGGCTCGTACCTGAACCGGGCATCGTCATGCTGCTGCTGACAGGGGGAGCCGGCATCGTCTGGTGGCGCCGCCGAATCGAGGCGAAGACTCCTCGACTATAGTGTCGCTTGAGCGCGCGTCGATTGTCGAACGTCACACTTCATGGCAGGCGTCCAGCTCAACCGAGAACTGACTTGTTTCATCTTGCACACGCATGGATTGGCGGGCCATCGAACCGTCGGCAATGCGTAACCGTGGGGCCGGGCCTTGATCGGTTCGCAGAGAGTGTGCGCGACAGGACGAGGGAGAGTGCGTTAGCGTTGCATTAGAATCGGGCGTGAGAGTCAGAGACCGCCGCGGTCGAATTTGCCTGCGAGTTGCTCGCCCTAGCCGAGGACACAATATGGGCCTACTACTGGCCGGTAGGCTTGCGGGCCGTCCGCCTATGCAAAGGAGAGAGCACCGCAACACGGCAACCTAGGCTTTAATTAGGGGAAAAGCGTGCGCTCAGTTGCTTGCGCGGGAGTGGCGCGCGGAGCACCTGCTAGTCCTGAACTCGCTTCCAACCTCCCGCTCGGTGATGGCGAGAGGGCGTCAGACACTTTTCCTGCGTCAAGGCTGGCCTACACAATGATATTGCTTGAGGAGACTGCCTGCAGACGTGTTTTGTATCAATCTTGGAAACAGCATTCAGCGGGCGGGCAAGTACCAACCTGAACTGGTACGTGGTTATTTCACCCGTGTTGCGCTGATTGCCTCGAGCTTCACCAGGTAATCACGTCATGCCCACCGGTTCCGAAACGGACCACGAACCCTCTTGTGCACAAGTGCAGGCGGCAGGTAAAATCATGCACAGAATTTCCGATGAAAAAAATTACCTTGAAGCAATTGCAACAGCTTCGCTTGGCACACCGCCGCCTTCTCGCTCGTCGCAATCGGTTGGACACGAATTGGTACAACGGTGTGGTGGAGCGGTGGAAAAATCCTGTTCTCACACGTGATCACGTCCCATTGGAATGGAGATTCGACTTCAACCCTCAAACCAATCCCTTGGGGCAGGAGCGGCTGGGGATTAACTCCGTTTTCAATCCGGGCGCCATCTATCGTGATGGGAAGTTCCTCTTGGTGGCACGCATCGAGGGAGTGGATCGAAAAAGTTTCTTCGCGATTGCCGAGAGCCAAACGGGTGTTGACCGCTTCGCGTTCTGGGATGAGCCAATTGTCCTCCCCGAACGGGATGAGGAGGAGACGAACGTGTATGATATGCGCCTCGTGCAACACGAAGATGGTTGGATTTATGGTATTTTTTGCACGGAGAAGCGCGACCCGAACGCAAAGCCCGGTGACCTATCATCGGCCATCGCTCAATGTGGGCTCGTTCGCACCCGCGACCTGCGACATTGGGAACGATTGCCGGACATTCGCACGCCCTCGCGGCAGCAACGGAATATCGTCCTCCACCCGGAGTTCGTAAACGGGCAGTACGCGTTCTACACCCGACCGGCTGACGACTTCATCGAAGCGGGCACGGGTGGAGGGATAGGTTGGGGACTGGTGTCCGATATTGAACACCCGGTAATTCAGCACGAAAAAATCATCGACTCTCGTGCCTACCACACAATCAAAGAAGCAAAAAACGGTCTCGGACCCGCACCCATTAAGACCGACCGTGGTTGGTTGCAGCTCGCCCACGGCGTTCGCCCAACTGCTGCCGGGCTTCGGTATGTGCTCTATGCGTTTCTCACAGCGCTCGAAGACCCGTCGAGAGTGATCGCGGCGCCGGGAGGTTACCTTCTCGCACCGTTGGGACCCGAGCGAGTTGGTGATGTCTCCAACGTGCTCTTCTGCAACGGGTGGGCGGTAACGCCTGACGGGCGTGTATTCATCTATTACGCCAGTAGTGACACGCGCGTCCATGTCGCCACGAGCACCGTCGACCGATTGCTGGACTATGTTCTGAATACCCCGCCCGACGCCGGTCGCACCCGCCAATGCGTGGAGCAACGTCTGGAGTTAATTCGCCGCAACAAGCAGTACCTGTCGCGGGTAAAGGCTGATTAGCTTGGAATCGAAAGGCGTCGCTGTGTGCGACTGGGGAGCGGAACGATCCTCGGGATCGGCAAGGTTGACCTGCTTTGAAGCCAGTGTGGGAGGGCGAGTCAGGTGATAGCGCACGTGTCGTTCATGTGAGGCGTAAGCCCATCGGCAGCGGGGCTTTTGTCACTCGTCAGGTTCTCCGGGCATCCACCAAGGAAAGCAAGATGCTCATGTAAACACGATTTCCTATTACGCAACGCGATCTGCCCGAAGTGTGGTACGACTCCGTTGCGGTTTTTCCAAAGCTATAGGCCGCCGTTACATCCCACTATGAGGCAGCCGGCCGAAGCCGTGGATATGGGGGAATTTCTCCGAGAGCATCCTGGACGATGGCGAGGTCACGGGAGCGCTGGATGTAGATACCTAGCGCGGTCGGCGACATCTACGGGCTCTGCCGTCCAACGCCTTCGTTGCATGCGATGCGATCGGAGCAAGCTTGGCAAACGCCCCCCACACAAAACATGCACTCGGCAGTGTGCTCAATCATGTATCTCTTCATCAAACTGTGACTGATCAGGAGGCTGTCACCCAGATGGAATGGGCGGAGAAGGAACCCGATATCGTCATCGGCGGCGTGGGTGACGGGGGCAATTTTGTCCGCATGACATTTCCGTTTTTGCAAGGCCAGGTTGCCGGTCGGGCCCGCTACCGGATCGTTGCGGTGCAGCCGCGCGCGTGTGCGTTGCTGACTCGCGAGACTTTGGCCATGATTTAGGGGGGCACGGCGCAGATAACGCCGTTGTTGTGGGTGAATTCGTTAGCTCCGGATTTCATTCCCCAAAAATTCATGCTGGTGGTCTGCAGTCTCAGGGAATGGCACCGACCGTAAGCCATGCCTACGACCTTCGTTTACTTGAGGCGAAGGCATATCCGCAGACGAAGGTTTTTGAGGCGGCCCCGTTTTTCGCGCGACATGAGGGGACGATACCGGCGCCAGAGCCGAGTCATGCGATTTGCGCGGTAATCGAGGAGGCGGTACGCGCGCGAGAGGAAGGCAAAAAGAAGGTGATCCTGTTTAGCCTCTGCGGGCACGGGTTACTGTATTTGTCGGGCTACGACGCGTATCTAGCCGAGCAACTGCGCGACGAGCTGTGACAGGGTTAGTTGAGGCGTCGGCTCAACACAAATGGCGGGTGATCGGTGGACGTGGAGAATTCCCGCTCATAGTAGGTTTTTTGACGGTGAGCGGCAGTAACCGTGTTTCGCATCAGCATTGCCACGGTGACGGGACCCACCCCACCGGGGACGGGCGTGATCCACCCGGCGACCGCGCGACAGGATTCGTAATCCACGTCGCCCACGGTGACCGTTTGGCCGTCGGGTCCAGCGACGCGGTTGATCCCGATGTCAATGACCGCCGCACCGGGTTTGATCATCTCGGCGGTGATCAGCCGCGGTTTCCCAACAGCAACAAAAACCGCGTCGGCACGCCGCGAATGCATCGAAACGCTTCGCGTGAGGTGGTGACACACCGTGACGGTGGCACCCTCAGCCATGAGCAGGAATGCGATGGGTTTACCGACAATCTCGGAGTGGCCGATGACGACCACCTCGAGACCGGGCAGTTTCAATCCGGTGCGCTTGAGTAGCTCGATGGATGCGAGCGCGGTGCACGGGGCGAGATCAAGCTCGTTGTAAACAATGTTGCCAATAGATGCCGGGTGCATCCCTTCCACGTCCTTGAGAGGATGGATGGCGCGCTGCAGTTGTTTGATGGGGAGATGCGCGGGAACCGGGCGCTGGATGATGATGCCGGTAATGCGCGGGTCGGTATTCAACACCGCGATCGCAGCGAGTGTTTCTTCGACAGTGATGGTGGCCGGCAGGTCGCGCGGCTCAAACCCAATGCCCAGCTTCTCCGCAGCACGTCGTTGATTGCGCACGTACACGGCAACTGCGTCAGTAGCACCGATCGAAATGGAGACCAGTCGCGGTCCCCAACCACTGGCTCGGAGAGCGTTCACTTCAGGTTGTAACGCTTGCAATAACTCGTCTGCCACACGTCGCCCATCGAGATCAACATGCACCGCCTCGCTCATGCCGGCATCGTGAGGTTCCCCCAACCGCCACGTCAACGCTAAACGTGCTGCAGGTGAACGGCTCGTCTAAAACACACGGTGTGCGCCCGCGCCGTTGTCACGCTGACGTCTGCGCGGAGTTATTCCGCGACCTCGCCCACGTTGAAGTACAAGCAATCGGGGTGATGGAAAACCAGCGCGCTGACGCTGGCCTCGGGATCCATCATGAATCCTTCGGTGAGATGCACGCCAATTTCTTCCGGCCGCAACAGCTTCCAAATCCCGGTTTGATCTTCCAGTGATGGGCAGGCGGGATACCCAAAGCTGTACCGTTTGCCCCGGTACCGAGCTTGGAACCGCTCCAACATGGTGAGCTCTTGCGGATCGGGAAAACCCCAATCCTCCCGGATCCGTCGGTGCAACCACTCGGCCGCCGCCTCGGCAGTTTCAATCGCGAGCGCTTGCAGAGCGTGTGATTTGAGGAATTCGCCCCGATTTTTATACTCCGTACTACGCTTGCGGATTCCTTCGCCCGCGGTCGTCACAAACATCGCGATCGAATCGCGGACGTACTGGTCGCCAACTTGCTCTGGTGGCATCACGTAGTCGGCGAGACACAATCCGTTGGCCACCGGCTGTCGGGGAAACGTGAATTGATGCAACGGGGCTGCGTCCCGCGGCGCATGGGCGGGATACACCCGGATTGAGTTGCCCTCGGACTCAACACCAAAAAACTGCCAAACGACCCGAATCTTCATGAACTTGGCGGCTTCCGTCTTGATGGTCTCGACGGCGTCGTACAACTCCAACGCTTTCGGGTCTCGTTGAGCCAGCGCGCGCTCAAAGTTGCCTTTGAACCCGAGGTGGCGCACGTAGAGCATTTGCGGGTTTATGTATTCCCAGACTTCACGCAGCAACGGCACGGTCCGCACTTTGCGATCCGCGTAGGGCGCCGGTAGGGGTGGAACCAACCGCACGCGCGGGCTGCGCTGCGCGGGCACGGGCGCGGTCGCAGCAGTTGTGCTCTCGACCGCTACCGGCCGGGCTTCCTTGCCCATCTCCATTGCGATTTTCTCCCGCTCGGCAGGGTCCATTAGCCGGTTCATCACGTTGAGGCCCGCCATCGCATCGCGACAATAAATGACGATGCGTTGGTAGCTGGGCGCAATTTTTGTGCGGGTGAACTTGTCGCTCAGCGCGGCTCCGCCAACCAGCAGCGGCACGGTAATACCGGCTTCGCGGAGGTCGGTGGCGGTCACGACCATTTGCTGGGCGCTTTTCACCAACAGGCCAGACAGGCCAATCGCATCCGGGCGGTGTTCATGATAAGCGCGAATAATTTCTTCCGGTGGGACTTTGATTCCCAGGTTGATCACCTGATACCCGTTGTTGGCGAGAATGATTTCCACGAGGTTTTTGCCGATGTCGTGCACATCACCTTTGACGGTGGCCAGGATGATCTTGCCTTTCGTTGCATCCGTTTTTTTCTCCATGAATTTTTCCAAATACGCGACGGCAGCCTTCATCACCTCGGCGCTCTGGAGAACCTCGGCGACGATCAATTCGTTGTTGTTGAACAACCGGCCTACCTCATCCATCCCGGCCATCAAGGGTCCGTTAATGATGGACAACGGGTCGGCCTCTTTGAGTTTGAGCTCTAGGTCGGCGATTAGGCCGTCTTTTGTGCCCTCCACGACATATCGCGCCAACCGTTCATCCAGCGACAATTCAGACACTTTTTTCTTCGCGCGACTTTTTGCCTCGCGAAAGTGCTCGTTGATGGCGTTGATGTGGTGCTGGTTGATGGCGATGCGTTGTTCGCGCGTTTGCTGCCGGTGATCCGTCGGTGCCTCAAAGCCGGGCGGGGGTGTGTTGAATAGCAAGTCCTCGGCGAGTTTGCGCTCCGTCTCCGGTATGCTGGCATAGCGCTCGAGTTTCTCGGTGTTGACGATGGCCAGATCCAAGCCGGCTTTGGTGGCGTGGTACAGAAAAACCGAGTTAACTACCTCGCGCGCGGCGGGTGGCAGACCAAAGCTGACGTTGCTGATACCGAGAATCGTGCGGCAGTTGGGCAGGTGCTGTTTGATTAACCGCACGGCCTCGATGGTTTCGACCGCGCTGCCGATGTAGTTCTCGTCGCCGGTAGCGCAAGGGAAAACCAACGGGTCAAAAATCAAATCTTCTTCGGCAATGCCCCATTGTTCCGTGCAGTAGCGGTGCGCTCGCAGTGCAATTGCGAGTTTGCGTTCGCGGGTGATCGCTTGAGCCTGTTGTTTGTCCTCGTCAATCGAACCAATGATGACGGCGGCGCCATACTTTTTCACCAACGGCAGAACACGCCGGAACTTCTCCTCTCCATCCTCGAAGTTGATGGAGTTGATGATACTTTTACCTTGGCAATAAGTGAGCGCGCGCTCGATGGCTGCCGGGTTCGTCGAATCAATCATCAACGGCACTTTGACCTTGTGGATGACCTTCTCATAGAACCGGTCAATATCGGCCAACTCATCGCGGTCAGCGTTTTCGAGGTTGATGTCGATGATGTGCGCGCCGTTTTTGACCTGCGCGCGGGCGATTTCGGCTGCTTCCTCAAATTTTTCTTCGCAGATCAGCCGTTTGAACGCGCGCGAGCCGACTTCATTGGTGCGCTCGCCAACCAGCAGCGGGCGCGTCTCCTCACTGGCTTCAATCAACTCAATACCCGAGTAGTAACACCGTCGCCGTGCCCGGTAGCGCCGCGGTTCTCTCCCATCCACCATTTCCGCAATCGCTTTGATGTGGGCCGGTGTGGTGCCACAGCAGCCACCGATAATGTTGATCCATCCATTTTTGACGAATCGCTCCAACGACGCGGCCAGTGAGGTGGGAGTCTCGCCATAACGTCCCTCCTCGTCCGGTAGCCCTGCGTTGGGATAGCATGAAACCGCTGTCGTGGCCATTTCGTGAATGGTGCGAATGTGATCGGTCATGAATTCCGGCCCGGTCGCGCAATTCAGTCCGATCGCTAGCAGTTCCACGTGTTGCAAAGACGCCACCAATGCTTCCGCGGTTTGACCCGCCAGCATGGTGCCCATGGGCTCAATCGTGCCGGAGACAATGATCGGCACCCGCACGCCGAGTTTGTCGCAGGCTTGTTGAATGCCGATCAACGCCGCTTTGATATTACGCGTGTCTTGGCAGGTCTCCACCAGCAACACATCCACGCCGCCCTCGATCAACGCCGATGCTTGCGCCTCAAAATTTTCGACCAATTGCGCAAACGTCACCCCACCGGTGACAGTGATTGCCTTGGTGGTCGGCCCCATCGAGCCAGCGACGAAACCGCCGAACTCAGCAGCCGCTTGTCGCGCCAGCCGCGCGGCGGCCAGGTTGATCTCGCGGCATTTGGCCGCCAAGCCGTACTCGCTTAAGACCAACGGGGTGCCACCAAACGTGTTGGTTTCCACCATGTGGGCACCAGCAGCGAAGTACTGTCGATGAATCTCCAGAATCACATCCGGGCGGGTCAGCACCAGATGCTCATTACAACCTTCGTACTGCGGTCCCCCGAAATCAGCAGCGGTCAGGTTGAGCGATTGGATCATGGTGCCCATGGCCCCGTCGAGCACCACGATCCGCTCGTCCATCAATTCACGCAGTCGCGTTCCATCCGCCATGCCCGAACACTACCAGCCGCGCGTGACCGACTCAAGGAACCCCGCCAGCTTGCGCGCAAAATTGTGCAAACAATGTCTTTACTGACCTGCTCATTTTTGTATAGTCGCGGCCGAAGGTTCAGGCGTTGATTGGACCAAGGACCACTCAACCGTCCGCCTTCAGCCAGTCAGTGTGGGGACCACATGAACAAACGTCGGGTGGTAATTACGGGGATGGGACTAGTCACGCCGGTCGGTATTGGTGTGCAAGAGTTTTGGAAAAACCTCCTCGCAGGTGTCTCGGGCGTGGATCGCTCCCCGGTGCTTATGAAATCAGACTGCCGCTGTAAAGTGGCCGGCGAAGTCAAAGATTTCCATCCGGAAAACTGGATTCCTCGCAAGGACTGCAAACGCACGGATCGTTTCACACAGATCGGATTGGTGGCAGCCATTCTCGCAGCGGAAGATTCGGGCCTGGTCCTCGAGCGTGAAGACAGCGAGCGAATGGGTATCTCGATGGGTACGGCTTACGCCGGTTGGCTGTTCGCGACGCAAGAGTACGGCGTATACATCGAACGCGGCGCGGAAGCCATCAGCCCATACACCGGTACGGCGGTGTTTACCGGCTCCTGTGGTGGTCAGATCGCGTTGCATCTTGGCTTGCGCGCTCCGAGCATCACCATCTCCACCGGCTGCGATTGTTCTACTGCTGCCATTGCCCACGCGGCGGACCTGATCGTCAAAAATGAGGCCGACGTGATGTTCGCCGGTGGGGCCGAGGCACCGGTTCATCCGCCGATCATTGCCGCGCTCGATGCCAGTTACGCCATGACCTGGCGCAATGCTGAACCACAAAAAGCGTCACGGCCGTTCGACGCCAAACGCGACGGGTTCATCATGGCGGAGGGTGGGGCGGTGCTGGTGCTTGAGGAGTTGGAACACGCGCGCCAACGTGGCGCGCGCATTTACGCCGAGTTGGTCGGCTGGGGCTCCACCTGCGACGCATATCACATGTGCGAGCCGGCACCCGACGGTGAGCAAGGTGCACGGGCAATTCGGTTGG
Source organism: Verrucomicrobiia bacterium (assembly GCA_025056465.1). GTDB lineage: Bacteria > Verrucomicrobiota > Verrucomicrobiia > Palsa-1439 > Palsa-1439 > JANWVU01. The sequence continues at coordinate 2,279 of JANWVU010000061.1, read as the reverse complement.
CGTTGATGCGAGCCGGTATCCGGCCCGATCAGGTGGACTATATCAATGCCCACGGAACGTCCACGCCACGAGGTGACCGTGCCGAAACGCTCGTCATCAAAAAGGTGTTTGGCGAGCATGCGTATCGGATTCCAGTCAGCTCCATCAAATCGGCCATGGGTCACATGCAGGGTGGGTGTGGCTCGGCAGAGGTTGCAGCCTGTTGCCTGGCCATCCGTGACAATGTCCTGCCGCCCACCATCAACTACGAATTTCCCGATCCCGAATGCGACCTTGATTACGTACCTAACGAAGCACGCCCGCATCCCGTCGAGGTCGCGGTGAGCAACTCGTTTAGCTTTGGCGGACGCAACACTGCCGTCGTTCTGCGTCGGTATTGCAACGGTCACACGGGGGCCTCCTCATGAAAACCATCGTACTGTTGACCCACTCCGCCGCGTTGCATCGCCAACTCGACGAAGCATTTGGCCGACGCAGTTCGGTAGTGTTGTTGCCGCCGCCGCCGGACGGCAGCGCAGCGAGTTTTCAAAACATCTGTGCGCCGTGGTTCCCGTTGGCGGACGCGTTCATTGTGGACGGCGCTTCACTGGGCGAGTCGGCACAAGGTGCCATTGAAGCATTCCGCGCATATCCGATGCGGGACGGCCAGGTGATCGCGATGCGGCTGACCGGCATGCAACGCGCCGTGTGTGCCGTGCCGGACTCGTGGATTGTGGTGGATGACAAAGAGGATGTAACGCGATTGCAAGAGCAAATCCGCCACGCTCTTGAACTGCGAGAGGCCCGCCACCAAGTGGAGCAACTGCAACGGCGGCTTCCACGCCCAGCACGACCCGAAAGCCAATCCCCACCGGAATCACTGCGCTACCGGGAGGCGCTCAAACAACTCAGCGCGGTACTCGCCACGCAAACCGACCCGACGCAACTTTGGATCGAATGCGGTCGATGGCTGCGCGATTTTTTTGGAGTTCATCGTCTCGTGATCTACCGGCGCGATGGTGTCTGGCTTCGCGTCGTCTACAGTTGCGGCACGTCGCGGGAGTTGCTGCAAAAGTTGACGTTGCGTGCCGACGACGGATTGGGTGCCGCTGTCATGCGGGAGGGTTGCATCCTGCGGGCCGGCAGTGAGTGGTTGGAAGACGACGCCAGCCGGCAACTTGAGTTGTTGGGAGCGCTGGCGGTAGTGCCGGTTGATAACGAAGAAGAGATTTGTGGGCTGATTGCGTGCGGCGCGAAGATCAATGGCACGGCGCTCGGTACGGAAGATCTCGAATTGATGCATGCGTTGGCCCGGCAGGTTGTGCTGGGGGAACAACGACTGCGCCAAGCTCGACGCACCGAGGAGAAGCACGGTTTTTTGCAGCGGCTTGTGGCCGATTTGCCAGTGGGGTTGGTGCTCGTCGATGGGCAACAGCGTGTGCTTGAAATCAACGCACGCGCGCGCGAGTGGCTCGGGCTGAAAGACGGGCTGCGCGAGTCGCTCACCGTGCGGACGTTGCCGAGTCCGGTGGCCGGGTTGATTTTACAGGCGCAACAGACACATGAACCCATCGCGCGCCGGGAACTGGAGCTACCGGCCTTGCGTCGGCCGCTGGCGGTTCAGGTGACCGAGTTGGCATCGAGCAGTGGCGAGCCGGTATGGTTGCTTTTGGTGGAAGACCTCACGGCATGGCGGCAGCAGCAACAACTGGCGCGGCAGGCACAGGAGCAGGAGTTTTTCTCGCGGGTCGCGTTTCGCCTGTCGCACGAGCTGAAAAACGCGCTGGTCTCGATCAAGATCTTCGGACAGTTGCTACCCGAGCGATACAACGAAAAAGATTTTCGCGAACAGTTCAGCAACGTGGTTGTCAACGAGGTCAACCGCGTGGATGTGCTCATCAACAACCTGACGTTTTTCTCACAGCCGTTGGGTTTGGTGTATGAGGACATTGCGCTGAACGAACTGGTGGATGCGTGCCTGAAAAATCTCACCCATGAATTTGCCCGCAAAAAACTCGCGCAGTTGGTGGGAATCGGCGAAAAGCCCGATGAGCCGACCGGCTTGCCCGTCGTGACCGTCAAACGCACCTTCACGCACAAGTGCGCGCAGATTGAGGGTGACCGGATTCGACTCACACAGGCGTTGGAGCACGTGTTGCGCAACGCGGTTCAATCCATGCCGAAGGGCGGCCGGCTCACGATCAGCACGGCGGACGCCGTCGAATCGGATTTACCGAGCAGCCTACCGGTAGGCGGTGCGGTCAAAATTGAAGTCACGGATACGGGTGAGGGAATTTCTT
>JANWVU010000060.1 GCA_025056465.1 Verrucomicrobiia bacterium | reverse complement strand
CCTTCTTGCGTGGCGCAGCACCCGCAGCCCGCCGGTGGCGCCGGTTCGCTGCTGACGGGCAGCATCGCACCGTGCAGTTGGCGCAGGAAGCGAAATGCATTGGCAGCGGCTTTCGGTATGCCGTGGATGGTGAGCAATCCGTAGGTGGCGGAGAACGGGCTATGCGGCAGACCGCCTTCCTCGAAGATGTCGCTGGCGACCCAGTAGCACATGCTGTGGCAGGCATCATCGAGTTTGAGGCAGTTGTCCACGATGATTGAGGCGGCAAACAAATTGTCCACGCACGGGTTGTTGATCCAGTCCACGGTCGCCGTGGACGCAGCCGACTGAGTATTCCATTCGGTCCAGTGAATCTCCAGATCCGGCCGGTCGGAGTTGCGCACCTGATGTTGCACGTGACGAATCGTGTCGGCAAAAAACTCGCCCGGTCGGTGTGGGCTTCCGCGCCGGTCGGGATATTCGACATATTCATCCTGCGGGTATAGATGCGTGGAAATGAAATCGAGCGGAATGCCGTGGCGGGTGCAGTGTTCAATCAGATCCAGAATCCAGCGTGCTTTTGAAGTGGCCGGGCCACCTACGCGCAGGCGGGTATCCACCGATTTCACCGCGCGCGCTGCGTGCTCGAAGAGCCGCCAGTAATCGTCCTTCGTGCCCGACCAAAACGCCGGCAGGTTCGGCTCGTTCCAGACCTCAAAGAACCACTGGCGCACCTCGTCCAAGCCATATCACTCCACGATGTGCCGGGTGAAGGCAGCCACCAATGCTGACCACTCGTCGTAGGAACGCGGTGGCGTGACGTTCATTTTCCAGTGGAACATCGTCTGGCTGCCCGAGGCGAGTGCGGCTGGCATCGGGTTCAACTCCACAAAGGGCCGCAGGCCAAGCGACAGCAGCGTGTCGTAGACTTTGTCCACCTGATGCCACTGAAACGTGAGTGTCCCGTTGGCGGTGCGAACGGCCACGGCCATGTCATCGTGGAAAACGCCGTGAAAGCGGCAATACTGGTAGCCAATCTCCCGCTGCAGCCACCGCAGATGTTCCACCAGATCCGCACGGGTCAACTCGAAAGCACGCCCCACGGCGATGGTCCTGCGCCACGGCATCAACAAACGCCGATCCGACGGCGCGTCAGCGCCAATCAAGATGCTGGAATGTACTGGTGCAATTTGGGTAAACTTCCTCCCGACGTTTCCATGTTGAATTACCGTGCATCGCGACCGGTCGCAATCCCGAATGCGGCAAAGCTGCACCCGAACACCCATTCAACTCCCCGCCGGCCTCAGCAACTGGCGCGTAACATCGAACTAAACCGCGGGATTTTCGCCACCGCAGCGGCTTACCGGTAGCGAAACTTTTCCATTATCAGCTCCAGCCGCCTTTCGTAAATTATCCGTCGCGTCAGCTGGTGCGGGATGCCGGGCCTGCTTGCCCGGCGATGCGCGACACCGTCGGCCGGCTGGGCAGACCAATATCGCAACAACGGATGATGGAGAAGCAAGACACATCGCCAATCGGGGCTGTGGCGATCAGCAACGGAGCCGGCAACGCGGGCCGATCCTTGCCAACGCAAGAGTGTAGTTGCCATTTCGCCTGGGCTAACGCCGCGCTTCATGCTCCGCCGGGCCACGTGCATGAACACGATTCTCCGCGCGAAAACGGGCCAATGAAACATGTCATCCAAGTTCACCGGCAGCATGCTATTTCCTCCGTCTTGGCAGTTGTGTTTCTGAGTGTTTTGCTGGCCGGGCCGCTGCCCGCTGCCACCAATGCGCCGGCGATCATTCCCTACGGCACGGGTGAGGGAAACTGCGGCAGCAACGGCGTCGGCCAGACCGTCGGGGTGATTCCCAATCCGATGGTGGGTGACTATCGCTGGGGTTGGCAGGATCCATATCCGTGGGGCACGCCCGAAGGCGGCTGGTTTCCCGTCCGCGGCCTGCCCGAGTCGCGCCGCTATCACGACGAATACAAACGATTCATCTGGCGCGCCATCGAGCGGTCGCAAGGTCAGTACGATTTCAGCGTGATTGATAATCACCTCCAGCATGCCCAGCAAAACGGCCGACGCTTCAGTTTCCGCATCATGATCCTGAGTGAGTGGGAGGGAGATGTGGACAACGACGGCAACCCGGACGGCAAACTTGGCGTGCCCGATTACATCGAGTCGCAGGGGCTGGGTCGGCGCATGCCATCCACCAAATCCGAGTGCGACAACATCTTCGTGCCGTACTGGAACGAGCCAGCCTTTCTGAATCGGGTTGAAGCGCTGTTCCAAGCGCTGGGCCAGCGCTACGACGGCGACCCGCGCATCGGCTACGTTGATGTCGGCATTTACGGGCATTGGGGCGAGTGGCACATGAGCGGCTTGGGATTTACCAATCTGCCACCCGAGCTGAATGCCACAGCCGCAACTCGCGCGCGGCTCGTTGACATTGTGGCGGCAGCATTTCCGCGCACGCGACTGCTCATGATTCCCGACGTGGACGGCGATTATCCCGACCGCAGCGGCCTGGGTTTTGTCCATGCCATGGAGCAATATCCGCGCATGGGTGTGCGCAAGGACAACCTCAGCAACATCTGGTTCGAGCAGGAGGTCGGCGATTGGTTTCCCAATGTGCGCGATGCGTTTCAGGATCGGTGGAAGACCACACCGTTTGTGACGGAATTTTTCGGCGGCGAGAACTCCAACGCGCTTGCGCTGGCCGAGTCGCAGGTTATCCGCTATCACGTCAGCGCCGTGGCGGTCAACCAGTGGGTGGATGATCCGCAACGCATTGAGATCGGCAAAGCCGCCGGCCACCGCTTCCAGCTCAACTGGGTCGGCTGGCCCGACAACATCATCGCCGGCCATTGCTTCGTGGTGACGTCGCGCTGGTCGAATGTCGGCGTTGCACCTGCCTACGAAGACTGGGCACCGACTTGGGAACTGTACAACAGCAACAACACCAAGGTGTGGTCGGCACGATGCCGGCTGGATCTGCAACGGTTGCTGCCCACCACCGTCAATGCTGACGACGACGTCAACACCGAGGAAACCGAAGCGAACGGCAAAAACGTGCCGGTGACCATTACCGACGAGCTGGCTGTGCCCGCTACGCTTGCGCCCGGCACATACACGCTGAAGCTGGCCGTGTTGCACACCGCCACCAACAGTTATCTGGCGCCGCTGGCCATTGGAATCCAGGGACGCGACGCGCAGGGCCGATACACGATCGGCACGGTCACAGTCAGCGCGCCAGCCGAGCCAGCCCCTGTGGTTGCGCTGGATGCGCCGGCAACGCCACCGGTGGTCGGCCAGGCTACGGTTTTCACCCCGCAGATTACCGCCACAAATCCGATTGCAGCAGTCGCTCTACTGGTGGATGGCGCGGTGGTGGACAGCCGCACGAATACGCCATGGTCGCTGACGTGGACACCCACATCAGCTCACGGCGTCTATACGGTTGTCGCACGCGCCACTGACAACGCCGGGCGCATTGGTGTGTCGGCACCGCTTGGGCTGACCGTGCAGCCGCCCTCAAATACGGCCCCGGCGGTGGTGCTGTCGCTGCAGCCGGCCGAGCCATATGTCGCACCGGTCAGCCTCGATCTGCAAGCCAGCGTCACCGATGCCGATAATGACGCAATCACCAAGGTGGAGTTCTATCGCGGGCCGACGCTAATTGCGACGGACACGCAGCCACCTTACACGGCGGCAACCGGCAACCTCGGGGCGGGCCTGCACACCTTGGTTGCCAAAGCATACGATGCACGCGGCAAAATCGGTGTGGTGTATCGCACCATCAGCGTTTCCAACCCGCCCAAAGGTCCGTATGGCGGCACCGCGCCGTTTGCCACCGATCGGATCGAGCTGGAAAACTACGACACCGGCGGGGAGGGAATCAGTTGGCATGACACCACCGCGGAAAATCAGGGAGGCGTCTATCGCAGCGACAGCGTGGATATTCAGACCACGGGCGACACCGGCGGCGGTTATCACATTGGCTGGGTGGATGCCAACGAATGGCTCGAGTACACCGTGCGCGTGCCTGCCACCGCTGCCTACCACCTCCAATTGCGGCTCGCTTCGCCCCCCAACGTGGCCGCGCCGGTCATCCACCTGACCGTGGACGGTCAGCCGGCTTGGACTCATCAAGTGTTGCCACGGACCGGCCGTTGGGATTGGGATTTTGAAAACTGGACCACCTGGCAAACCAGCACACCGGTCACGATTCCACAAGGCCTGCACGTGCTGCGGTTGACCTTCGCCTCCGGTCTGGCCAACTACAACTGGATGACGCTCCTGCCGGCGCAACCACTCGGCTACACGGCATGGGCAGCCCATGCCGGTCTGGACGGTCCCGCTGCCCTACCGGCGGCTGACCCGGACGGCGATGGCTTGGCCAACCTTTTGGAGTATGCGCTCGGCGGCAACCCGCTGTCCTCGGCCTCCGCACCGTTTCCGCAAGGCCGGATCAGCGGCTCGCACCTGCAATTCACCTTTGCCCGCAACCCCGCGGCGCCCGACATCATCTACACGATTGAAGGAAGCTTCGATTTGCAAACCTGGACCCCGCTGGCCACCTGCGCCACCGGCGGGGGTCCTTGGACCGTTCACGACAGCGGTGCCGGCATTTCTGACATCAACGGCTTTGTGACGTATACCGACTCGGCCAACACTCGCTCGGTGTCGCGCCGCTTCCTGCGACTGCGCATCCACCAACCGTAGGCCGGTCAAGCTCCTCCCCGACCGTCAGGCCGTCGGCTTGGCGCGTGTGGTTTCGCCGTCCACCCAGCGACCGTCAATCAGGATGCAGCGCGGGTTGGAAGCGGGCGCGCTGGGCGTGGATCAACCAGGTCTCATAACGTCCGATCTCTACCACCGCGCAACTCCACAGGCCGGTGGTCAGCGAGGGATGGGTCAGGCGGGGCAAGACGGCGCCATGGATGCCCCGTGCGTCCAAAATCCGGCAGAAGCGCTGAACGTTCAAATCGGGTTGAAGCTCGACAAAGTCATCCAACCGCAGGCGTTCCACCCGGTAAACGAGTTCCGCCGCTCGTCGCTCGGTGCCTTGCAAGTAGCCACGCAACCATGGCTTCTCCAGCCAATCACGCGCAGATGGCTGGTCATCAATCCAAGGCCATATTGGCGTGATAATGATGGGCACGGCCGACGGTGGTCGGATGGACGCCGGCGGCTTTGGCTACCATCTCAAGCGTGACAACTTTCAAGGAAGATGACAGGGTGCGTACCGGAGGAACCCCGACTATGCAACCGTCTGCATAAGTCTAAACCTGACTTCGCAGTGCGCCACGCTAATTATTTAGTGCAGCGGAGTACTACGACAGAATTGCGATTTCGAGAACGACGTGGTAGTGGACAACCTCGTCCCTGCACATTTGCTCAGTAGTCGTGAAACCGCCCGCGGTGTGATGACGGTTGCTGCGGTCTAACCATGCCTGTGCGAGTCGAATGGAACACGCCGAGTGCCGATAGCAGCGGTTCTATGCCGTTGGGCAACGGCGAGGTGGGGATCAATTTTTGGGTGGAGGATGCCGGGTCATGCACGGACATCGTCTTCTACATCGCTCGCACGGACGCGTGGGACGAGAACGGGCGCCTTTGTAAGTTGGGGCGCGTGCGCGTGAGGATTGAGGTGCCGCCACGGCCATTTCGTCAGGTGCTCGATTTAGAGCGCGGATGCGTGGAGGTGCAGTTTGGTCCAGTTCGCTTAGTGGGCTGGGTGGATGCACACGCGCCGGTTGTTTGTGTGGAGGGGAATAGTGACCAGCCGGTGCGGCTACGAGCGGCCGTTGAATTGTGGCGAACCACCTCTCGCGTCATAACCTCCACCACGGAAGCGCGAAGTTTCTTAGCGCGAGACGCTGAGCACGAGGTCATCAGGACGTTGCCAGACACGGTTCTTAGAGGTCAGCCCGACCGAGTAGTCTGGTGCCACCACAACGCAACGTCGTGTTGGGCTGACATGATGCGACACCAAGAGCTGGCTTCATTGATCCCTCACTTCGAGGATCCCCTGCTGCATCGCACGTTTGGCGGGGTGTTGAGTGGAACGGGGTTAGTCCGTGACGGTGAGCTGGGTTTGGTTTCCCGGGAACCGATGCGGGAATTTCGCGTGACGGTACACACTCACACAGCGCAGGCCGCAACGGTTGACGAGTGGTTGGCGGGTGTTGTTTTCGCGTTACCGAACCGCGAGGCGCATGAACGGTGGTGGCGCGCGTTCTGGCAACGCAGTTGGATTCGCGTCACAGGAGACGAGGATGCGGAAATCGTCACACGTGGGTACGCGCTGCAGCGATATCTCAACGGTTGTGCCGGTCGGGGTGCTTATCCGATCAAATTCAACGGGTCCTTGTTCACGGTGGACGCGCGTGAAGCGGGCGAGGAGTTGGATGCCGACTATCGGCGTTGGGGTGGGGCCTACTGGTTCCAAAACACGCGACTAATTTACTGGCCGATGTTAATGAGCGGCGATTTCGATCTGATCCAGCCGTGGTACCGGATGTATTGCGATGCGTTGCCATTCGCGACGGCACGCGTGCGGGAGTATTTCGGTCATGGTGGAGCGATGTTTCCCGAGACCATGACGTTTTGGGGAGCCTACCGAAACGGGGACTACGGATACAACCGCGAGGGGTTGCCTCGTGGCGTACCCGCCAACTCGTACATCCGATATTACTGGCAGGGTGGATTGGAGTTGATCGCGCATATGTTGGACTACCGGGATTTCACGGGTGAGGTAACCGTCTTGCAAGAGCTGGCCCATCCCATCATCGAGTTTTACGATCAACATTTCCCGCGCATCGACGCTCGCGGCTACCGGGTATTCGAACCGGCCCAATCCTTGGAAACGTGGCAGGAAGCGGTCAATCCTCTTCCCGACATCGCGGGCCTCCGCTTCGTGCTGGCGAGAACGAAGGGATGGGAAAACCTGCGCGCACAGTTGCCGCCGTTGCCGCAGCGCCGCGAAGTGTGGACAAAAAAACGGTATCTAATCCCTGCCGCCCAATACGACATATGCGCCAACTCAGAAAATCCCGAATTGTATGCCGTATTCCCTTACCGACTTTTCGGGGTAGGATTGTCAGACCTCGATGTGGGTCGTGAGACCTATGCAAGGCGAGCTCATCGAGGCACTGGTTGCTGGCGCCAAGACGCCATTCATGCGGCGTGTCTTGGTCTGACCGAGGAGGCACGTCGCTACGTCATAGAGAACTTCCGCACAAAAGACGCCGGCTCGCGTTTCGAGGGCTTTGTGGGACCAAATTATGACTGGGTGCCAGATGTCGACCACGGGGGAGTGGCAATGACCGCTCTGCAGCGGATGCTGCTACAATATCATGACGACCGGTTACTCCTGCTACCGGCCTGGCCACGGAACTGGGATGTGCATTTCAAACTGCATGCTCCATTTCAGACCACTGTGGAGGCAACCGTTCGCGGCGGTAAATTAGCGTCATTAGTAGTGTCTCCTCCCTCGCGTCGAGCGAATGTGGAGATGATGTGGAGCTAACCAAAGCCGCAAATCTCAATTAGCGCGGTGTAGCGAGAAGCTCAAGCGCACCGAGCAAAGCAGTTTTGTTGGCGACATGCTCCACACCGACCGCGAATGGATTCGCCGATTGGTGCGGCTTAAAGAGCAACGCCATCTTGTCATTTGTCAGGCAGCAAATGAGAAGCTTCTTAATTTCAGCCAGTTGTGTCCGTGGTCGAGCCGTTTTATCCACAAACCGTAGCGCCTTTGTCACCGAAAGTTATCTTGCGATTCGCTTCCACTTGCAATGAGCATGCAAAGGGACCGAACAAAATCTTTCCTCTCGTCGCCCAATCATGATCTCTCGGCTAGAGCCCGTGCATTGGGAGCACAACATTCCTCTAGTGGTTCTCTCTTTGAAATAGTCTTCGAACCGATCCGAGGGCCTCGCGCTTACGGTTGCCGGTCCCTTTTGACACACACACCTTCCGCCAATAGATTTGAGGCGTGAAATCCAGGTGGCTGGCGTTGGCTGTGTTGCTCCTGCTCCTGCCGCTATTAGCTCCTTGCGAGTTGATTTCGACTGCGTGCGGTGCCGACGGGGTGTGCGAATGCTGCCCACCTCAACAGTGCAACTGTGTAATATCGCCTGCTGAGTCGCCGGCCGCAACCCTGCCGGCGGTTCAACCAACCAATGCGTCTTTCGCGCCGACGCCGATTCTCGCGATGCTTCTTCCGAGCCTACCGGCATTCCAAAGCTCTCGTAACCGGTGGGCTCGCGCCCGCGACTCTTCTTCCTCGGTGGCGTTGCATGTGCGCCATCACGCGTTGCTGATCTGAAAACCCTGGCGCGCACGGTTTGTGCCCGTGGCGCGCTCTCTCGCTTCTCGTTCACCGCCGTCGTTCGTTGTGCACGCAACGCGTGTATTTGCCCATCCGGATCGCAATGGAGAATCCAAGCAGCCAATTTGTCGAACGCCTACAACGCGGCGACGAAACCGCGTTTGCGGAACTGGTGTCGCGCTACCAGTATCCTCTCATCAGTTTTTGCCACCGGCTGCTCGGCGACCCGCACGAAGCGCAGGACGTTGTCCAAGAAGTCTTCGTCCGCGTATGCCAGCACGTGGGCCGGTACCGTCCGGGCAACGGAAGGTTCTCAACGTGGTTGTTTGCTCTCGCGCGCAACGCATGCCTCGACCGGCTGCGCGCCGCGCAACGTCGCCCCAGCACCCCGTTGGAAGCTGTGCCCGAGCCGATCACGATTTGCCGCGACGTCGAAACGCACGATCTCGGTGAACTCATCGCCACGGCGGTGGCGCAATTACCACAAGCGCAACGCACGGCGCTGATGCTGGCCGAATACCATGGATTGACCCACACGGAGATTGCCACCGTTCTGCGGTGCACGAAGAAATCGGTCGAAACACGCCTCTACCGGGCCAAGCGAATTCTCCGCAAGCGCCTGGCCCGCCTGCTGGACGGCGCGTCATGTCGAAACTTTCACGCCTGAGCACCGTCCTGTGTCATAGCCGGTGACATAACCTGCCGGTCGCGATAAGCTGCTCGCATGACCCCGCAACTCATCACCGCCCCAACGTTCCCGCAACTCGAGGTCGAACTGATCCAAGACCTCTTGACCGCTGCGGCCACGGCACCGCTCACGCCGAAGTGGATTGTGACGCCAAACGCCTCGCTGGCCAAACACCTGCGCGCGCGCCTCCTGCACACCACCGGGTTCAAGGTCGCACTCAATACCGAGATTGTGTCGTTGACCGCGCTTTCGCGGAAACTTGCGCATCATCTCTTGCACAAAACCCCACAAGATCACGACGCGGAATTGCTGCTCGCGCTCACGCAAATCCTGCGCGAGCTGCCGGCGGATTCACCGTTGGCCGTCCTGGCCACCATCCCCAACGGCGCGCGAATACTGCTGCCTGTCATCCGTGACTTGCTCGACAGCGGACTCTGTTACCGGGACCTAGCGGACAACCTTGTGAACGAAATCACGCAAAACCCCGGCCTGAAAAAGATCCGCGGTTTCCCCGCGCTGATGCTCGACATCCAATGTCGCTTTCTTGGCCAACACCACATTCCCATGGCGGCGCTGGTTTTCACCGAGTTGGCGAGCGCCATTGAACAAGCTGTGGAAAACGACCTGTATCGCGCCCTGGGCGCCGAGAACACCGACCAGCGACCGAAGCTTTGGATTTACGGTTTCTACGAGTGGCTGGACGTTCACCTGCAATGGCTCACCGCGCTGGCGCAACGGTTACCGCTCAAATTTTTCTACCCCGCAATCGACGGCAGGCCGGGTGCCCGCGACCACCCGGCCTTCGCTTTCAGCATCCCCATCCTGCAACATCTCCAGGCGCGCATTCCCTCCCTCGAACATCGTCACATCTCGCTTGCCGGCTCACATCCCACCGAAAGCCCCGCGCAATTCTTCGCCGCAACATTTCCTGAAGGCGAGCTACCGGACACCCCGCCCCCGTTCCTCACGTGGCAAACCGCCGCGGGACCGCGCGCCGAAGTCATCGCCGCGGCGGTGCAAATCCGGCGTTGGCTTGAAGATGCGCGCGACCCGGTCGCCCCGCGCGACATTCTCGTTGTCGCGATGCAAGCCGAGCCGTACGTGCCGCTGATGCGGGAGGTCTTCCGCGACTTTGCCATCCCGCTCCAAATCTCCGATGTACCCGTGGGCGTCGGGCCGGACTCTGAGCCACTTCGCTTCGTGATCCAACTGTGGCGCGAACAAGCGGCTCCCGACTGGTTGTTCGGCTACCTGCGTCAATACCCAGACCTACCGGCGGCGCGCGGGGTTGCCCTTGATGATTTCGAGAAAAAAATCCGGGATCTGAACCTGCCGGGTGGCCCCGCGTGGCACCGGCTCGCCACGCTGGCCGCGAACCTACCGGCTGATGGGCCGTTTGGATTCACCAACTCCGAACAACAACTGATCCGTCACATCTTGATGTTCGTGCCCGACGACCTCGCTGCGCCCCTGACCGTTGCTGATATGTCCGCCAAACTCGCCGCGTTGTCCACGATATGGCTTCCCGATCCACAACCGCTTACCCTCGCCCGGCAAATTCTCGAACGATGTTGCGCGCTGTTCCCGCAACTGTCCCTGACCCGCGACGAGTGGGCTGGTTGGCTCGAGACCACAATCCCAACTCCCATCTCCTCCGAGCCGCCAACCGATGCCGTCTGGTTTCTTCCCTTGATGCGAGCGCGCGGGGTCACCGCGCGCCGGCTCGTGTGGCTCGGGTTGGCCAATGGGAAGTTTCCACCGCCGTATCCCGACGATCCTGTCCTCTCCGAACCGATGTCGCATGCCCTCGCCAAGCTATTGCGCGATATTGGCCATTGGTTCCCGCAAAAAAACCGGCTCACCGAGGAAATGCAACTACTGTTCTGGCTGGTCAACACCGCCGCCGAACGCATCCATTGGATCATTCCCACGGCGGATTTCGACGGCCGAGCACTCGCACCCACACCGTGGGTCGAACGCTACCGGCAACGTTGGGAGAAGTCCGGCTCCATGCATCGCCCGCCCGCAATCCCACGTTCCCCACGGTTGCAAGCGCTCACGCTGCACCAACTCGACCCGCACACCGGCCGCTTTGTTCCCCCAAGCCTCGCACCGTTCCTGAGCGACTCGCTCGCACAAGCGGTAAGCGAGCTATGGCAACAAACTTCGCCCCAATTCGTGCCAGCAATTTTGACGCTTCCTGCCGACTATCCGGCAATCTGCCTTACCGGTTGGCCGCGCGAGTGGAAAACCTCCTTGGCTGTCACTGACCTCGAAGACCTCGCCCGATGTCCTTTGCGGTTTTATGCGCAGCGCGTCATGGAATGGGAGCCGATTGAACCTATCCGATTGACTCGCTCACTCGACCATCTCACACGCGGCACGCTCCTCCACGAGTTGCTGGCCCGAATGGTCGCTACATTTCCCACCGGCAGCCGGGTGGACGAAATCGCTCGCTTCTGGCAATCGGCACCATCCTCTGCTTGGGACCAGCTCTGGAATCAAACCCTCGCCGCTCATGCCGACATCCAACTTCAGTTCCAACTCCTGCCCGCTGTGTTTCAGTCCGCTGCCCGTGCCGAATTGGAGGAGCTTGCACGGCGTTATTGGAACTGGGTCGCCGACCAACCCGGCATGCTCCAACGAGAGACTCACCTCGCTGAGCAAACGTTCAAACATGACTTCCCCGACCTATCGGACTGGCAAATCTGCGGAAAAATTGATCGTATCGACCGCGACAATGAGGCACGCCTCTTCCTCTATGACTTCAAAAGCGGTAGGAAACCCGATTCCCCCTCAAAACTAATTCGCCTCGGCTGGCTGATCCAAGCGCTGATTTACCCATGGCTGGTCGACGAACAAACGACATCTGAATTTCAGTTCATCTTCCTCGGTAACGACCCGCCGAAGACCGCCCAGTCTGGCGAAGACGACCCTAAGCTTTTTCTGCGTTCTGTTGCCGGCTTCCTGGAACACCGATACTTCCCGCCGCTACCGCGGGAAGTCCTCGCCGACCTCATGGACGAGACGTCTTTGAATCCCTGCTCTCATTGCAACGCCATCTCCATTTGTCGCCGGTTCGAACCTGGTCTGATTCAGCTCGCCGAACGCCAATGGCTTGAGAACGACATTGCGCGACCGCGCACACAAGAGGTTGAAAGGATTTTGATCAATGACTCGAAAAAGAAAAAACGATCCTGAGGTCTCGAATGGGCCATCACCATGGACCCAAGCCACGGGTACAAAGGCATCCGACACGAACGTGCCTCTACCGGATGAAACGGCGCGCCAACGCGCCGTGAACGCACCGGCCCACGTTTTCGTTTGGGCCAGTGCCGGGACCGGCAAGACCTACCTGCTCACGCAACGCGCGCTACGGTTTTTGCTTCACGCGCCGTTTGAAACGCGGGCACAAAACACCCCGGCCCAACATCTCTACACTGCCTCGGATCGCTCCCAACGTGTTTTGGCCGCGCGGTTCATCCTGCAGCGATTTGTGCTGACCACCTTCACCCGCAAGGCCGCTGCCGAGATGCAAACCCGACTGTTCGGTGCGCTCAACGAAATCGCCCGCGCTCACGATTTCAACGCTCTGCCGGAGATTGCTCGTCCCGTGGTTCCCGAAAAGTTGCTCAACGCCCATGACTTCCCCGCACTCCGCGCGGGGGCCGAAGCGCTCGCGGAGTTGGCTACCGAACTACAGGTCAGCACCCTGCACAGTTTTGCCGCGCGATTGCTGCGCCGACACCCTGCCGCCGCGGGCATCGGCCCCGATGTGATCCTCGCTGAGGAAGA
>JANWVU010000005.1 GCA_025056465.1 Verrucomicrobiia bacterium | reverse complement strand
GATACCTACTAGCGGCGTTGCTGGGCGGTGCCGGCGCGTGGCTGAACCGACGGACGCCACCGTTCAGCCGCGTGTTGTTGGCTGGCGCGTTTGCAAGCGCCTACTACATGACCTACGCGATGCATTTCGTGCCGGCGTTACGGGTGGTGGAGTCGGTGCCGGTGGCCATCGCGATGCTGGCTTTGCTGGTTGCGCTGTTTGTTGTGGTTGCAGATCGAGCCGCATCGGCCACGCTCACGGTGCTTGCTCTGTTCTTTGGTTACTACACTTCACTCGTCAGCGGCGTTGGCGTCTTCACGTTGACCGCCAACGCGGTGTTGGCGGTGGCGGCGTTGGTGTTGGCGACGCGACATCGGTGGACACCGTTGTCGTTCGGCGCGTTGGTGGCCACGTACCTCGCCTACGTGTGGTGGGTGGGCCAACCGGGTTGGGAACGACTTTGGGAGCGAGGGTTGGCGCCCGAGGAATTCCGACTGCGTGCGGCGTTTTTGGGTTTGTACTGGTTCATTTTCACGATCATCGGCCTGCTCGCCGGTACGCGGCACACCGTGGAGGAGATTCGCCGCACGGCGTTCGACGCGGGATCGCGGTTGGGCTGGCTGACGTTGAACAACGCATTGTTGTTGCTGTTGTTCGCGGGGCTGATGCGGCGCACCTATCCGGGGATGGGGTGGGCGTTTTTCTTTCCGTTTGCTGGGGCGCTGTGCATCACGGCGGCCATGGCATACCGGCGGCTCGCCGCGGAACGACAAATCGGCGATGGTCTGCTGTGGCAGGGGTTGCTGGTCGGAACGCTCGGGTTGGTCAGCTATTTCCGCGCGGAACAACTGGTGGCGGTGTTGGCCGTCGAGAGCGTGCTGGTATTGCTGTTGGCGCGCGCAACTGGCAACAACGCTTTGCGCTGGCTAGCTCACTTGGTGTTCGCAAGTGTGCTGATGTTGACATGGCGGGAATGGCCCGACCGCGATAATCGGTTGTTGTGGAACGTCGGCTTCGCCGGGGTAATGGGCTGGGTCAACGCAGCGCTCGAAACGCGATGGGCGACGCGCTCACCAAACATCGGAGCGTTGCTCGGCGCGTTTGGCGGAACGGTGTTGGTACTGTCGGCGGCGATCGAGCAAACGCCGCGGGCATGGTTGCCATGGACATGGATGGCGGCCGCGGTGGCCATTGCGATGCTGGGTGCCCTCGCGCGGACACCGGCAATCGTCTGGTCGGCGCATGTGCCGCTGGTGGGCGCGGTTTGGGTTTGGGCATTAGCCCGGTGGTCGGAGGAATCTTGGGAGTTGGCGCCCACGCTGGCACTCGTGGCGACGTGGTGGGGTTTCGGAATCGTCGCGTGGTCGCGTCAGCGCGTCGTTGCTTCCCCTGCCGCCGAGGCGGTGGCCCGACGTCATTTGTTGCCGTATGCGTTGCTGGCGGTGTTGCTGATGACGATGTCTGTCATGGATCACAGCCCCAAATCGTGGCGCTGGGCGGTGTGGGGAATTGAGGCGTTGGTGCTGGCGGGGGCAGGCATACGCAGCAACGAACGATTGTGGGTGAACCTCGCATTTGTACCCGCGGTGTGGGGCACGCTGTATCACGGATGGTGGGCGATGTTCCTCAGTGAGCCAAACGGTAACGCGGCGGAATGGGGCAACGTCGGTGTGGGAACGCTCGCGCTCGTGCTTGGTGAGCGATGGCTGGCTGTGCGGGGCGACGGATTGTGGACGTCGGCGCGGCTCAACCAAGTGGTGCGCGCATGGTTAGTGACGCTCGCAACGACCACGACGGTGCTTGGCTTGGGTGCGATCGCGTCACGAGCCTGGCTCACGGTTGCCTGGGCGTGTTTGGGTTTTGTATGGCTGCTGATGGGCTTGATCACGCGCACGGCTGCCTATCGGTGGGCGGGCTTGACGGTGCTGGCGTTGGCGTTGATTCGGGCCGTAAGTTACGACCTCGCACGATTGGATACGGTTTACCGGGTCGTGACCTATCTCGCTTTGGGTGCGATGTTGTTAGCGATCGGATTTTTGTATGCGCGCTGGCGCGAGCGAAGCTGAATGCCCACGCGCCACCGGCTTCATCGACGCAATGACGGCGTCATCACAGGCGACGTCTGTGCCAGAATAGACTGATAATCCGGGTCTTCCGACGCTCGGATGAGCTCATCTTCTGTCCACGGTTGTAGGCGTGGCGACCGGCAATTCGGCAACGCGGCCATCCGCTTAATTAAGTCATCTTTCACCACGGCTTTCTGGTAGGCCTCGACCGGGTCAATGATGTCGGCTGCGAGCAACTGAATCAGCGAATCGTTCAGGGAACACATTCCCTGACTCTTGCCCGTCTGAATCAGCAAGGGAATCTGATGAATTTTACCCTCCCGTATGTTGGCGCTCAGCGCGTGGCTGCCCATCAAGATCTCCAGCGCCGCCACCCGCCCGCCCGTCTTGCGACGACATAGAGTTTGAGCAATGACCCCCTTCAACGTTTCGGCAAGACTAATGCGCACCTGAGCTTGTTGGTCAGCGGGAAACTGATTGATCAATCGCTCAACCGTACCGTGCGAGGTGGTGGTGTGCAGCGTGGCAAACACGAGGTGGCCGGTTTCAGCCGTTTCCAACGCAATCATCACCGTCTCCAGATCGCGCATTTCGCCGACCAACACGATGTCGGGGTCCTCGCGCAACGCCGCGCGCAAAGCGCGCTTGAAACTCTCCGTGTGCGTGTGCACCTCGCGTTGATTGATGACGCATTTTTTATTCGTATGAACGAATTCAATCGGGTCTTCGATCGTGATGATGTGGTCGGTGCGTGTTTCGTTGATAAAATCAATCATCGCCGCCAGCGTGGTGGATTTGCCGCTGCCGGTCGGCCCCGTGACCAGCACCAATCCCTTGTTGAGAAAACACAATTTTTTAATGCATTCCGGTAGGCCCAATTCTTTGAACCCCAAAATCCGCGAGGGAATTAGCCGAAACACCGCCCCGATGCCGTGTCGGTCCAGAAACACGTTCGCGCGAAATCGCGAGGCACTGTCCAACTCGTATGCAAAATCCGTGTCGTGCGTCCGCTCCCATTCCTCGCGATTGCGTCCGGGCATAATTTCGAAAAGCCATTCGCGCAATGTCTCGGCCGACAACGGTTCATGCTCTGAGGATCGAATCTCACCGTCAATCCGCAAGAACGGGCGCTGACCGCTCGCGAGATGCAAATCGGAAGCTTTGCGACGCACCACCTCCGCAAAAAGGACATCTAGATGAGCCATGCCACCGGCTGCGAGCAAGCGCGGTGCCACGGCGGCGCGCTCACTCATTGGCCAAGGTCCGAATGACCCGCTGCAATCCGCGCATCACTTCTGCGAGTTTGACGTAGTCAATCTTGTCCGGCGTGTCACTCATACGGTGATAATGCGGATATCGGTACGGTGCCGTATCCGTCACCATGATTGCCCGGTAGCCCTCGCGCCAGAACGAACCGTGATCGCTCCAGTCCACTCCCGGTATCGCGGCAAACGTCGCGCAACATTCCACTGGCAACTCAGTGGCTGACCGAAACGCACGACTCGCCGTCTGCAACAAAGGTCGCGAGGCAAAATTCGAAACCAGCCCGATAAAATTCCCGCGACGCGGGTAAAAGAGATAAAACAATGGATTGGGAAACTGCTGGCTACCGGGTTCATCGCTGAAATATCCCATCGTCTCCAGCGACAACATCGCCACAATGTTTTGTCCCGCTTCCCGGCACGCGCGGGCATACACACGGCTGCCCATTTGTTCGGTCTGAAACCACGGAGGCTCTTCGTTCACGAACGCCACAAATCGAACGGTGCGTTTCCACGGTGCCCGCTCTGCTGCTGCCCACCGCGACAACTCCAACAACACTGCTACACCGCTGCCGTTGTCGTTGGCGCCCGGTGATTCGGGGATCGAGTCGTAGTGCGCTCCAATCACCACCACATCCAGCGCCCGGGTGTGGCCTGTCAGATTGATTTCCAAATTATGACACGGCACACCCTCCACCTCGTACGTTTGGCGCGTCACCCGGTAGCCCTGCTGCTGCCATTGCGACTCGATATAGTTCGCGGCGGCTTCCAATGCGCGTGGTGCAAACACATGGCGTGGCCCAATCCGGTCGGCCAACATCACCACGTGTTCACGCAGCCGGTCCGTCGCGCCCAAGGCCAAGGGCTCGTTTTGTCGTGCCGGGTGCGATCCGCAATCTGTCATGTATTGTCCTCCTGCGTATACTACCAGCGACACCAAAACAATCAGCCCGCCGATCCGGTACGGTGTCCCTCGCGTTGCCACACGCATCAACCGAAGCTTACCGGTGGCGAGGCATCCTGTCGAAAGAAACGAGCGGTAACTCAACACGCGCCGCGCGCTCGCACGCGCCCCGACCGACCGTCGCGTATCGCCTACACGCGGAACAGTTGCCCCATCTTTTTGCCCAAGACCAAACTAGCCCCCAAGATCGTCACCGCCAAAAACAGCATCGCCCAAACTCCGAGGGCCGATGCCACGTACTTACCGGTTCCGATCAGTTGGAACAGTTCGTAAATCGTCTTGGTGATCGGAAAGAAATCGGCGCGTTGTGCCAACATCAGGCTATCGCTTACCTCCAACATGCTGAACGCAAACGCCAGCAACAACCCCGCAATCAAATTCGCCACAATCAACGGCAATGTAATCCGTCGCAACACCACCGCTGGCGGCGCACCCAAATTCGCCGCCGCCTCCTCCAACGACACGGACGTTTGTTGCAACCCAGCCACAGCGGACCGCACCACATAAGGCAACCGCCGAACCGCATACGCGATCACCAGAAACAATGTCGGGTTCATACGCACGTCCAGCAACTGGCTCCATACCTGACTGCTTTTCACCCACTCCAAATTCGCGAGGTAAAGGCTCACTGCCAGAAACCCGAACGCCATCACCAAACCCGGTACCGCCAGCGGCAACATTGCCAACGCATCCAGCAACCACCGAAATCGCACCTGCGTCCGCACCACTACCACGGCAATCGCCACGCCCAAAACCAAATTCACCAGCACCGCGAGCGCCGAGTACAATAGACTGTTGCGGATGCTCGACACGGTGATGCCGTGTCCCAACGCTTCGCGGTAACTCTCCAGTGTCCATCCCGTCGGCAGCACACTTTGATACCAGCATCCCGGCTCCGTGAAACTTACCAAGAGCACGCCGGCATGTGGCACCAACGCCAACGCACTAACCGCCACAAACGGCAGCGCCACGCGCAGCCCTCGCCAACCGTGCACCGTAATGGTCCCGCTCACTGTCGCCGCCTTACTTTGCATCGCATAGCTGTGCCGACCCAACAACAGTTTGCTTACTCCGTACAACGTCACGCTCGCCACCAACATCACCAACACCAGCGCAAACGGAAACGGATTCGTCCCAATCTCCTTCAATGAATCAAACACCTGCACGGGTGCACATCGGGTGTAGTTCAACATCAACGGGGTGCCCAACTCGGTGAAGCTCCAGATAAACACCAGCGCTCCGCCGGCAAACAACCCCGGCATCATTAACGGCAACGTAATCCGCCAAAATTTCCGCCACCCGGTACAACCCAGATTTTCCGCCGCTTCCTCCATTGCCGGGTCAATGTTCGCCAACGCCGCCGCCACGTTCAGATACATGATCGGATACAGCGCCAGCGCTTGCAACAGCACAACCCCGAAATACCGGCTTCGTCCCAACCAATCCACATCCCAACCCATCAAGCTGTTCAGCGCACCGTATACGCCAAAAATCTGCTGAAACCCGATCGCCCCCACAAACGGCGGTAATACCATCGGCACTAACACCAGCCCGCTCAGCAACCTCTTGCCTGGGAACTCATACCGGTTACCCAGCCACGCCAATGGAATCGCGATCAACGTCACCAAACCCGTTGTTCCCACTGCAATCTTCAGACTGTTGAGCAGTCCTTCCGCGTAGATCGGACTCTGAAACACCCCCCACACGTATTCCAACGTAAACCGTCCCTCGACGAAAAATCCACCGCTGATAACCGTTCCAAGCGGCACCAAAAACATCACCGCTAGCACCACCCCTAGTACCCACGACAAACCCTGCGCTGTCCGTGGCCCTACCATGCTTGCGCCACCCTATGTGCGCCGCGCGCCAACCGTTCGGCCTGCCGGTAATTCGCGCGGAAAAACTCCGTCCACTCGCGTAGGTAGGTGAGCCGATTTCTCTGTTTCACCACGTCTCGCGCGTTGCCCCACGTCACCGGCAACTGCTGCAAACACGCCATCGCCTGCGGATGGGCTTGTGGCCCTCCGCGACGAATAATTTCGCGCCACGCGCGCCGCAACTCCTCACCCGAATCCAGACACATCGCGCGAACCAGATCGCGTTGCAGGTTGAAATGTCCGCTGGTCCACTCCCGCCGATACGTGAACGTGCGCGCTAGCTCCATCGGTTGCTCCAACATCGGCGGCAGCTCCGCATGCAAATCCAACCGAATCGGTGTTCGACACAACAGGTATTTTTGCGGTCCGCCAAGCGTGCCGGGTTCTGCCATCCACAACCGTTGTCCCTCGCGACTCAGCACAAACTCGATAAACTGCACCGCGACCTGCCGATTTGGCGCTCCGCGCAACAAACTGATCGGATCGGCGCTTACGCTCGATCCGCCCCGCGGTGTCACATAACCCATTCGCCCTTTGCCCGACACCTCCGCTTGAAATCGCGCATAAAAATCAATCGCCAAACCCGCTGCCGCGTCCCCCGCCGCCACATCAATCGGCACCTTGCTCGCTGAGTCCGTGAAGTATCGCGCGTTGGCCCCAATCAACTGAATCAGTCGAATGCCCTTCTCCCATCCGCTCGCCGGATCCGCTGCCTCGCGCATCTGCTGCTGGATGATCATCTCAAACGCTTTTGCGATGCTACCGGACTTGGTGGGATCCGCGACACCCAGTTGACCGAAATACACAGGATCTGTGAGGTCCTCCCAACGCGTGGGTGGCTCCGCCACGCCCAGTGCCCGCAACCGATCCACGTTGTAACAGATCCCAAACGTGCTGAGACACGTCCCAATCATGTATGGCGTGCGCCAGACCTCACCGCTCACCTCGGCCGGTATCTGCGCCAGCAACTCCACCGGCTCCTCACCCGGTCGCCACGGTGCAACCGTCAACCCTTGCTGATGCGCCCGCGTGTGATCAAACTCTCCGCCGCCAAAAAACAAATCCAGCTTGCTCGTGAACTGTCGTGGATCATCCACCTCTCGAAACCGCCGATGCATTTCGGGAAACCGTTTCGGCTCGCGGGCCACCAACTCATCCGCCGCACCAGCCGGCCACGCGTTACCTTGGGCCGTCCACCACGCCCGAAACGCCGCCACGTACTCGCTCACGAGATACCGACTGATTTCCGTCGTGCCACCAACCGTGATCCACTCGACTTTGACCGGTTTGCCGAACCGTTGCCGGTGCCACTCCGAAAACGCCCGCCCAAACTCATACCGGATCGCCTCGTTATGCGGCGAGATAATCGTCAACACCGGGTCACCTTCTCGCCATGCACCATTTGATGGCGCATCGCGCACTACAAACGGCAGTGCCACGATTACCCCCGCCACAATCAGCACTGCCAGTTGCCGTGTCATTACCGCGTCAACACCACCACGTTCTCCGGTCGGCACCAAACCGTGACCGGCTTCCGGTGTCCATCGCGCGTAAGCAGCTTCGGGTGTAAATCAAACACCTTTACCGTCAACGATCCCACGGCCACCTGATGTTGCGCCATTTCACCGAGGTAAATGCTTTCTAGCAATTCACCGCGCAACACGTTTACCTCCGCGGCCGGTGGCTCGCCCAAATGAATCACCTCGGGACGAACCGACACCGTCACACTCTGCCCTGCCCGCAACGTTTCACCTGCCGGTAACACTTGACTCACCAACACCCCGTGATCCGCGCGCACCAACGCCCGATGCGCATCCGCTTCGACCACGGTGCCCGCGATCAAGTTGGTCTCGCCGATAAAGTTCGCCACGAACCGATTCACCGGCCGCTCATAGACCTCACGAGGCGTGCCGCATTGTTGGATGACGCCTTGATCGAAAATCGCGAGCCGATCGGCCACCGACAACGCTTCCTTCTGATCATGGGTCACATAGATCGCCGTCAAACCCGCTTCCTTGCAAATGCGCCGAATCTCCGTGCGCATTTCCAACCGCAGTTTGGCGTCCAAGTTGGAGAGCGGTTCATCTAACAGCAAACATTTCGGACGGATCACCAACGCGCGCGCCAAGGCTACTCGTTGCTGTTGCCCACCGGAAAGTTGCGTTGGCCGGTAATCAGCCCGCTCCGTCATTCTCACCATTGCAAGTGCCTCATCCACCCGCCGCCGCAACTCGTCCTTGGGAACCCCGCGCAATTCCAGACCAAACGCGACGTTCTCGCGCACGGTCATGTGCGGCCACAACGCATAACTTTGAAACACCATGCCGGTGTCCCGCTGGTGGGGCGGCAAGCGCGTCGCATCTGTGTCACCGATCAGGATACGGCCCTGCTCCGGGATGTAGAATCCGGCAATGCAACGCAACAGCGTAGTCTTGCCGCACCCGCTGGGGCCAAGCAAAAAAAATAGCTCGCCGTCGCCAATATCCAGCGACACATCTCGCACGACCGCCTGATCGCCGAAGCGCTTGGTGACGTGCTCGAGCGTGACCTTCATGAGACCGCTTTTCCTATAACGGTCTCACGTTACAACTATGTGACGATTTTTACTCCCGCCCTCGCAAGGCCAGCAGATGCAAGAGATGGAACAATGCCGACAAAAACGCGGCCACGTACGTCAACGCCGCCGCGTTCAACACTTTCGCCACACCACTGTCCTCTTCACGTGTCACAATGCCGTTTTGAACCAACACCAACCGGGCCCGTCGGCTCGCGTCGAACTCCACCGGTAACGTAATCAGTTGGAAAACCGTCAGCACCGCATACACCGCGATGCCAAGGTCCAATAACGGCCGCACGTAGCCAAAAATAAATCCACCAATCACGATGAACGGCAACAACTGCGACGCCACCATCGTCACCGGCACGACCGCCATTCGCGCTTTCAACGGCGCGTATGCGTGCGCATGCTGAATGGCATGCCCGCACTCGTGCGCCGCGATACCGGCGGCCGCCACCGATGCGCTGTCAAACACACCGGGCGACAAACACAATCGTTTGCGCGTCGGGTCGTAGTGATCACCCAGATACGTCTCGACCCGCGCAATTTCCACATCATGAATGCCGGCCCGCTCCAACAACAAGGCCGCAACCTCCGCTCCCGTCATCCCACGCCGCGTCCGCACCCGCGAGAACCGATTGAACGCCGAACTAACGCGGAACTGCGCCACCGCCGCCACAATTACCGTAAAAATAATCAGCAAAAAAGTAACCTGTGGTGTCAGCATTGCCTTCCCTCCTAATTATCTGCCGATTTAGATAGCAACGACCGAAAAAAGTTCAACGGAAACCGGCGGCTGGTTCCAACCTACCGGTCGCCGGTAGCATGTGCTGCGAGTCGTTTCTCCAACTCTCGCACGCGCTTCATCAGCTCTGGAAGATGCTGTAGTGCCGCAACGCTGCGTTTGAATTTCATGTGCGGCTCGGCGGGCGCGCCAAGCATCACAGCACCCGGCGGCACGTCCTGTGCCACACCGGCTTGCGCACCAATGATGGCACCATCACCGATGGTCAAATGCCCTGCCACGCCGACCTGCCCCGCCAACGTCACGCGGTTACCAACAACCACACTGCCGGCAATCCCGGTTCCCGCGCAGATGATACAATGCTCACCAATCACGCAGTTATGTCCGATCTGCACCAAATTATCAATTTTCGTGCCGCGCCCCACCCGAGTGGTGCCAAATCGTCCGCGATCCACACAAGAGTTGGCGCCGATTTCCACATCATCGCCGATTTCTACGGCTCCAACCTGAGGGATTTTTTGTAGCTCACCTTGAACGGTCTCAAACCCAAAGCCGTCTGCGCCCAGCACCACGCCGGGATGTAAAATCACCCGGTGACCAATGCGCGTCCGCTCGCGGATCGTCACCCGCGGATAAATGTGGCAATCCTCCCCGATGACGGTGTCTTGGCCTATGAAACTACCGGCGCCGATTACGGTGCGCGCCCCGATCACCGCCCCGGATTCGATGACCACGTACGCTTGAATGCATACCCCCTCGCCCAAACGCGCCGTGGTCGCCACACGCGCCGTGGGGTCAACCCCAGGCACGGGTCGTGGCGGGGGAGGCACCATCTTCTCCACCACGCGCGTGAACGCGCGCGATGGGTTGTCCACGCGAATGAGTATCTTGCCCGGTAAGGATTCTGCGAAGTCGCGCGCCACTAACACCGCCGTCGCCGCCGAACCCCGCAACGCTGCAAGGTATCGAGGATGAGCCAGGAAAGTAATCTCACCCGGTCGCGCGTCGCGCACCCCGGCCACCCCGGTGATGACCGCTTCCGGCGCGCCGCATAATTCGCCGCCCACCCACTCGGCAATCTCGCGCGTCGTCAGGGACACATCATTTTCCGTGGTGCAGCGCTATCAGGGCGTGCTACCGGCTGGGGCCGTCCTGTTGAGGATCCGCAAAATGTCCTGGGTGATGTCCATCGCGTCTTGCGAGAACACCAATGCCGGTAGGCCGTTTAGCGTGTTGCCACTTTTGTCGAGCACCATCAGGTAACCGGCATCGCGGGCTTCTTTGGTGATAACATCCGTGATTTCCTTCAAGATGCTCTGGCGCATGCGCAGGCTTTGATCTTCGAGGATCTTCTGGTGGCTACGCCGGTACTCCTCGAGGTCACGCTGCATTTTCTGCATCTCGCCGAGTTTTTCGTTGAGCGCCTTCCGTTTTTCCTCCCGTACCTCGGGAGTGTACTCGGGTCGCTCCTGGTCCTCGCGCAGTTTGTTAAGCTCCTCGACGTGCTTGCGCAACTCTTCCTGCTTCGCCTGTAATTCCCGCGTGAACTGATCGCGCGTTTCCTCCAATTTGGCGCGCGCCACCGGAGTCTTGTGGTATTGATCGAAGATGCGCTGCATGTCCACGGTAACAATCCGACCCGTGCCTTGGGCCAACGCCGTCGCCCCAAGCGACGCCACCATGGTGATGAGTGCAGGTAACATTCGTGCTGTTGTCATATTCACCTTTCTTGTTCTTGTGATTCAATTCCGTGCCACCATATCAAAACTGGTAGCCGACACTAAATTGAATTTTTCCGCTGCGACTGTCTCCTTTAATCGTTTGAATCGGATACCCATAATCGAGCCGTAATGGCCCAATGGGTAAGTTTAGCCGAATCCCCACGCCGACGTCGGACCGGATCTCATTCCAGTCGAACTCGTAGCTATCTCGCCAGACGCTGCCAATATCAAAGAACACCGCACCCCGCACGCGTTCGACGATTGGAAACGTGTATTCCACCGTCGCGTGGACGTAGGTGTTGCCACCTACCGGCTCTCCTCGTACATCTTTCGGGCTTACATCGCGGAAGCGGAAACCCCGTAGCGTGTTCGGCCCACCCAAAAAATAGCGGTCGTAAATCGGCACGTCATTCACTTTGACCACTTGCAGCGTTAACGGTTCAATCACATACGGACCATCACCCTTGCTGGCCCCAAACGCCTCAACAACCCCAACCGCCCCAACGATTTGCAGCACATGCTGGTCGAACAAGGGAAAGTAAAACGACGTGCGGGCATTTAGCTTGTACACCGACACGTCTCCGCCGAATGGTCCCCCCACCAGCTCCGCGCTCAATTCGGTTCGATTACCCCGCGTGGTTAGAAAAAGACTGTCGCGACTGTCATAAGTCAGCCCGAACTCCACCGCGCTTCGCAAATCATCCCCCTCTTGCGACCGAAGCTCGGCCGAGGCATCGCTATCCACATTCAAGTCAATCCGCTGAAGACCGTATTGCACCCGCCCGCGCCAGAACTCGGTCAGTGCCTTTTCCAAGCGCAGATTACCGCCCGTCCGCGTCTCATCAAATTCATCGCTCAAAAATTGCGCCTCGCGATGGAAAAGGTCCACCCCAAGCGCCAGCTTCTGATCCAAAAACCACGGCTCCACAAACGACAGCACATAATCCTGCCGTTCAAACCCAAGTTGAAGCCGCAACCGTAACTTCTGTCCGCCACCAGTAAACGTCGGCCAATTGAACAAATCGAAATTCCCCTGGGTCACCTCAATGAATCCGATGAGATTGTCCACCGAGCTGAACCCCGCACCAAACGTGAGCGTGCCCGTGCGTTGCTCCTCCACCGTAATTACCAAATCCTTGCGATTGGGCACCGGGGTCACCGACGGCATTGTCTCGACCTTCGAGAAGTAACCCAGATTGCGCAGGCGCTCTGCGCTTTTCTCTACCCGCACCATGTCAAACACCTCACCCGGCACGACCGCCAACTCCCGCCGGATCACCTTGTCCTTGGTTTTGGTGTTGCCGCGAATTTCGATCTTATCGATGTAGTTCAGCTCTCCCTCCCGAATCGTGTACGTGAGGTCGAGCTGGCCGGTTTCCACGTTGGGCGTGCGGGTGGAGCGCACTTGCGTGTCCAAGTAACCTTTCGCTCCGTACGCATCTTCCAAGGCCTTCAAATCATCCCGCAAGCCCCCCGGCGTGAAATACTGACCGGTGGTCATCTTAAGCCGCTTTCGTAATTCCTCGGCTGTGAACAAGGTGTTGCCCTCGAATTTCACCTCCCCCACCTGATACCGCTGTCCCTCAAATATGTGGATTTGGATGACCATCTCATTCGGCTTGGTACGCTCCACGCGCGTCTCAGTAATCGCGGCATCGAGATACCCCTGCTTTTGATAATGCTCGCGCAACGTCTCAAGATCTTCGCGGAACTGATCATCCTTCAGAACACCAGTGCCGGAGATCCACGACAGCCACCACCGATGCCGGGTCTTCATCAATCGGTACAATTGCTTCACCGGCATTTCCTTCACTCCGTGAAACTGCACCCGCCGGATAAACACCCGCGGCCCCTCGGTTATTTGAAAGCGTACGATGGCCCGTCCTGTGTCACGGTCGAGATCGGCGCTCGTTGTCACCTTCACATCGGGATAGCCATACTTCTGGTAAAGTTGCGTGATCTTCTGCGCGTCAAGATGCACCTGCCGCTCATCGTAAATGTCGCCATCCTTGAACGTAATCTCACGCCTCACCCGGTCGGGTTTGAACGCCTTCACCCCCTCCACAATAATTTGTTGAATCGTCGCTTTCCCTTGTAGCTGGTAGATGACCTTTACCCCGTTGGCTACCGGCTCCCGCAAAACACGCACATCGTGGAAAAAACCGGTAGCAATCAAATCCCGCACATCCTGCTCGATGACCCGGCGCGCCAACGGCTGGCCTTCCTTCGTCTGAATGTTTGCCAACACCACCGCACGATTGACCGTCGCCGGACCAATGAATCGAATTTCTATCTGTTGAACAATCTGCCCTTCATCGGCCCACTGGCCGCGTGCCACACCACCTGCAACCCACAGCACCAGGCTCGGGATCAAAAGCCGGCGCCAATTCATTCATTCCCTCCCGCCGCGGGACCAAAACCGGCCATGTCTTCGCTATCCACCTTCGCCGCGTTCAGGAATCGGGTAAACTCATGCTGGAACACCAGCTCAATCTCGCCCGTCGGTCCGTTGCGTTGCTTGGCAATGATCAACGTCGCTTTCCCTCGATCTGCCTCTTTGTCCTCGGGCGTCTCGGCATAAACCTCGGGCCGCACCAACATCATCACCACGTCCGCATCCTGCTCAATCGCTCCCGATTCCCGCAAGTCACCCAGCTTCGGTTTCCCATCGGCGCGTTGTTCGGGCGAGCGGTTCAACTGGCTCAACACAATGATCGGCACGCTCAACTCTTTCGCCAGCGCTTTGATCCCCATCGAAATGTCCGCAATCTCCACCTGCCGATTCAACTCCGCCCGCTTCGACGGCGAGCGCATCAGTTGCAGATAATCAATTACCAAGACCCGAATCCCAAACTGCGACTTCAACCGCCGCGCCCGCGAGCGCACCTGACTGATCGTTAGGCCCGGGGTGTCATCAATGTACAGCGGCGCCTTCATCAACTGGCTCGCCACCGTGGTCAACGGACCGAAGTCGCGCTCGCTCATGTACCCATCGCGCACGTTACGCAAATTCACTTTCGCGCGAGAACAAAGTAACCGCATCACAAGCTCCTGCGCCGACATTTCCAAGCTGAACACTGCCACCGGCAACTGCAGGTCCAGCGCCACGTGCTCCACAATGTTCATCGCCAACGATGTCTTGCCCATACCGGGCCGCGCCGCGATTACGACCATGTTGCCGTCGTGCAAACCCGACGTCATGCGATCCAAATCTCGAAATCCGGTCGAAATCCCACTGATGGCCCCACGCTGATCGTAGAGCCGTTCGATCGTCACCATCGCATCCTTGATAAAGTGACGAACCGGCATCGGACCGCCCAACGCTTTTTCTGCTGTGATTGAAAAAATTTGCTGCTCAACCTCGTCCAACCACTCGCTCACCTCATCCTGTCGCTCGTACGCGCGATTCAACGTATCCAGGCTAGCGCTAATCAACCGCCGTAAAAGATGTTTCTCGCTGACGATGCGAATGTAATGCTCCACGTTCGCCGCCGTGGGCACGCGTTCTACCAGCTCCGCCAGGTACACCGGCCCGCCCACCTCCTCGAGCAGGTTCTTGTCGCGCAACCGCTGCGTCAACGCCATCAGGTCCACCGTCTGCATCGCATCCTGCAACGCTCTCATCTCGCGAAAAATCACCTGATGCGCAGCGGCGTAAAACGATTCCTCTGTCAGATGCTCGAACACCTGGTTGCCGGCACCGCGCGGCTCTAGCAACACCGCGCCCAACACCGCCATCTCCGCTTCCAGACTATGCGGCAGCGCGCGCTCTTGAAGATTGATCGCGCGTGCCGTCCCGCGCACGCGCTGTTCGCCGCGCGGGCGACCCAACGGACGTGGCTCCACCCCTGGCTTGCTACCAGTCTCCGTTGTGCCTGTCGGCGCCGACTCCACCACCCCACCCCTTGGTCGCGTGGCTACTTCGATGCCTTCTCGCTCTTACCGGCAGGCTGGTCCGCCGTGGCGCTTGCCACAACCTCGACGCGGACCGTTGCCTGTACCTCGGGATGCAATTTGATGGTCACGTCCCGAATTCCAATCTCACGCAGCGGCGGTTCAATCACGATCTTTTTGC
This sequence comes from Verrucomicrobiia bacterium, assembly GCA_025056465.1. GTDB lineage: Bacteria > Verrucomicrobiota > Verrucomicrobiia > Palsa-1439 > Palsa-1439 > JANWVU01. Next base: position 25,224 of record JANWVU010000005.1, on the reverse strand, counting down.
GATCCACTTCGATTCCCCGCTGCTGTAACGCATGCGCAATGTCCGAAGTGGTGATGGCACCAAACAATTTGCCGTCCGCTCCTGCCGGCGCCGAAATCGTCAGCGACAATCCGCTCAGTTTCTTGGCCATCTCCTCCGCCTGCTGCCGACGCGCCGCTTGTTCCGCTTCCCGCTTTTTGCGGAGCGTTTCGACCCGACGCAGGTTCGCCGGTGTGGCCGCAATCGCCAGTCCGCGCGGGATGAGATAATTGCGTGCGTACCCGTCCGCCACCGTGATGACATCACCCTCGGCGCCCAATGCTTCCACTTCCTTGGTCAAAATCACCTGCGTGCTCATCACCCACCTCCCTGCTACCGGACCAGCAACAACACCCGTGCCCGTTTGATCGCGCGGCTCAACCGCCGTTGGCATTGAGCACAGTTGCCGGTGATGCGTCGCGGCAAAATCTTGCCCCGCTCCGTCATGTACCGTTTCAGCCGCTCGACATCCTTGTAATCAATCGGCGTACCTTCGGCACACAACCGACATTCCTTCTTGCTCACAACCTCACGCTTCTCGCGCCGCGCACCGTTGGTACGCTGTGCAGATGGTGAATCTCGTCTTGGCATGGTAACTCCGTCCGTTCCTAAAATGGCACGTTGTCGTCTTCCACCGGTGGGGGTTCCTCCACGGGTACCGGTGGTGGCGTGCGCCGCACTCGCGCACCCGCGCTACCGGCTTGCTCCTCCGACGGCGGTGCGTCTTTAACTTCGGCCGGCGTCCGGGGACCTCCAATCAATTGCATCCGCGTGCAAACCACTTTCAGCCGCGAACGTTTTTGACCCGTCTCCTTGTCATCCCACTGATCCAACCGAAGTCGGCCTTCGATAAACACCGGTCGGCCTTTCGCCAGGTATTGGCCGGCCGTCTCCGCTTGTCGTCCCCACAAATCCACATCCACAAACACCGTCTCTTCCTTCTGCTCGCCGGTCTGCGTGGTGTAATACTCGTTGACCGCCACACCCAACGTGCAAACCGCCGTGCCTTTGGGCGTGTACCGCACTTCGGGGTCGCGTGTAACGTTGCCCATCAAAAAAACCCGATTCAACGACGCGGCCATGTCTTATCCTTTGGCTCCCCGGCCACCGGACCCCGCCTCCGCCGGCTCCGTTTTCTCGCGACGCGCCGGCGCCTTGGGAGATTCCTCGTAATGGACAAACTGCCAACGCCAGATGCCGCTTTCCAAATGCAACTTGGCATCCAGCTCTCCAATCGCCTTCGGCGGTGCGCTGAACACCACGCTTACATAATAACCGCTCTGCAATTTCGGACGCGGCCGCGCAAACGGACGCGTCTCCAGTTTTTGCAGATTGTGCACCACCGCCCCCACGCTCTTGAGCAACGCCTGAATCTTCTCGATGCCCTCTTTGACGGCTGCTTCGCCGCGCGTGCTCACATCGAGAATGAACATCCCTTCGTATTTTCGATTCGCTTCGTTCAACCCGTCACTCCTTCTGATACTTTCCGATTAAACTCATTCATCGCCCGCGCCAGTCCGTGCGTCAGCACGGTTTCCACCGCCGCGGCTGCGCGCTCAATCATCGCCCGAGCCACCGGTCGCTCCGCGTCAGTGAACCGCCCCAACACATGCTCGCTCAAGTCGCCCGCCCCTGGCGCCGATTGCCGTCCGATTCCCAATCGAACGCGCGGGAACGACTCCGTTCCGCCCAATGCCTCGATGATCGAACGCAACCCATTGTGACCGCCACTGCCACCGCTGGCGAGCACTTTTATCCGACCCAGCGGCAAATCCGCGTCATCCATCACCACCAACATTTCCGACGGCGACAACTTCCACCACCCCAACAACGCCGCGACCGACCGACCGCTCAGGTTCATATACGTTTGTGGTTTGGCCAGCCACACCGCGCCGTGTTCCGCCACCTCAGCCGCAAACCGCGCTTTGGGACGAAACACACAACCCCACCGGTTTGCCAGACAATCCACCACCTCGAAGCCCACATTGTGTCGCGTGCCCACGTACTCGGCACCGGGATTGCCCAACCCCAACACCAGTCGCACCGTCTGCATTCATCCCGCCGCAATCGCCCGAAAACCCGCCTGCTACTTCTTGGCCTCTGGTTTGGGCGCTTCTGCTTTGGCCGCTTCCTTCGGTTTGGCTTCGGGCTTCTTCTCGCCTTCCGCCGCGGCTGCCGGCTCCTCCTTCTTCGCGCCGATGACTTCCGGTTCCGCCATCTCCGCCGGTTGTCCAATCGCCGCTTCCTCCTCTTCCGTGATGGGCGCCACCACGAGAAATACCGGCTGATCCTTGTCGTCCAACAACGTAACACCGGGCGGCGGCGTGATCTCCCCCACGTGAATACTCTGACCCACCTGCAACCGCTCCACATTTACCTCGATCACATCCGGTAGGTCAGCCGGTAAGCATTCGACGCGCAACTCGCGCACCAACATCTCCAAAATACCCCCACCGGTCTTCACCCCGGCCGCCTCACCCACCGGACGCACGGGCACCGCGGTGCGCATCTTCTCCGTCGCCGATACCTCCCGAAAATCCACGTGCAACAGCGAATCATTGACTGGATGATGCTGCACTTCCTGAATCAGCGCCAGATGACTGCCGGCCGCCTCACCGCCTTCCACCTGCAGACTCACCAGCACGTTCTCGCCCGTCGCACTCTGCAACACGCGATCCAGATCAAACGCCCGCACCGCCAAATTGCGCGGCGTCGTATGTGGCCCGTAAATCACCGCTGGCACCATCCCCTGCCGACGCAGTTTCTTCACCTGCGACTTACCGGCTCCCGACCGCGCCACTGCTTTCAACAAAATTTGCTTCGCCATGGTTCACTCCGTTGCTTCAGCTTTCCGGACGCACCCCGTTGATGTCGAACAACGACGAAACCGATTCCGCGTTATGAATCCGCTGAATGGCTTCACCCAACAAGGGCGCCACCGATAGGGCGGTAAATTTGAACTTATTGAACCGCGGATGCAACACCGAATCCGTCGTCACCAACTCCTCCAACTCCGACTTCCGTAACCGTTCCACCGCCGACGGCGTCAACACCGCGTGACTCACCGCCGCGTACACCTTCTTTGCGCCGCGCTTCTTCAACGTCTCCGCCGCGCGCACCAACGTCCCGCCCGTCTCCGTCAGGTCGTCCACCATCAACACGTTTTTCCCGCGCACATCCCCCACCACATTCAACACTTCCGTCTCATCCGCCCCGCGCCGCTTCTTCGCCACGATCGCCAGCGGCGCATGAAACATATTGGCGTAGGCGTGCACCATTTTCACCCCGCCAATGTCCGGCGACACCACGACGAGGTCTTCCAGATTTTTCTGCCGAATGTAGCGGTAGATCACCGGTGCTGCATACAGATGGTCCACGGGGATGTCGAAAAACCCCATGATCTGCTGCGCGTGCAAATCCATCGTGATCACCCGATTCGCTCCCGCCGCCGTGATCAAATTCGCCACCAACTTCGCCGTAATCGGCACACGCGGCTGATCCTTGCGATCTTGCCGCGCATACCCAAAAAACGGAATCACCGCCGTAATCCGCATCGCGCTCGCACGCCGACACGCATCAATCATGATCAGCAACTCCATCAAATGCTGATTGGCCGGCGGCGATGTCGGCTGCACAATAAACACATCGCGGCCGCGGATGTTCTCGTTGATCTTTACAAACGTTTCCTGATCGGGAAACGACGTCACCACCGCATCTCCCAACCGCACGCCCACGTAATCGGCAATCTTTTGCGCCAAGGGCCGATTTGCGTTCCCGGAAAAAATCTTTAGCTCCGATGACAACACCGCTTCACCCAATCGTTCTGTGACCTGCCGCGTTTGCTCCTCACCGCCCGTCAGCGGCGGCGCTATCTAACCGACACGCCTCGCGCATGGCAAACCGATTTTTCCCGCGCCCACCGGTCCGTTGAACCGCGTTCACTCCCCACACACAAACCGGCAGGCCGACACCACAGAGTGCAAAACCACCCAGACAAACTTGCTCCCTCCGTCTGTTGCCAACCGTGCCGGCTGCACGCGGGCGGCTAAATCCGCGTGCCGGCGCGCAACGTCGTGTTTTTGGGCACAATCACGATGCCGTCACGGATGTAGTAGTCGGCACCATCATAGTCCGGCGCACCGGTTTTATCGCTGATGACGACGTTGTCCTCGATGTGCACGTTTTTATCAATGATCGCCCGCGTAATCTGGCAATTCCGCCCAATGCTCATGTGCGGCATCGTGATTTCCTCATCGGGGTTGGGCGGTGGCGTGGGTGCGTAGTAATCGCAACCCATGATGATTGTGTCTTTCAACACACACCCCTCGCCGATAAACGACCGTAACCCGACGATGCAATGCTCAATCCGCGCTCGCACAATCACGCAACCGTCCGCCACCAGCGACTGCGAAATGTGACTATCGATGATTTTTGACGGCGGCAAAAACCGCGACCGCGTGTAAATGGGCGACTCACGGTCGAAAAACGAAAACGCAGGTTTCAACCCGCACATCGCCAGATTGGCCTCGAAAAACGAGCGAATGGTCCCGACATCTTCCCAGTACCCCTCGAACACATACGCAAACACCCGGTATTTTTTGATGGACTCCGGGATCACATGTTTCCCGAAATCTGTGTGGTCGTTGTCCAACGCCTCGACCAAGACATCCCGGTTGAAAAGGTAAATGCCCATCGAAGCCAACCAACGCTCCTGACCCGGTAGCTTCAGTCCCTCCAACACTACCGGATCTTTCGGCTTTTCTACAAACCGCACAATCCGTCCATCCGCGTCGGTTTGCATGATGCCGAGGCTCGGTGCCTGCTCGCGTCCTACCGGAATCGTGGCCACGGTCAACTGCGCGCTATTCTCCACGTGATGTTGCAGCAGCTTGCGAAAATCCATCCGGTATAACTGGTCACCGGATAAGATCAGGAAATAATCACAATCCGACTGCAGGAAAAACCGCAGGTTCTGACGCACCGCGTCGGCCGTCCCCTGATACCAGCTCGTGCTCGCGGTGGTCTGTTGCGCTGCCAGAATCTCCACAAACCCCTTGGAAAATTTGTCGAACGTGTAGCTCGAGTAAATATGCCGGTGCAGCGATGCGGAGTTGAACTGCGTCAGCACATAGATCTGCCGGATCTGCGAATTGATACAGTTGCTAATTGGTACATCCACCAACCGATACTTGCCGCCGATCGGCACGGCCGGTTTCGCCCGCTCCTTCGTCAGCGGAAACAATCGTGTCCCCGCACCCCCCCCCATAATCACCGCCAACACGTTCGACGGCGACACCGCATTGCGCCCGCTATGAATCATCGCGCATCACCTCCTCAATTTGACCAACCCTCCGAGCGCCATTATAGTTCCACCGTCGCGGCAGCAAGGAAAAACACCAACGCGGTTCACGCACCCGACGCCATTGCCCCTGTCGCGACTCAAAAACTGCCGGGCAATCGGCGACACGGTGACGCAACCGCATGAAAGGAATCGCTCCATGTGTGGCATCGTTGGTTTCATTGGTCGCAAGCCCGCTCAAAACATCCTCCTCGAAGGTCTCCGCCGTCTCGAATACCGTGGTTATGACTCCGCCGGTCTCTGCACGCTGACCGACCACCAATTTCAACTGCGCAAAAAAGCTGGTCGCATTCAGGACCTCGCGGCTTTGCTGCGCCAACAACCTGCCACCGGCACCTGTGGCATCGGTCACACCCGATGGGCCACCCACGGGCCACCCACCGACGTCAACGCCCACCCACACCTCGACCAGAGCGGCCGTCTCGCGCTCGTCCACAACGGCGTCATCGAAAACTATCACTCCATCCGCGAACACCTCACCGCTGCCGGCCACCAGTTCCAATCTCAAACCGACACCGAAGTGCTGGCCCACCTCATCGGCCATCACTATGACCTGATCGTCCAGCAACGCGGCAAACCCGAACCCGCCTACCTCGTCGAAGCCGTCCGCCGCGCCCTCAAAGAAGTCATCGGCACCTACGGCATCGCGCTGCTGCACGCCGACCATCCCGGCCTCATCATCGGCGCGCGACGTGGCAGCCCGCTCCTCATCGGCGTCGGTCGCCACGAAAACTTCCTCGCCAGCGATGTCAGCGCCATCGTCGCGCACACTCGTCGCGTCGTCTATCTCAACGACTTTGAAATCGTCACCGTTACGGGCGACGATTTTCAGGTCACCACCCTCGATGCCGCGAGTGTCACCCCCGAAATCCGCGAGGTGGAATTCACCGCCGAAGACACCGAACGCGGCCGATTCCCCCACTACATGCTCAAAGAAATCTTCGAGCAACCCCAAGCCGTCCAAAACGCCTATCGCGGCCGCATCAGCCACGACGAATGCACCGCCAAACTCGGCGGACTAAACCTCACACCCAGCGAGCTGCGCGCTGTTGACCGCATCGTTTTCGTCTCGTGCGGTACTGCCCTCCATGCCGGTATGGTCGGCGAATATCTCATGGAAGAACTCGCTCGCATCCCCACCGAGTGGGAATACGCCAGCGAATTCCGGTACCGCAACGCGCCCATCGAGAAAAACACGCTCGTCTTTGCCATCAGTCAATCAGGCGAAACGATTGATACCCTCGCCGCTGTCCGCGAATCCCGACGCAAAGGTCACAAAACCCTCGCCATCGTCAACGTCGTCGGTTCCACCATCGCCCGCGAAGTGGATGGTGGTGTCTACATGCACGCCGGCCCCGAAATCGGTGTCGCCGCCACCAAAACGTTCACTTCCCAGCTCACCGTGATGGTTTTGCTCTCCGTGTTGATGGGGCGCATGCGTCACCTGTCCGCCCCGCGCGGTGCTGAAATCCTGCGCGAACTGGAACGTATTCCCGGCAAAATCGAACGTATCCTCGCCCAAAACGACACCATCGCCACCATCGCCAAACAATACGCCGAGGCCAACAGCTTCTTGTTCCTCGCCCGGCAACACAACTATCCCATCGCACTCGAGGGCGCGCTCAAACTCAAAGAAATCTCTTACATCCACGCCGAGGGCTATCCGGCTGCGGAAATGAAACACGGTCCCATTGCCCTCGTCGAACCGCGCACCCCATCCGTTTTCATCTGCCCGCAAAACTCCATCTACGAAAAAACCCTCGCCAACATCGAAGAAGTCCGCGCTCGTAAAGGCCCCGTCATCGCCGTCGGCACCGAAGGCGACACCGAGCTGGCCAAACGTGCCGACCACGTATTGTACGTGCCCTCCACACTCGAAGTGCTGGAGCCACTACTAACCGTGGTCCCACTCCAACTGCTCGCCTACCACATCGCCTTGTGTCGCGGTTGCGACGTGGACAAACCGCGCAACCTCGCCAAAAGCGTCACCGTTGAGTAACCGCGCCCCGACCAACGCAAACCCTCGCCCTCGATTGTGGCGGCATCAGCCGACCACCACGAGCCGGATCTCCTCGGGCAGGTGTTGACCGATCTGGTTGAGTAGGTCGCCGCGAATCAAACGGGTGAACGCGCCGCGCCGCGAGTGGCCCAAGATGAGCATGTCCACCCCGGCAATTGCGGCGTTGTCGAGAATCGTCCACGCGAGATCATCCGTAACCGCGTAGATGGTGGTGACCTCAACGTCACCGGCAACCGAGCGCACCGCTTCAAACACCGCTTGCGCCTCTCGGTCGTCCTCCTCGCGGTATGTCACGGGGATGGTGGTGAATTGCTCCCGCGCAAACAGCACGAAAAGATGCGCCCCATACCGGCGTGCCTGATCCACGGCAAATCGCAGCGTGGGCGTCACACCCCGTGCCGCAACCATGATCGCGCGCACCGGCCGGTCCGGACCGAGTTGGCGTTCGTAAACCTGCCGCGCGCCGATGGCCTCTTGCGCTTGCTGCCGTACAACCAACTCCGGCGCCAACAGCCGCGCCAACCGCCCCTCACGCAACACCGCCGGTACCGTGAAGCCTTTGTGAGCGGCTCGCGCCAGAAAACCTAGCCCCAAGACGATCAACGCGAACAACGTGGCTCCCGGCTTCGTCACGGCAATCGTCAGTTCGATCGCCGCCACCACCACGAAAGTGACCAGCATGATCGCGCGTTCGTACCACAACATAGGCAGGCGAAAATTCAGCGCGCAAGAGCCAAGGTTGACCGCGATGGCGCCCACTACGCCAATGGCGTACAACGCCGCCAACCCGTGCAACGCTTTCTCACCGCTCTGCACGTCGAGCACCAGAATCGGCCCCAATATCGCAATCAACACCAGAATCCACGGCACACCGAATCGGTTCAACATCGCGAACGGTTCCGGTAGCTCTTTGTCCCGCGCCATCAGATACAGCACGCTGACCATCGCCACCACCGCCGTGTTGGTGGCGCTGAGCAGTAATCCACCAATGACAACCGAAACCACCCACGCGAACGGTTGCCCCCGCGCCCACCAATCCCAGCCGGTGGCCTGGGCCACCGGCTGGTCCACAAAAGTGCGCCCCAGATGCTTCAGCATATCGCCCTCATGGTCGCGCAGTCCCATGTTGGGGATCGCGTGCATCGCCAGCCCCAGCACCGTGGTGATGACGCACACCTCAATCATTACCGGCACGATGGCTTTGCGAGCAGTGACCACCACACGAGGTTTCTCAGGTCGCGCATCGGGGTCCAACATCATCACGCCAGTCATGTTGGCGATGGATTCGACCCCCGAAAGCGCAAGGATCACGCCCGTGAACCCCACCCACCATTCCCACGGAGGTCGGCGCGGACTTTCCAACGCCGCCACCGCTGCCGGCAAATGCGGCAGCGACGCCAGCGTCAGCAATGCAATCACCGTCACCGTGGCAAACGCCAACCCTATCGCGAGGCTGCCGGAATGGCGCGGCCCAAAAAAATTGATCACCCCGATGATGAAAATCGTCAGAATCGCCCACCGCTTGGCATCCTCGAACGTAAACCCGAAATACACAAACGCCTCGAAACAACTCAGCGCGGCGGTCACGAGGTAATTCGCCACCAACAAAAATCCACCAATCAACGCCAGGTGACGCGAGTGCGCTCGCGCCGCCGAATACACGCCACCGCCTTCGGGAAAGTATTTGCAAACCCAAATGTAGTTGATGCCAACGATGGCCGTCAGCACGCTCACCGCCAGCACAAACCAGAACGACGCATAGCCCGCCAGTGCGAAGGCAATTCCGACGACATAGGCTTTGCTCGTGCCCCAGTCGCCATACAAAAGCGCGGCCGCGCGTTTCCAATCCACGTTGCGCGGCCGCCGCGTCACCGCCAATTCTGCCATCGCGCGGTGGATGCTAACACTCGCCCGCGTCGCTTGACAAGCCTACCACCGTCCCTAGACTGGCCTCAGCCGATGGAAACGGTCACCCGATTTAGCGTCTCGCTCGACCAAAAACTCGCGCGTGATTTCGATCAACTGGTGCGCGCCAAAGGCTACAAAAATCGGTCGCAAGCCGTGGCCGACATGGTACGCGCTCAACTCGTCGAGCACCAACAACAACTTGGTCACAACGAAATCGCCGGCACCATCACATTGGTCTACGACCATCACAAACCTCATCTGTTGGACCTGCTCACCGACATCCAACATGACCACAGCGACCTGATCATCGCCACGTTGCATGTCCACCTCGATCACCACAACTGTCTCGAAGTCCTCGCCGTGCGCGGGCGAGCCGACCGGATTCGTCAGGTGGCCGATGCTCTGCTCACCGCCAAAGGCGTCAAACACGGCAAACTCACCATCACCACCACCGGCAAAGACCTACCGGCCTAAAAATACGGCGCGCCGCTAGCCCAACTCAACCCTACCGGTGGGGCCAGCCGCCTCGTGGAACGTCCTGCGGTTTGATCGCGACCGGTCCGCTTCCGTTCGTGCGGTCAGGGCAAGTTGCGGAGCTTTCGCAAAAACCATTCCGCCGTCAACAATCCCAGCAGACCCAGCAACACCGGCCACGTGTTCCACAAACTCCGGTAGGTCGCGCGTTGTTCCTCGGTCGCCGTCAAATCCAACGCGCGCAACGCCTCCGCCAGCTCGGACGGCGTGACGTACCGGCCACCGGTGGCCTCGCTGATGGCGCGCAGCAACGCTTCGTTTGCCGGTCGGGGCGCCAACTCCGGTGAATGTGCGCGCACATAAAAAGATACCGGCTCCGATTCCACCGTTGCGCCTTCCACCTGAGCCCGCGCTGTGGCCGTGTACAACCCCGACTCCGGTGCCGTGAATTCGAGCCGGTACCCCTGAAACGTCGCCCCACCGGCTGCCGTGAACGGTTGGGCGGTCATGGGAAACAAAATCTTTCGTCCGCCCGGCGCGCGAATCTCACACTGAACATCCACCCCCGGCGTCTCCGTCGTCAACCGCGCCTGCAGCGAAGCCAGCTGGCCGAAAGAGTACTGCTCGGCATCGGCAGACAATTCGATGCGGTGGGCGGGCAATTCCTCGGCTGCTGGCGTCAGCCACTCCAGCATGCGCGCCCAAAACTTGTCGTAGGCGCGCTCCGTGCCCGGCTCCAAACGCCACCGCCATAATGAATCGGTTAGCACCACCGCGACCTTGCCCTGACCAAACCGTTGCGCGGCGATGATCGGGTCGCCCTGTTCGGTCTCCACCAACACCACCGCTCCCGGCGCCAGCGCACTGCCTCCAAACACCGTGAGCACCGGCGGCAACTGCTCCGCACCAGCAAACGCCGGGTGAGCGCGTCCCTCGCTCGTCCATCGCAGCGCAAAACGCCCTTCCGTCGGACGTCCCCCGGCAGGTCGTCGTACCGGCAACAACTCGCGCAACGCCGTGTCCACGAGACCGCCTTTATCCCAGGCACGCGCGCCCCCCAACACCACGAGGCTGCCGCCCTCGGTGACGAATCGCACCACAGCCTGTGCGCGGGCTTCGCCCAACGCAGCCGCCGTGATGTCGCCCAAGATCAAAATTTTTACCTGCGTCAACTGATCCGGCGTCAACTCGGTCGTCATTGCTCCGCGTTGGCCGACGGTGAAATACCGGCCCTGCGGCCCTTGCAAAAAAATCAACGGCGTGACGGCGGGGTTGGCCTGCAACACGCGCGTCAGGAACTTCGATTCGAATCGGGGCGGCCCTTCCAAATACAGCAACCGGTTTTTGGTGTCCACGACCTGCACGGCCACGGCCATCGCATTGTCGTTGGTCACGGTCTCGTTGGCCAGCGGCGGTACCCACACGGTGTATGTAAACGATCCTACTTCCGGGTGGCTGAGCTTGAATTTCGCCGGACGCGCACCACCCTCCGCCGGCAACTGCACCGGCTGCTCGGCCAGCAGCGCATTGGTGCGCAACAATTGTACTGTGAACACCCGCCCGCCCGTGCCGCTACCGGCGACGACGGCGGTCAGTTCACTTTCCCAACCCACCACCACCCGACGCGGCGTCTCGACATTTAGCACCCGCACATCGGGCGTCTCTTCCCACACAGCCGGTGCCTCGAGCGCGACGGTGAAAATCGGGCAGTCCCAGCCCGATACCGGCCCCGGCTCGCGCGCGTCCAACCCATCACTAAGCACCACCACCGCCGCCAACGGTTGACCCCGATAGCGTTCGCGCAACGACTCCAACGATCGCTGCAACTGCGTAGTGGTTCCTCGCGGGACCAAATCACCGATGTCCTGGACCCGCCCGTGCAACTCAGCGTCGAAAGGATAAACCTCGACTTCCGTCCGCGCGGCCAATTCGTCGCGCCACGGTTGACGCAACACCTGCTGTACCACGTCCCACCGGCTGGGTTGCCCCGGCGCGGCCAAACTCATGCTCGCCGAGACATCCAACAGAATCGCCACGCGCGGACGAATCAATTGCGCCACCGTGTCCTTCCACGCGGGACGCAACAAACACCAACCCAGCCCCAGCAAAAATGCCCCACGCAGCGCGACTAAGACCCACCGCACCGCACCCTCACTGCGCAACGCGCGCGCCAGCCACCACATGGTGAAACCCACGGCCGCCGCCAGCCCAAACACCACAATGACGCGCGGGATGGTGTGCTCGAGAAAAACCGCTGCAATCACGGCCTCCGCACCCTATCAGCCGACCACCGGCACCGCAAGTCAGCGGCGGCTGCGCCGGCACACCGAAACGATTGAGGCAAATTAGAGTTGTTTGACCGCGTTGATCACTGCCGTCAGCGACGCTTTCGCATCGCCGAACAGCATCGAGGTTTTGTCGAGATAGAACAGCTCGTTGTCCACCCCGGCAAAACCCGGGTTCAAGCTGCGTTTCATGAAAATGACCTGCCGCGCTTTATCCACATCGAGAATCGGCATGCCGTACAACGGACTGTTCGGTGCGGTGCGCGCGGCGGGATTGACCACGTCATTGGCCCCAACCACCAACACCACATCCGTCCGCTCGAAATGCGGGTTGATGGCGTCCATGTCGTAGAGCTTGTCGTAGGGCACATTGGCCTCCGCCAGCAACACGTTCATATGGCCCGGCATCCGACCGGCGACCGGATGAATCCCGTATTTCACATCCACCCCTCGCTTCTCCAACAGATCCGCCAACTCCCGCACCTGATGTTGCGCTTGTGCCACCGCCAGACCATAGCCGGGCACAAACACCACCGTGCTGGCGTAGGCCAGCAACGCCGCCGCGTCTTCCGGTTGGATGGACTTAACGTGACCGGCTTTCGTTGTGGTACCGGCTGGCCCACCGGCCACCGCGCCGACACCCCCAAACAACACGTTGGCCAGCGAGCGATTCATCGCCTTGCACATGATTTGCGTCAGGATCAATCCCGACGCACCCACCAACGCCCCGGTGATAATCAAACCGTGATTGTGGATTACAAACCCGGTCAACGCCGCCGCCACGCCCGAGTACGAATTCAGCAAACAAATCACCACCGGCATGTCCGCGCCACCAATCGGAATCACCAACAGCACCCCGAGCAACAGCGCCAGCCCGTTCAACACAAGAAACCACCCACCCGCCGCGTGCTCGCGCGTGAGGTACACGGCCAGACCCACAATCGCCAGCAGCACCATCGCATTCACAATATGCTGGCCCTTGAACAGGATCGGCCGACCACTGATCAGCTCTTGCAATTTGGCTGCCGCCACCATGCTACCGGAAAACGTCACCGCGCCCACCAGCGTGCTCGCATAAATGCTCACCGCCGTGCCCACCGGAAACTCAAATTGCGGCAACGCCAACCGATGCCATTCCGCCGCTGCCACCAACGCCGACGCCCCACCCCCAAACCCATTGAAAATCGCCACCATCTGCGGCATGGCGGTCATCTTCACCGCCTGCGCCATCCACGCACCGAGCGCCGCGCCAATCCCACCGCCCACGATGATCCAGGTGAAGCTGACGATATGTTGGTCCAACAACGTCACCACCACCGCGACCAACATCCCGATCGCCGAGATGAAATTGCCCTGCCGCGCCGTGGACGGCGATGACATCCATTTGAACCCCACCACGAAACACACCGCCGCCGCCAAATACGCCAGCTCAATAATCCACGCGCGGCTCATGACGGTGCATTCGGATCGCGCTTCGCTTTGAACATCTTCAGCATCCGGTTGGTCACGAGATAGCCGCCGACTACGTTGATCATCGCCAACGCCACCGCCACCGTGCCCAGCACGGTCGCCAACCGCGTCGCGCCCCATCCGGCCACGACCATCGAGCCGATCAACGTGATGCCGGAAATCGCGTTGGAGCCGGACATCAACGGCGTGTGCAACAACGCGGGCACTTTTTTGATCACTTCCACGCCCAGCAACGTCGCCAGCACGAAAATCACAAACAACGTCATGCCGCTCTCGCTCATGTTCGCATCACCTTTCCCTCGTGCGTCACACACATCGCCTTGATGATTTCGTCGTTGAAATCCGACGCGAGCTTGCCGTCCTTGACCAACAACCGCACCAGCTCCGTCACGTTGCGCGCAAACATTTGGCTGGCGTGCGTCGGCATCTGGCTCGGCACATTGATCGGCCCCAACACCCACACCCCGTGATGCTCGACGTCCTCACCGGGCCGTGTCACCTCGCAATTCCCACCGGCCTCTGCCGCCAAATCCACAATCACCGAACCCGGTCGCATCGCCTCCACCGTGGCCCGCGTAATCAACCGTGGCGCGGGTTTACCGGGGATTAATGCCGTCGAAATCACCACGTCAAACTCGCGCGTCTTCTCCGCCAACCACGCCTGTTGCCGGGCTTTGTCCTCCGCCGACAACTCCCGCGCATACCCACCGGCGTCTTGTGTCTCTTTCGTCGCCAGCTCAAATTGCAAAAACTTTGCGCCCAGGCTTTCCACCTGTTCTTTGACTACCGGCCGCACGTCGTAACCCCACACCAACGCACCCAGCCGACGTGCCGTGGCAATTGCTTGCAACCCGGCCACACCCGCGCCGAGCACCAACACTTTCGCCGGCGGAATCGTACCGGCTGCTGTCATCAACATCGGAAAGAACTTGCTGAGCCGTTGCGCCGCCATCAACGCCGCCAGATATCCCGCCACGGTGGCCTGCGAGGTCAGCACATCCATCTTCTGCGCGCGACTGATCCGCGGCAACAACTCCAACGCCAGCGCGGTCACCTGCCGGTGGGCCAGCTCCGCGATGCGTTCCGCGTTGGCTGCCGGCTGCAACAACGACACCAGCACCGCACCGGCTCGCAACCGCATCACCTCTTCGGCACTCGGCGGTTGCACCTTCACGAGCACGTCGGCCTCGCGCCATACATCGGCCGCGAGTTCCGCGCCCGCTTGTTGATATTCCGCGTCGGTAAAATGCGCCGCCCTACCGGCCGAGTATTCCACCACCACGTCGAGCCCGGCTCTCTTGAGCAACCCCACCACATCCGGTGTGATGGCCACACGTCGTTCCCCCGGCCGCGTCTCCTTCGGCACCGCCAGTTTCATCGGTGAGGTTGCGCTATAACAAAACGCCGCCGGCGGTGTCACTCCCTTTGTTCCGTGCGCGGCCCCACTCCGTTCACCCATTCCACAACGGCACGCCGGTAGATCTCGGCCGCGGCCTCGTTTGCGCGCGCGGTCTCCAAGTCTGCGAGTTTGCGCCCCACGCGAACCCACGCCCAGCCGCGTGGCATCCCCTCCCACGCGCGCCGGTAGGCTTCGATGGCATCGGACGTTTTGTCCTCAGCCATCAACAAATCACCGACTTTCTCCCACAGTGTGGCGCTGCGTCGTTGCTCGGCGAGTCGTCGCGCGAGCGTCAACGCTTCATCGTTGCGCCCCTGAGCGCGAAGCAAGTTGATGTGACGCACGAAAACCCAGTCTGCATAGGGGTGTTCGTCGCGCTCGGCCATCGCCAGTTGCGGCCCAATCGAGACCGCGAATGGCCGATACAACGGATCGCCAATCATCGTCGTCTGCCAGCTCAACGCCGGTACGCTCGCATACAGCGCTTCGATCCACGTGCTGCCATCGAGCAAGCGACGGATCCAAATATTGACGTGCGGGGTCAGCGACAGATAGGGCTCGTACACATTGCCGGCCGTCACCGCCGCGCCCCGCGCCAACAACGGACCGCACCAGTGCGCCGTGCGCGTGCGCACACTCGCCGCGCTGAACGAGTGAATGTGATAAGCCACCGCGCCCGGTAGGAATTGAAAATCCTCTCGCGCAAACGGTCCGTCCGCGTGATGCGCGTACCAACCGGCGTACACCGCCGCATCGGTGACCGCGGCATCCGCCGGTAAGGTTTCGCCACGTTCGTCCAACTCCACCTCAAAACCGGCCTCGCGAAACGCCACCGCTGCGTCCCGCAACCAATCGTCCCCTTGCTGGTAACCATCGCCATTCTGAATGCCGCGTGCATCCAGATACACCCGCCCGGCAAGCCCCACGCGTTCGATGCGCACCGCATCGTCCATCATGCGGCGCACGGTTGCTGGATCCGGCCCATCCAGCCGTCCCACCAACGCCAGCCGGCGCGGCAACGTGGTCGCGCCAAACGCGCCGCGCCAGCCGAAAAACGGATTCGTCACCGCGCCTCGCAGCGGCACCCCATCGCGCAGCAGCACGGCCAGATCGCTGTCCACCGACGCGCGATTGTGCTGAAACTCCGCCGGTGAGTTTTCGGGCATTGGCAACTCCCCCACGGTGGGGTCGTGCTCAATGCGAAGCGGAACGCCGTAGAAGGTTACCACGTAGTAAATGGATGGCCGCTCCCGAATCACACCGCGTAACGGTTCCAGAATCTCACGCTGAAACTCCTCCCGCGTAATCGTCTCCGCCACGCGCGTGCGAATGGCGACCATGTTGTTGGTCGGCACGCCGCGCAACTGCCGGTAATGCTCCGCCAGCTCGAGTCCTCCCGGCTCGTTGGCATTGTGCACCAGCAGCACCCGGTGGGCTTCCGGGTGGGCTGCGCCGTGCGCAGACAGCACCATCACCCCCCCGGTCACCATCCAGCCACACACCGCGCGGATGATGTGACAAATGAATCGAAATGGTGGGTGAAATTTCATTCGGTAGTCACCCTTGGTCGGCTACTTGGCTCGCGGCAAAACAAGCCGTCAGGAAACTGCGTTTCATACCTCCAGCTCCAAACCGTCATAGGCCAGCCGCACGTGAGCCGGTAGGCTGGCCTCCGCGGCGGCGTGTTCCACCTCGTGGCAAATGTGAGTGAGATACGTTTGGCGCGCGGCGATTTCACCAGCAAGCTCCACCGCGCGAGCAATGGTTAGGTGCGTGGGGTGGGGCCGATGACGAAGTCCATCGAGTATCAACACCGGTACCCCGCGCAACCGGGCCACCACATCCGCCGGCACATCGTTGCAATCCGTCAGATACGCCACGCGGTTGCTAAATAGGAACCCGGTCACCTCCACAGTACCGTGCGGCAGTTGCATGGGCAGGACCTCAAGCGAACCGATGCGAATCGCTTCGGCATCCGTGAGCGGATTCAACTCGAATCGCGGCACGGTGACCCAGGTCGGCCGGTCCGTGCAGGCGTATGCAAAAACCCGCCGCACCGCCTCCAGGCACCGCGGCGTTGCCCAAACCGGCATGGCGCGATTGGTTTTTTCTGTGAATGCCCGCAGGTCGTCCATCCCCAGAATGTGGTCGGCGTGCGCGTGGGTCAGTAACACCGCGTCGAGTCGTAGCAAGCCGGCGCGGAGTGCTTGCGTGCGAAAATCCGGTGGCGCATCCACCAACACGGTCGTACCGGCTTCCTCAACTAAAATCGCCGGCCGCAGCCGGTGGTTGCGCGGGTCCGAGGAGCGACACACCGCGCAGGCGCAGCCGATCATCGGCACGCCGTGGCTAGTACCGGTTCCGAGAAACGTCACACGCATTTCGCACCATCTTCAAGCACCGCGCCAGCAGCGTCAAGGATGCGGCGCTTCCGCGTGAGAGGTTGCGTTTTGGGGCGGGGTTGTTAGGCTCGGTGACATGGAAATAGCAGGTGTGGCAACGGTGGTGGTTGGCTTGGCGGTGATTGCGGGTGGCGTGTTTGCGTTTGTGCGGGCCGGTAGCCGCGCGTCGCTCATCTCCGCGATCGTGCTCGGCGGCGTGTTGGAGGCAAGTGGGTGGTTGATGGTGGTGCGACAGGCGTGGGCCGTGCCGGTCGGCGCGCTGGCGGCGTTGGCACTGGCGGTGGTGATGGGCTACCGGTATTTCCAAACTCACAAGCTCATGCCGGGCGCGGTGTTGGCGGCGGTTGGTTTGGTTTTGGCCGTCTGGCTCGGACAAATTTGGTTGATTTCATTGCAGTAGCTCAGCCGGCTGCACGGGGGGAGTCGTGACCGAAGAGTACATTTTGCGAACACCGTCGGCGGGCCGCCGGCTGAAAGTGGATTACGAGCGGGAGTTAAACCCGCAACAGTTGGCCGTGGTCACCGCCGGGGACGGCCCGTTGTTGGTGATTGCCGGCGCGGGCTCGGGCAAAACGCGAACGCTAACCTACCGGGTGGCGTGGTTGGTGGAACACGGGGTCGCGCCGTGGCGCGTGCTCTTGCTCACCTTCACTAATAAAGCCGCGCGCGAAATGGTGAACCGCGTGGCGTCCCTCTTGCCCACAGACGTGTCGGCAATTTGGGGTGGCACGTTTCATCATGTGGGACATCGGTTGTTGCGCCGGCATGCCGAACTGCTGGGTTTGTCCCGAGATTTCACGATTCTCGATCGGGAGGATCAAAAAGCGCTGCTCGACGCCTGCCTCAACGATGCAAAATTTGATGTGCGTCACGACCGCTTTCCGAAGCCGGAGGTGCTGGCCGAGATGTTTTCGTTGGCGGTAAACACCGGGCGATCGCTGGCTGACGTATTGACGGACCAGTGGGACTACTTCTTACACCTGCAGGATGGCATCGAAAAAATCCGCCGCGCCTACGAGCAACGAAAGCGGTCGGGAAACCTTCTGGATTACGACGATCTGCTGGCCCGTCCGCTGACATTGTTGCGCGAGCACCCCAGTTTGGCCGAGAGGTACCGGGAGCAATTTCTGCACATCTTGGTGGATGAGTATCAAGACACCAATCGGCTTCAGGCAGACTTCGTGGATGTGATTGCCCAACCGCGCTGCAACCTGATGGTCGTGGGTGACGACGCACAGGCCATTTATTCGTGGCGCGGCGCGGATCACCGCAACATTCTCGAGTTCCCACGCCGGTACCCTCAGACAAAGATTTTCAAGATCGAGTGGAACTACCGCAGTGTGCCCGGCGTGCTTACACTGGCCAACGCCGTGATGCATGATCAACCGCACACGTTCACCAAGACGCTAACCCCAACGCGAAAGGGCGGTGGTAAACCGTGGTCGGTCGCGTGTGTGGATGCCGATCAGCAGGCGAAATTTGTCGCCCAACGCATCCAAGAGCTGCGCGCTGAAGGCATCGCGTTGAACGAGATCGCGGTGTTGTACCGGGCGCATTATCAGGCGATGGAGTTGCAATTGGAGCTGACACGTCAGCAAATCCCCTACGTCATCACCAGCGGTCTGCGATTCTTTGAGCAAGCGCACATTAAGGACATCGCCTGTTTTCTGCGGTTGGCGGTCAATCCGCACGACGAGGTTTCGTTCCTCCGGCTCGCGCAGTTGGTTACCGGCATTGGCCCCGCCTCGGCGCAACGGTTGTGGACCGACGTGGCGACGAGTCTGCGCGAGGAGCCACCGGCAAAACTGGCGCACCACGGTGAGCGCGGCCGAGATTCCGATCGCATCTTACGCGAACGGCTCCAACGGTTGCCGGTGCCGAAAAAGGCGGCTCCGGAATGGCAGAGATTGGCCACAACGTTGGCAAAGGTGGTGTCGACCTATCGAGAGGGCCGCATGGCGACAGACGCTGCTTCAACGAAAGAATCGCCTCAAGAGCAAGCTCCCCTCCCCGCGACGGTGAGTACAACCACTCCCGATGAGTTGCTCGAATTGGCTGAGGAAGGGTTTTATGCCGACTATGCGAAACGCAAGTTCGCGAACGCCGCTCAACGACTGGAAGATATCCATCAACTGGCGTTGTTCGCGACACAGTTCGGATCGGTGGAGGAGTTTTTGGGACAATTGGCTCTTTTGACGAACGTTGAGGCCGAGGACGCAAATTGGGAGCAAAACCGGTCGCGCGAGTGTGTGCGGTTGAGCACCGTGCATCAGGCCAAGGGTCAGGAGTGGCGCGTGGTGTTTGTGATTGGTCTGGGCGACGGTCTATTTCCACTGGCGCGCTCGTTGGAAAAACCCGGGGCGGAAGAGGAGGAGCAACGGTTGTTCTATGTGGCGGTCACCCGCGCGCGGGATGAGTTGTACCTGACCTACCCGATGTTTCGCGCAAATGGCGACGGCGGTAGCTTCCTCCGACCATCTCGGTTTGTGGCACAATTGCCACGCGATGTATATCGAGAATTGTCGCTGCGACACGAGTTTCGCGAGTGGTGAGAAAGGGCATCGTTGGTCTCTGGAAAGGCGGGAGGCCGAGGGGCTTGGTCAACCCCTCGGCCCGTTTTGGGAGGCGTGGAGAAGCGCCTTCGACGAGGTAGGGTGTGGAATAGGGTGCAATTTCCTCAAGCACCACCGGTGCCAGCGCAGCAAGGTGTGGATTTCCGCCATCCCGGTTTACATTTCTGCGCGAGCACGCCCCGCTCGTTCGCACTGATGCGAGTCGGGCTCACAAACCCGCAACAAGTTCGGCCGCGTGAATTCTGATCGCCCTAGTCCCCACCGGGGGCCGACAAAGGATGCCAGCTTCGCGCTGACGAACACCTGCATGCAGCGGTGGCGGACTGAAGTTGGTTCCAACAGCATTTTTGCATATCATTTCGAGCGTGACGAACTGCGTGCTGCAACACGGCCAAAGGATCGTGCGGATTTCTGTCGGTGTCGCCCTTTCGTTGGTGGGTAGCGCCTTGCTCGTCCTACCGGGGCCAGGCATTCCGTTGATCCTCATCGGGCTGACGATTTTGGCGGCGGATTTCGTTTGGGCGCGTCGGCTCAAGCGCCGACTCGGTCGCGAAGCCATTCGTGCAACGCGCCGCTGGCGCCGCAACCGTCAAAAACCGCCACCCATCAATCCACCTACCCCGCCCGCGGCATAGACCTAACGAGCGGCTTTTTCGTACCAGTGCTCGCAGTATTGCTTATCCCGAATCTTCTTCTGCAATCCAAACCCAAACCCAATCAGCTTGGCGACCATTGTCCAAAACGGCGTTTGATCAATCTTGCGTGTGCTGGTGATAATCCATCCCTTGCGAATCAGCTCAAACTTTTGTCCGCGAGGCCGACCGAGCTTTTTCAAGTCGTAGGCCAATTGCACATCCTCGGCCGCATAAATCGTCTCATCAAACCCGCCGAAAGACCAAAAATCATCGCGCCGGCAGTGCATCATACCGACCCCCACACCGCTAAACCGCACATAGATACCCCAAAGAAAGTAGAAAAAATTGATTTTCAAATTGCGGCGCGCCGGCTCAATCCACGTGCCGCCTCCCACGATGCGTGGGTCTTCGAGATGATCGTGGATTAGCACCAGAAGGTTTTCCGTGATCTCGTTGTCGGCATCGCAAAACGCGATGTACCTGCCCCGCGCCGCGCGGGCACCGGCATTGCGCGCCTTGCCGATGTTGTTGACCGGTTCATGCACAACCGTTACGCCCAGCGACCGCGCCACCTCTGCTGTGCGATCGGAGCTGTTGTTGTCCACGACGATAATCTCCACCTCCCCGCCACGTTCCTGCTGGTACCGCTCCGCCGCGCGACGGATGGAGGCCACCACGCGAGGGATGTTTTTCTCCTCGTTCCACGCAGGAATAATGACCGAGAGCGTCGGTTCACTCATACACGTCTCACGCGATGGGCTTTGACCGTGGCCTAAGACTTCGGCCCGGCGGGCGGTTGTGCCTCGTCAATCAACATCACCGGAATGCCGTCCCTCACCGGGTAGCGCAAACCGCACTGCGGGTTCGTGCACACCAACCACTCGCCTTCCTCCCGCACAGGCGCTTTGCATTTCGGACACGCCAAAATTTCCAACAGCTCCTTATCAATCATGCCGACACCTCATCGCTGCTTCCCAGACCAAGCGGACCGGTACACCCGCCTGCCGGGCCGCCGCCCGGCAGGATTCGTATTCGGGCGCCCACGTCAAAATCTTACCGGCCAACCGCCCCACTTTCACCTCAATTTTACCGAATGGTGTCTCCACCTCGACCTGTTCTCGCGCCAACTTCCGTCGTTGCATCACCGTGCTGCGCACGCCAAACGTCGTGGAATGCCGAAACATCACCTCCGCCAACCGGTCCACCGCGCCCGGCGCAGCCAATGCCGACACCACCACGCCGGGCCGTTGTTTCTTCATCTGGACGGGCGTCACCCACACATCCAACGCACCGGCCGCCCACAACTCCTCCGTCAGCGCTCCGCACCACTGCGGATTCGCGTCATCCAAATTGGTCTCTAGCAACACTACCGAGTCGGTCTCCGCTGCACCCGCCACCGTCGCCGCCTCCCCCAACACAACGCGCAACACGTTCGGCGTTTTCTCCAAATCACGGCTACCGGCTCCATAACCGATCCGCTCAATCGTTAGCGCCGGCATCGGCCCAAAACTTTCACAAAACTCCACCAGCAACGCCGCGCCCGTCGGAGTCACCAATTCGGCGGCAAAGGCCGACGACGCGACCGGCACTCCTCGCAACAATTCCAGCGTCGCCGGCGCCGGCACCGGAAATCGTCCGTGCGCCGTCTCCACAAAACCCGTTCCCAACGGCGGCGGTCGCGCCTGCACCTGCTCCACGCCCAACAGCTCCAGCGCAACACATGTCCCCACGATGTCCACAATCGAATCCACCGCGCCGATCTCATGAAAGTGAACCTGCTCGACCGGCACCTGATGGATCCGCGCCTCAGCCTCCGCGATTCGACGAAACACATTCCCCGCGCGCCGTTTCACTGACACCGAAAGCTTGCTGCGGTCGATCATCGCCACGATCTCACGGTACCCTCGATGCGAATGCGCGCCGTGTTGCACCTCGGTCGCGTGACCCGTCGTCCAAACATCGAACTTCACCGCCGCGATGTTTTGTTTCACCACGCGCCGTGTCTGCACCGCGAAACCATCCAGATCCAACTTGGCCAACTCCGTCCGCAATCGGTCCTCGGCCACCCCCACGTCCACCAGCGCGCCGAGCAACATGTCGCCGCTGACACCGGCAAAACAATCGAGATAGAGAATTTTCACCGCACCAATCCTACCGGCTCGCGCCCGACGCAGCTAGCGCGTTGATCAAACTGGCTGCGTATCCTGCGCCAAACCCGTTGTTAATGTTGACGACCGTCACGCCGCTGGCGCAAGTGTTCAACATCGCCAGCAACGCCGCCAGCCCGCCAAAACTCGCGCCGTAGCCCACCGACGTTGGCACCGCAATCACCGGCTTGTCCACCAATCCCCCGACCACGCTGGGCAACGCGCCTTCCATCCCAGCGACCACCACCAACACATTCGCATCGAACAACTCCTCGTTGACCGCCAGTAACCGGTGAAGTCCCGC
Organism: Verrucomicrobiia bacterium; assembly: GCA_025056465.1. GTDB lineage: Bacteria > Verrucomicrobiota > Verrucomicrobiia > Palsa-1439 > Palsa-1439 > JANWVU01. Next base: position 2,230 of record JANWVU010000005.1, on the reverse strand, counting down.
CACACCTACATCGTAGTACCGCCGCACCTGATTACCCATGATCTCAGCAGTCACCGCCGCCTCCTCGGCTACCGGAATGTCCGTCGTACCGGCGCACAACACGGCCACCACGCCGGGACGTTTCGGCACCGGCTTGCGCTCCACCGTTATGGCGCGAGCTTCCGCGTGGTATCGGGCACGCGGCGCAACTCGTCTCACCGCCCGGTAAACCTCCGGCGCCGCCCGCGTTGCCAAGACGTGATCATGATGCCGCACCAACTTCCGCACAATCGCCGCCACCTGCGCCGGGGTTTTTCCTTCGCAATAGACAACCTCGGGGAATCCCTTGCGCACGGCACGATGACCGTCCAGCCGCGCGAACGACAAATCATGAATCGCCAACGATTTCAACTGCCGCATCGCCTGCTCCACCGAACACCGACCTGCCCGAACCCCTTCGAGCAATTGTCGCAACCGCGCTTGATCCATGGATGTGAATGTACGCGGCGCCCGCGCTCCAGCACAACCGCAAAGCTTTCTCCCGGTTCGCACTCTCACGCAAGCGTCCACCATACTGGCGAACGCCGAAGCTGGTGGGCTGCCGGTCGCCTGATACAATGCGCTTATGCGTTGGGCCGCACGCATCGTGGCACTGCTGGTCGTAATCGGTGTCGGCTGGTGGTTGGCAAAACGGCTGACCGTCACCGAAGAACAACGAGTCCTCAGAACCCTCTCGGCGATGCAACGCGCCGTGGAGCGGTCCAATCTGCTCGCCCTCGAGGGCTACATCGCTAACGACTATTCCGATGAGCGGGGGCTGGATAAACACGGTCTACTGATGGCGGTGCGCAACGTGCGCATGCAGTATCGCACGTTTGTCGTCCTGCGCAGCGACACCGTTACGGAAATTGTTCCAGATGCGACCCACGCCACCGTCACATTCGTCGCCAAGGTGTTGGCCACTCCCACCGAGGGTGCCGGCGAGGTTGAGTTGTTTACCGAGCGATTTCGCCTGTTCTTCCGAAAACAGGATAACGCGTGGCGGCTGAGGCGCGTTGAGGTGCCGAAACTCACGTTCGAATAACGTCACCGGCCGCCGATGACGCCAGCAACCCTACCGCGCCGGCTCCGCAAACGGTGCCTTTTTATTCTTCTCACGCGACTCGCGCGCCATCCGCCGCCGATAAGCCGCCAACCGCCGCTGTAAAGCCGGGTCGAACGCCGCCAAAATCGCCACCGCCAACAGGCCGGCATTTTTCCCGTTGCCAATCGCGACCGTCGCCACCGGCACGCCCGAGGGCATTTGCGCGATAGATAACAGCGAGTCCAACCCCTTCAAGGCGCGGCTCTCAATCGGCACCCCGATGACCGGTAGCGTCGTGTGGCTGGCGACCATACCGGGCAAGTGAGCCGCACCACCGGCCCCCGCGATGATCACCTTCAAACCGCGTCTCGCCGCGCTGCGTCCGTACCGCGCCATGTCTAGCGGCGTGCGATGCGCGCTGACCACCCGCACTTCGTGCGGCACACCAAACTCGCGCAACACATCCGCCGCCTGCTGCATCGTCGGCAAATCCGAATCACTTCCCATGATCACGCCCACAAGGGGCGTTGCGTCCGTTTTCATCGCTGTCTCGCTCCTGCGCCGATCGAGGATTTTGCTCGCAAACAACCGCGCCACCAAGCTAAATCACTTCGCCCAATCGAGGAGAGCTTCATGAGCAAGCGACAAGTCACCATCATTCCCGGCGATGGCATTGGCCCCGAAGTTGTGGCCGCGGCACGCAAACTGATTGATGCCACCGGTGTCGGCATCGAATGGATCGAAGCCGAAGCCGGTGCTTCTGTCTTCAAAAAAGGCATCGCGTCCGGCGTGCCCAAAGACACCATCGAAGCCATCAGCCGCACCCGCATTGCACTAAAAGGACCGCTCGAAACCCCGGTTGGCTACGGTGAGAAGAGCGCCAACGTTACCCTTCGCAAACTGTTTGAGACCTTCGGCAACCTGCGCCCCGTGCGCGAGCTACCGGGCGTGCCCACCCCGTACAGCGGTCGTGGAGTGGACCTCATCGTCGTGCGCGAAAACGTCGAAGATCTCTATGCCGGCATCGAACACATGCAAACTCCCAGCGTCGCGCAATGTCTCAAATTAATTTCCGCAAAAGGGTGCGAAAAGATTGTCCGACTCGCCTTCGAGGTGGCCCGCGCTGAAGGACGCAAATCCGTCCACTGCGCTACCAAGGCCAACATC